>NZ_DASVTX010000001.1:0-17041 GCF_036387355.1 Longimicrobium sp.
CGTGGCGTGCCGGGCCGTCAGCGCGGAGTTGGTGATGACGACCTCCGCCCTGGACGTCGTCGCGCGCTCGTCGCGCAGGGCGCCGCGGCGCGAACCCGCGTGCAGCGCGCGGCGCAGCGGGCGCCCGGCGATGCGGGGCGCGTACGCCGCGTGGACGTAGTGCAGCCACACCAGCGTGCCCGCCGCGCAGTTGCCGCCGTTGGCCACCACCACCGGGCGGCGTGCTTCCAGCATCCGCGCCACCCGCTGGCCCACGCGGTCCAGCAGCGGAAAGCCCAGCGTGTGCGAGCCCAGCGGCCGCGGCACGGCGTGCACGAGCACCTTCGGCTCGGCGGCCAGATCCTCCGCCACGCGGTGCGCCACCAGGTGCGTCTGGCGCCCGGAGCGGGCCAGGTACGAGGCGAGCGCGTAGTTGGCGGCGTCCATCCCCCCCGTCCGCACGAAGTCGCCGGCCACCACCACCCAGGGCCTCATGCCGCGTACGCCCGCGCCGCCGCCGCGGCCTGCCGCGCATGCCTGGCCGCCGCAAAGAGCGTGGCGTTCAGCAGCCAGAACTCCATTCCTGACTGCGAAAGAAAGATGGGATACGAAAAGGTGAGCGCCGCCGCGCCGATGGAGTAGGCCAGCACGATGGCGCCCCAGAACGGCAGGTCCGACGCTTCCGGCGACGGGGGGCGCGAGCGGGCGATGCCCCACGCCGTCCACAGCGCCACGGCCAGCGCGGCCAGGTACGCGAGCAGAAAGGGCGCGCCGCCGTCCACGATCCACCCCGCCCACTGGATCTCCACCCAGATCTGCTTGGTGGGCGGCCCGCCGCCGCCAAAGTAGGTGGCCGTCATCCCCCAGTGCCCCAGCCCCTCGCCCAGCGGCGCGTTGGGCAGCGTCTTGGTGAAGGCTTCTTCCAGAAAGTGCCCCCGGTTGTCGTAGTACACCTGCCCCGGCCTGCTGGCCACCAGCGTCGCCATCCGCTGCGCCACCGCCGCGCCGGCCATGTTCACCGCCGCGAAGTAGCCGGCCACCACCACGCCCACCACGCCCACCATCAGCATCGACAACCGCTTGAAGTCGCGCCGAAAGAGGAGCACGGCACCCACGGCGACCAGCGCGATGCCCGTCATTACCACCAGCGCGCGGACCTGGGAAAGGTACAGGCACATCACCCCCAGCCCGATGCTCCCCAGCGACGCCGCGAGCGCCAGCGGCTTGCGGCGCGTGAGAAAGAAGCCGACGCCCAGGAGCACGGCATACAGGCCGGAAATGGAGGCGCCGCCGGGCACGTCGGTCAACCCCATGGGGCGGAACACCTTGGCGCCGCTGGCCGTGGTGATCTTGAGCGATTCCACGTACCCCTTCCCCTTGCTTTCCACCACGGCGGAAACGGGGGGCTGAAAGGTGCCCGGACGATACACCTGCATCACTCCCAGCGCGGCGCTGAGCGTGTGAAAGCCCCACAGCACGAGCACCGCGCGGCGCAGCATGGCCAGGTCGATGCTGGTGAGCCGCGGCACCCAGAACAGGGGGCCCAGCACGGCGAGGTACAGCGCCACCTGCGCCACGCCCGCGGTAAGGCTGCGCGTGTCCGGATGAAAGATGCAGATGCCCACCGCCCCGAGCGCCGCCAGCGCGGGGCGAATGGCGGGGTACGGCCCGCCCCGGCCGCGCAGGCCAAAGACGAGCAGCAGGCTGGCGCCGAACGCCGCGATGCGCACGATGACGCGCGCCCAGCCGATGTCGCCCACGATGAGCGCCAGCTGGCAGAGAAGCTGGAACGCAATGAAGCCCGGCACCCACGGCGTGGGCCGCTTGGGCTTCTGCTGGGCGGCGATGCGGGCGAACGGCAGAGCGCGCGCGGCGCTGTTCACGCGCCCTCCTCCGCCGCCGTCCACAGCACGTGCGGCCACTCGCCCAGCGGCGACCGGCCGTCGAACGGCACGGGGCCGCCGGCCTCCGCGCGGCCGTACAGCGCCTGCCGCGTAGCCGCCGGCGCGGAGTCGCTCATCTCCCCCACGTACCCGGACTCGCGCATCATCTCCACCATCTCGCGCACCACGGCGTTCCGGTCGTCCCAGGTCCACGGGTGCAGTTCCACCAGCACGCGGCGGTAGCGGCGCGCGGCCAGCCCGCGGCGCATCCCGCGCAGCACCCACAACTCCGCGCCCTCCACGTCCACCTTTACCAGGTCCACCGCGCCCACGCCCTGCGCGTCCAGCAGGTCGTCCAGCGGCGCGCAGGGGACCTCGAAGACGTTGGTGCCGCCGTCCGGCAGCAGCGTGGAAGTGCCGAAGTTGCCGCCCTCCTCCGCGTAGCCGGAGAGCGCCGCCGTCCCCGTGCGGTCCGACGCCGCGGCGCGCACGACGGCCACCTGGCCCAGCCGGTTGCGGCGCACGTTCTCCTCCAGTTCGCCGGCCATGCGCGGGTCCGGCTCCAGCGCGACGACCCGTCCCCCCGCCCCCACCGCGGCCGCGGCCACCAGGACGAAGTAGCCCAGGTTGGCCCCCACGTCCACAAAGACGCCGCCGCGCGGCAGCGTGCGCAGCACCATGGCCGTCTCCACCGGCGCGTAGCGGCCCGTGACGCAGATTTCGCGGGCGATCAGGTTGCGCAGGTCGCAGCGGTACGTCATCCCCGCCCCTTCCGCGCCCAGCCTGTCCAGGAACGGCGGGACGCCGCGGTTGGCCAGCATGCTGAACGCGCGAAAGCGGCCCGCGGGAAGCCGGCGGATCAGGGCGCGCGCGGCGCGAAACCAGAGCGGCGCGGGAGCGAGCGTGTCAGCCGGCACGGCGCCCCGCCAGCAGCAGGTTGTCGCTCAGGGCACGCGGCCACGCCCTGGACAGGACCGACGGCCAGTGCCGCCCCGTCCCCGGCACGCGGCCGGACGCGCTGTACTCCACCGCGATCTCCGTCAATCCGGCTTCCGTGGCAATGCGGCGCAGGTCGGCCTCCAGCAGCGCGGTGATGTGGGCGGGATAGGACGCATCCTGAAAGTGCACGTGTTCGCCGCGCAGCAGAAAGGTGGCCTTGCTGAGCGCGCTGTGCTGGTTGGGCGTGGTGACGATCACCCATCCGCCGGGGCGCGCCAGGCGGGCGAGCATGCGCACGAAGGCGCGGGGATTTTCCAGGTGCTCAATAGTTTCCACCCCGCACACCACGTCGCCGGTGCCGTCCGGCAGGGGGACGTCGCCGCGGTCCAGGTCCAGCGCGTGGAACTCGCCCTCCGCGGGGAATCCCTCGTACCGCACCACGTCCACGCCCACGTATCGATCAAAATGAGGGCTGACGAACGGCCACAGCCGCCCCGCGCCGCACCCCACGTCCACGAGGGTGCCGCCGCCGGGGTGGCGCGCGGCCACGGCCCGTTCCGTCATGCGGTAGATGGCGTCGCCGCTGGTGCCCCGGCGTCGGCGCGCGCGCTCCTCCACTCCCGTCATCTGCCCCCCTCCGTCACGCTCGCCAGCACGTTCCGCATCCGCTCCATCTGCCGCGTGGGATCGCACAGTTCTCTCGCGCGGCCGGGCCCCGCCGCGCCCAGCCGCGTCCGCAGCCCCGCGTCGCCGATCAGCGTGCGCAGCGCATCCGCCAGCGCCGCGGCGTCGCCCGGCGGAACGAGGATGCCGGTGGCCTCGTTCACCACCTCCAGGCTGCCGCCCATCGCGGAGCCCACCACGGGGCGGGCCACCTGCATCGCCTCCACGAAGGTGATGCCGAACGGCTCCGGGCCCAGGTTGGGCTGGCAGACCACGTCCGCCGCGGCCATGAGCGCGGGCACGTCGGAGCGCTGGCCCAGAAAGCGTACGCGCCCGCCGATCCCGAGTTCCTCCACCCGGGCGCGCAGGGCGTCCAGGTACGCACCTTCCTCCGGGCGCTGCGGGCCGCCGGCGATCCAGCACGTCCACGCGGCCTCGTTTCGCAGAAGGCCGAGCGCATCCAGCAGGACGCGGTGCCCCTTCCACGGTTCCATGCGGCTCGCCTGCAGCAGCACCACCTGGTCCAGTTCCGCTTCCAGCACTGTGCGGAGCACCAGGGGACGCAGCGGGTCCGCGGGCCGTGGCGCAACGGCGGGATGCACCACTTCGCTCCGAATGCCGCTCCACATCCGGCCCAGCGTTTCCGCGGCAAAGCGGCTGGTGCAGAGCGCCACCGCCGGCCGCGTGCGCCGCGCCAGCCGGTCCGCCCACGTCCTGCCCGTCACGGCGTCGTGCAGCCAGAACGCGACGGGAACGCCGCGCGCGCGCGCCACGGGGGCAAAGATGCCATGCGTCCATGACGAGTGACAGACCACCACGTGCGGCCGCCGCGCCTCGATTGCGTCCCCCAGCGCCCGCCGTGCGCGGATCACGCTCCGCGGCCGGCTCATGCGCACGGGGCCCAGCAGGTGCAGCGGGGCGCCCGCCGCGCGCAGTTCCTCCGCCAGGCGCCCTTCGAAGCAGAGCGCGAACGACTGGTCCATCTCCAGGACCGCCTCCGCCGCAAACGCCGCCAGCATGCGCTCCACGCCGCCGTACAGGTTGCCGGCGTAGACGTGCATCACCCGGAGCGTCACGCGCCCTCTCGGGGGTACGGCGCGATGAGAATCATGGAGATCGGAAGGCGGCGTTGGGTCATGGAGCGGATGAACATCCGGTGGACACGCGTTCTCGCGCCCCCGTCGCACGATCCGCTCCGCGCGGCGGCGATGGCGATGAAACACGGTGCCGCGCACGCCACAGCCCGCGTCCGAGAGGTTCCCGCACGGACGGCCGCGCTCGCCTCGCGCCGCGGCACTCGAGCGGCATCCTTCGCGAAGCGTCCACGGGATTGTTTCGCCTCACGCCTCGGCACTTGGGCGTCACCCTGAGCAGCCCGGCGTCGGGGAGGTGCCCTGCGGACAACAGCGCTCGCCTCGCACCGAGGTTACCGTGCGGACACCCGTGCTCGCCTCATACCTCGGAGCCGGAGCGTCATGCTGAGCAGCCCGGCGTCGGAGAGGTACCGTGCGCACACCCGTGCTCGCCTCGCGCCTCGGCGTTTGGACGTCATCCTGAGCGGAGCGCTGCGCCGGACCGTCAGCCGCTCCAAACCGTGGCGCGTAGTCGAAGGATCCCGCCGGGACCGTCGGGTGCACCATGGCTGCGCGGCGTGCCCCGAACTCCCCGCCGCGTCGGACGGACCGCGGCGTGCCACGCAGTCACTCGTTCATGAGCGCAGTCCGTGGCGGGATCCTTCAGTCGGCGCCAGACTCGGAGTACTCGGAGAGCTTCGGGCGGCGCCTCCTTCAGGATGACACTCGTGCTCCGGGGCGATCGGCAGGCACGGTGTAGCGACACGCTCTCGGGATGACGCTCACGCATCGGGGCGATCGGCAAGCCCAGTGTCTCTACACGCTCTCAGGACGACAGCGTTTTGTGCTGCAACAGCATGTCGGTAACGGCGTGTATCCCCCGCACCAACTGTCGTCGCGAGCGAAGCGTCTCGCGCCGGTCCGTCGAGCCGACGCGCGGACGTCAGCGCGGCGGCGGTGCGGGAGCGAGCGAACGATACAGGGGCGCCATCTGCCGCGCGAGGCGGGCGCGGTCAAAGTCGCGCAGCGCAGTTTCGCGCCCGCGGCGTCCCAGTTCCGCGCGCAGGGCGGGATCGGCGGCGAGGCGCTGGATGGCGGAGGACAAGGACGCCGCGTCTCCCGGCACGGCGGTGAGCGCATCGTGCTCCGGGTGCACGATCTCCCGCGCGCCGCCCGCATCGCTCACGATCAGCGCACGCCCGCACGCCATCGCCTCCGCGATCACCAATCCGAACGGCTCCGGCTGCGTGCTCGCGTGCACCACCACGTCCAGCGCGCGCATGGCCGCCGCGGGATCCTCCACCAGCCCCGTAAACCCCACGCGATCCGCGATCCCCAGATCCGCCGCCCGCCGGCGCAGGTCATCCACCGACACCTCGCTCCCCGCGGTGCGGTAGATTCCGCCCCCGACCACGTACCCGCGGACCGCCGCATCCGCCGGAAGCGCGGCCAGGGCGCGCAGAAACACCTCGTGCCCCTTCCACAGCCCCATCGTGGCCACCAGCCCCACGTTCACGGTGGAAGGCGGCGCGGGCCGCAGTCCCGCGCGCGCGGCGAGGTCCAGCGCCTCCCCCTCCGGCCGGAAGCGCGACAGGTCGACGGCGTTCAGCACAGTGTGGACAGCGAACCCCGCGCCGAACGCCGTCCGCGCGTCCGCCGCGACCGCGTCCGACACGGCGAGGGCCGCCGCGCACCGCCCCGCCGCCGCGCGCAGCAGCCCGCGCATGGCCGGCCGCGCGGAAACGAAGTCGTGCAGGTGCCACACCACGGGAACGCCCCGCGGCCCCGCCCCGGCGGCCAGCAGGTGCATCTTGAACCCGTTCGTGTGGATGATGTCCGGCGCCAGATCCCCCAGCATGCGCCGCAGGCGCAGCGCGTACGCCGCGGCGGCGGGCCCGGCGGCGGCCATCCCCGCCAGCAGCCCGGCACGCCCCATCCCCCCGGCCGCGGACCCCGCGTCGCCCAGCGACGACAGCGCGCGCGGAAACGGCAGCAGGCGCGACTCCACGCCCAGCTCGCGCACCCGCCCCAGCAGCGGCCCGTCCTCCCCCGCGACGACGCAGAGGGACCACGACGGCTGCGCCGAGCGCAGGCTGGCGAGCAGATCCAGAAGGGCGCGCTCGGCGCCGCCCAGCGCGCCCGAGGCGCTCAGATACACGATCTTCACGGGAGAATCCGACGGCCGGCCCTCAGGCGAGGGCGGAGGCGGCGGTATGCGCGGGGGGCACGCGGCGGGGGCGTTCGGGCGCGGCGTGGACGGGCGGCGGGGCGCGGTCCGCGCGCAGCCACTCGCCCACGGCGTGGGCAAGCACGCGCGCGGTGCGGTCCGCCGTCAGCAGGCGCAGGTCGTCGGGCGCCTCCGTCCACACCCGCAGCACGTACGGGTCGGTGGACGCGCCATCCTCGTCCACCGGGCACTCCAGCTTCCACGCGCTCGCCGCACTGGCCCGCGGAAGCTCGCCGCGCCCGCCCTCGCGCGACGACTCGCGGCAGACGGTGATGTACAGCAGTCCGAGCGCGGGTGCGTTGTCCTGCAGAATGGCCTGCACGTGCAGCAGCGACTCGGCGGTGGGGAGCACCTGCGCCACGTCGCGGGCGTGAATCTGGTCGCGGATGCTCTGCCGCAGCCCGCGCATGCCGGAGTGCACCACGGCGCCCGCCTCCACGAACTCGTGGTACCCCAGGCGCTTGATGGCGAACAGAAGGAGGAGGACGGAAAGCGCCGCCCCCGCCACCGCGGCGCCGGCCACCAGCGACGGCGGCCCGAACGCCAGCAGCACGCCGAGAACGGCGAGCGTGGCCGCGGCCACGTACATCAGCACCACGGCGCGCACGTGCGTCACACCCATCGCCAGCAGCTGGTGGTGCAGGTGCCGCTCGTCCGCGCCGAACACCGGCGTGCCGCGCAGCCACCGCCGCACGATGGCGAGCAGCGTGTCCAGCAGCGGCAGCGCCAGCACCAGCAGAGGCACGCAGACCACCACCGCCGCGGTGCTCTTGGTGGAGCCGTGCACGGAAAGCACCGCCAGCATGAAGCCCACGAACAGGCTTCCCCCGTCGCCCAGAAAGATGCGCGCGGGGCGAAAGTTGTAGCGCAGAAAGCCGGCGAGGGCGCCGCCCAGCGCGGCGCACCCCAGCGCCACCTCCAGATTGCCCAGCACCAGCGCCACGGCCAGCGTGGTGGCCAGCGCCACCAGGCCGATCCCCGTCGCCAGCCCGTCCAACCCGTCGATCAGGTTGAAGGCGTTGGTCACGCCCACGATCCACAGCAGCGTGAGCGGCAGCGCCAGCGCGCCCACCTGCATGGACGCCTCGCCAAAGCTCACCGCCTCAATGCGGAACCCGAAGGCGTACGCCACCACCGCCGCCGCGCACTGCGCCAGCAGCTTGAGCGAGGGGCGCAGGTTCACCAGGTCGTCCGTGAGCCCGGCCGCAAAGAGCAGCGTTCCCGCCAGCAGCGCGCCCACAAAGAACCGGTCCGGCCCCGCCAGCCCGCCCGGCGCCAGCGCGCCCGCCACGAGCCCCGCCGTCGTCGCGATCCACACCGCGATGCCGCCCAGCCGCGGCACGCGGCGCTCCGCGGCCGAGGGGCGCACATGCCCGTACAGCCCGTACCCGGTCACCACCCGCGCCACGGCGGGGGTCACCAGCAGGGCCACGAGGGCGGCGGTCGCAAAGACGAGAAGGACGGGCAAGGGCGGTCGGCCGGAGGAATCGGGGCGGGAACAGCGGCCCGGCGGCGCACAAAGTGGCCGCGCACGGTGCAACTGTTGTGCGGTTCAGCATTTACAGTAGCCCCGAACGCGCGCGGGGTCAAGACATCTGTCTCTCTGTGCTACTGATAGATGTATCAGCTGTTCAGAACAGCGACTCCAGCGACCGCGACGACGACAGGTTGCGCAGCGCACCCGCCAGCAGCGGCGCGACGGAAACCACGTGCAGAACCCCGTGGCCCTCCTCCGGCGGAGGCACCGTGTCCGTCACGCAGAGCCGGGAGACGCCGGCGTCGCGCAGCCGCTGCACCGCGCCGTCGCGCAGCAGGCCGTGCGTGGCGGCCACCAGGAACCCCGTGGCGCGGGCGTCGCGCAGAGCGGCGATGCTTTCCACCAGCGTGCCCCCCGTGCTGATCATGTCGTCGATGATCAGGCAGGTGCGCCCGCGCACCTCGCCCACCAGGTGCGTGACGCGCGTGTCCGATCCGGATTCGCGGCGCTTGTGCAGCACCGCCAGGGGCAGGTCCAGCCGCGCGGCGTACTCCGTGGCCAGCTTTACCCGCCCGGCGTCGGGCGACACCACCACGGCGTCCGCGGGAAGCTCCGGCTTGAGCGCCGCGCACAGCGTGGGCACGGCGGTGAGCGTATCGAATGGGCCGGGAAAGAAGCCCTCGATCTGCGCCGTGTGCAGGTCCACCGTCACCACGTGGTCAATGCCGGCCTCGCGCATGAGCAGCGACACCAGGCTGGCGGTGATGGGCTCGCGGCGGCCGGTGCGCTTGTCGGAGCGCGCGTAGCCGTAGTAGGGCACCACGGCGTGGATGCGCCCCGCCGCGGCGCGCCGGAACGCGTCGGCAAAGATCAGGAGCTGCATGGAGTTGTCGTTCACCGGCGGGCAGGTGGGCTGCAGCAGGTACACGTCCCTGCCCCGCACCGATTCGCCCAGGTGCACGGACGTTTCGCCGTCGGGAAACCGCTCCACCCGGCAGGAGCCCAGCTGCACGCCCAGCTCCGCGGCCACCGCGGCGGCCAGCGCGGGATTCCCCGTGCCGGCGAACAGGATCATCTCCGCCATCCGCTCCTCGTCATCCCCCGATGTCCGTCCGTCCCGCACTCGTCGCGCGCCAACATGCACAGCCCCTGCCCGCCCGCGCAAACCCGTCCCGTTCCGTTCTCTCCCCCTCGCCTCCGCGTCCGGAGGGAAGCCGTGGGGCAGGATCCGGCCGGCGGACAGAGCGGGTGAACGGGCGCTGAGGCGGCGTGCGTACGCTTGTTGCCGGGATCGGCCGCACGGAACGGGCAAAGCAACGGGCCAGCGGGAGAATGATGGCGGACATCCGGGTGGAAAGCTGGGCCGAGCTGAACGAGCAGCTGTACGAGAGCGCGTTCAACGAGCAGATCGGGCGCATCCGCTCGCCGCACGTGTACCGCGGGGTGAGCAGCGCGTCGTACCCCCTCACCACCAGCCTGTACCGGCTGGGGGGCGACTACGCGCGGATGGAGCAGCACCTGCTGCGCAACTTTCGCAAGTACGCGCCGGGGGAGTACCGGGCCAGCGACTCCATCTGGAACTGGATGGCGCTGGGGCAGCACCACGGACTGCCCACGCGGCTGCTGGACTGGACCTTTTCGCCGCAGATCGCCATGCACTTCGCCACGGCGCGGCTGGACCAGTTCGGGCGCGACGGGGTGATCTGGATGGTGGACTTTGGCGCGGTGCACGCGCGTCTCCCCGCTCCGCTGCTGGCGCAGATGGAGGCGGAGCAGGCCAACGTGTTCACGGTAGAGATGCTGCAGCGCAGCGCGCAGACGCTGGAGGAGTTCGACGCGCTGGACGGGGAGCCGTTCGCGCTCTTTTTTGAGCCGCCGTCGCTGGACCAGCGCATCGTGAACCAGTATGCGGCGTTCGCGGTCATGTCGAGCCCGCACGCCACCATGGCGGAGTGGCTGGAGGCGCACCCGGAGCTGTTCCGCCGCATCATCATTCCCGCGGAGCTCAAGTGGGAGGTGCGCGACAAGCTGGACCAGGCGAACGTGACCGAGCGCGTGCTGTTTCCCGGCCTGGACGGGCTGAGCGCGTGGCTGCGGCGGTACTACAGCCCCCGCGGCGAAATCCCGCTCCCCGAAGAGCAGCGCCGTCCCTGAGACCGCTCCATTCCGCTTCCCGGCGCGCAACGGCGGTGCACACGGAGGATGCGCGGATGCCGGAGGATCGCGGGGGAACTGCGGGGCGGATGAGGATCGGCCTTGCCCGGGCGCCCCTCCGGCGGCATCGTTGACGGACTCTGACCGGAGCGGATTGTCGATGGAAACACGAGATCGTCCCTACACCTACGGCGATTTCCCGGAACTCTTCTGGGATCTGCAGAAGGACGTCGCCATCGACGGCACCGATCCGCTCGTCATTGCCCGCGTTCTGCGCGAAGGCAACCTGGAGCACGTCCGCCGGATTGTTCCCACGCGCGCATTGGTTGAGCGTTTCGATGAACTCGTGCTGCCGCGCAACGTGCGGATCTTCTGGGAACTCGTCGTCGACAGGCTTCGGCAGCGGGCCGACATCCCGGCCTAGCAGACGGTGCTGACTCCCCTTCCCGGCGTCATCACGCCCACCCACAAAACTCTCATGCGGCTCGTGGCTGAAGCCGCCCGCATGCACGGATTCCCCTCGCTGCACCTGGAAGGGGGAACCGCGCTTTCTGCGTACTTCATCGGGCACCGTGAATCGGAAGACCTAGATTTTTTTGGCGATCCCGATTTTCACGCGCTCGGGTTTATAGCCCTTCTTGCCCCGGTGCTGGAGCAAGCCGGCTTTGTGCTTGAAACCGTGGGATCCCCCAGCCCCTTTCACGCTCGCGCCCTCGCACACGAAGCGGGTTCCGGGACCGTCATCAAGCTGGATCTCGGCGCGGGATCGTCCTTTCAACTCGCGCCCCGCGAGCCGACCAGCGAGGTGATCACGGTGGCGTCGTACCGTGATCTCTGCGCGGGCAAGCTGCACGCGATCTGTGACCGGTTCGAGGTTCGCGACTTCATCGACCTCCATGCGATTCTCACCCGGCCGGATGCGCAGGGCTCCACGCCCCCGTCAGGGGAGGTGCATCGAAGAGCGCGGGCGATCATTGTGGATCTGATCCAGTCTGATCCCGGTCTCGATCCGGCGATCATCGGTGCAGCGGTCGCGAACGGACGGGGGCGGGGCATTCTCCAGGCGTTCCCACTCCGATTGCTGCATGACTACGACGAATCAGCTATCCAGCAAAGCATTCGCGTGGTGCTGGAAGCTTGTGCCGATTTGACCGACCCTCGCCTTCCGGCACTGTAACGAAACGCACCTGGGACCAACCCTCATCAGTTCCCACACGGCCTCCGCTCCCGCGCGTCCTCCCGCGTGAGGTGCAGTTGATACGAATCGGCAAAAGTTCGTGCCTACCAACGGACCACTCCGAACGAGCCACCGTCGTTGATCTAGCGGGAGGAGCGGCGCCAACGGGCACGAACTTCTCGGAGCCGTAGCAGCGCCGAGGTGGGCGGCAGGACCGGCGGGGCGGACGTTGCCGGCGCGGGGGGAGGCGCGAACTGCCGTCAGGCGCACGGGACCTGTCACGTCAGGCGCACCGAAATTCTCCACCCGCCTCGGACTTCGAGTGTCATTCTGAGCGAGGCGCCGCGCCGCACCGTCCGTCACACCAGACTCTGGCGCCGACCGAAGAATCCCGCGCCACCGCATCCCATGCACGCCCGGTTGCGCGCCGCGCTCGGACCCTGCGGGTGCGGCGGGAGAGGCTGGAGCACGCCACGCCGGCCCGCGGCGCGGCGGACGTTTCGGTCCGGGATTCTTCAGTCGCGCATGAACGCGGTGCCGGGGAAAGTGCCGCGCACGCTCCTTCAGAATGACGCCCCGGCGCCGAAGTGGGGGGCAGGACACCGGTGGAGCGGACGTGCCGCTGCTGGGCGGCGCGGGCGGCGTAACCGGACATCAGGCGCACCGGGATTCCTCACCCGGATCGGACTTCGGGTCTCATTCTGAGGGAGGCGCCGCGCCGCACCTTCCGTCACGCCAGGCTGTGGCGCCGACCGAACAATCCCGCGCCACCGCATTCGCTGCACGCCCGGCTGCGCGCCGCGTACAGACGCTACGGGTACGGCGGGAGAGGCTGGAGCACGCCGCGCCGGCCTGCGGCGCGGCGGACGTTTCGGTCCGGGATTCTTCAGTCGCGCATGAACGCGGTGCCGGGGAAAGCGCGGCGCACGCTCCTTCAGAATGACGCCCCATACGAATCGGCAAAAAGTTCGTGCCTACCAACTGACCACTCCGAATGAGTCACGGTCGTTGACCTAGCGGGGGAGGAACGGTGCCAACGGGCACGAACGTCCTCGGAGCCGTATGAGACCGTCTGGCCTGAACAGAAAGCCGCGCCCCTGCATGGAAGCAGAGGCGCGGCTTGTTTTCCCCAGGATTCCGGTCAGCAGTGCGTGGAGTAGGCCTTTTCCATCAGCCGGGCCCGCGCGCGAGACTCGGGCGTGGGGCCCAGCAGGTTGGTTTCCTGGCAGGCGTAGTTCACGAACGTGTCGCCGGGCGTGTTGAACAGCCGGTCGTGCCGCGCGCCCACCTGAATGAACAGCCACTGCCGCGACAGGTCCGCGTCCGGCGCGCGGCGCACCATCATCCGCAGCGCGGGAACCGGGCCCTCCTGCTCCCCGCGCAGCTGCCGCAGCACGATGGTGCGCTCCGACAGGCTGTCCGTCGTCCACCCCTCGCGCCCGTCCAGCGGCCGCCCCAGCCCCGCCGCCACGAACAGCTCGCGCAGCGTCCCGCGCTCCCCGATTCCCGCCGGAACGCCGCTGCGCAGCCGCCCGCTCTGCACCATCACCACCACGCTGTCGGAAAAGATCTCGTACGTGCCGCGGAACTCGCCCGTGAGCGGATACGTGGACGGGATGGAGTTGATGTGGAACGGCACCGCCTCGCCCGCGGCCCGCATGCGCGCCGGAGCCAGGGACGCATCCGCGGGCCCGGCGGCGCGCAGCGAGCACAGAATGGCGGCCGCGGCGGCGGCGCCCAGGACCATTCGCCTGATCATCAGCGGAAAAGGGAAAAGGAAGGGAATCAGGCGACTTCGTTCAGCCGCGCGATGTAGCCCGTCAAGCGCTGGGACACGTCGGAGAGCGATGCGGTGGCCTGCTCAATCTGCTCCAGCGTTTCCGCCTGCGCGGCCGCCGCCTCGGCCACCGCGCTGGCGCCCTCGCCGTTGGCGTCCGCGATCTCCGCCACCGCGCCGAACTCCTCGCGCAGCCCGGAAATGCGCCGCCGCTGCTCGTCCGCGCGGCCGGCCATGCGCACCGTAAGCCCCTCGGCGCCCTCCGCCGCGGCCACGATGCGGTCCACCGATTCCAGCGCCGTGCGCGACAGGTCGCCCACCCCCTGCAGCCGCGACGCGCCCTGCTGCATGCGCCCCAGCGCCGTCGCCATCTGCCCGCGCACGCCGTCCACCATGTCGCGCGCCTGCACCGCGGCCCGCCCCGTGTCGTCCGCCAGCTTGCGCACCTCGTCGGCCACCACGGCAAAGCCGCGGCCGTGCTCCCCCGCGCGGGCCGCCTCGATGGCCGCGTTCAGCGCCAGCAGGTTGGTCTGGTCCGCGATGCCCCGGATCGTTTCCACCACCGAGGCGATCTGCGCCGAGGTTCCGGCCAGCGCCCCCATCGCGCGCGCCTCCGCGTCCACGAAGTCGCGCAGGTCCACCAGCCGCCCGATCGCTTCCGCGATCGCGCCGCGGTTCTCCGACGCCAGCCGGCGCGTGTCGCGGCTGGCCTCCGCCGTTTCCCCCGCGTCGGTAGACATGGCGTCCGCCGAGCCCGCCAGCTCCTCCGTGAGCCGCAGCCCGAACGCCGTGCGCCGCCCCTGGTCCGCGATCCGCTGCCGGATGTCCGCCGCCGTGCTCGCCACCCCCTGCCCGCTTTCGCGCAGGCTGGTCAGCCGCCCGCCCAGCGTGCGCAGCGCCGCATCCATCTCCCGCGCGCTGTCCGTCATGGGCCGCACCAGCCCGTCCAGCTGCAGCGCCAGGGCCAGCTGCCGCGCGAACCGCTCCACCAGCCGGTGCTCCGCGCTGCGGTACACGTCGGGCCGGTGGTGCGCCACCTCCAGCAGCCCCAGCGCGTTGCGCCCGTACAGCAGCGGCTGCAGCACCAGCGAGCGCACCGGCAGAGCGGGGTCGCCCCCCCCGCGGTGCAGGTCCGTCATGGCCACCGCCTGCCCGGTGCTGAATGCACGCTCCCGCAGCGGCTGCAGCGCTTCCAGCCCCTCGGGGTCCGCCAACGGCGGATGCACCATCACCAGCTGGCCCTGGCGGACGGCGTACACGTGCAGCCAGCGCCACTCGATCAGCCGCCCCGCCATTTCCTCGATGCGCGCCATGCTCTCGGCCAGCGGCATGCCGGCGGTAATCACCGCCTCCATCGCGGCCACTTTGCGCAGCTCCTCCGACGAGATCGCCTCCACCACCAGCGCCCGCGACAGCAGCCCGCTGAACCCCACGAAGACCACGATCACCAGCGGCCCCAGCCCGCCCAGAAACGCGAAGGCCGCGGCCACCGCCATCGTCCCCAGAAAGGCCAGCACCGCGGACACGATCTCGTAGCGGAACAGGACGTTGCGCTCCGAGGCGGTCAGCTTGCCGCGAAAGATCAGCGAGAAGTAGAAGAGGCCGCGGCTGGCGGCGAAGTAGCAGAGAAAAAAGACGATCAGGACGGGGAGCCCGGCCACCGAAAAGGCCGGCGCGTAGTTGTGGTCCAGGTCCGCCGGCGACAGCCCCACCAGGTGCGAGGCCAGAACGTACCCGCCCACCCCGGCGGCGGCGGCCAGCGCCTCGCGCCCGGCGTTCACCCCCGTGGCGAACCACACCTTGCGCCGCAGCAGGTCGCCTGCGGCCGTCCCCACCCAGGCCGCGAACACGGCGGCGGCCGGCTCGCCCAGCAGGGTGAGCGCGCCCACCGGCACCACCGTCATGGTGACGTAGCTGAACTTGGAAAGCTGCACCGAGCCCGTCCGCAGCGCCGCCACGGCCACCGCGCCCGCCAGCGCGCCCAGGACCCCCCACACCCCCGGCGCCCACCGCAGCGCCGAAAGCAGGGCCAGCACCGCGGCCGCGGCCCCGGCGGCCAGCAGAAAGCGCGCGTATCCCTGGAGCAGCCGCACCGTGGCGGCCGGCAGACGGGGCTCGTTCACGGCCGGCGCGCGCCGTCCACCGCCTGGCGCAGCGCGCGCACAAAGCGGCGGCCCTCGTCCACCCCGCCGGTGCGCAGCGTTTCCACCAGTGCGCTCCCCACCACCACCCCGTCCGCCACCCGCGCCACCGTGGCCGCCTGCTCCGGCGTGCTGATGCCGAAGCCCACCGCCACCGGCACCGAAGTCACGGCCCGCAGCGCCTCCACCTCCGCCGCCAGCCCCTCCTGCAGCTCCACCTGCGCGCCGGTGACCCCCGTCCGCGAGACGTAGTACAGAAAGCCGCGCGACGCCGCCGCGATCTCCCGCACCCGCGCGGGCGTCGTCGTCGGCGCCACGAGGCGGATCAGGTCCAGCGGCGACGCGGCAAAGCGCGCCTCCAGCTCCGGGTCCGCCCCCACGGGCAGGTCCGTCAGCAGCACCCCCTGCGCCCCCGCGGCGTGCGCGTCGGTCAGAAACGCGTCCACGCCGTGGCGCAGAACGGGGTTCATGTAGGTAAAGAGCACGACGGAGGTGCGGTGCCGCGCGCGGAACCGGGCCAGCTGGTCCAGCGTCCAGCGCATGTCCACCCCCTGCGCGATCGCCTCGAACGACGAGCGCTGAATGGTGGGCCCGTCCGCCAGCGGGTCGCTGAAGGGGATGCCCAGCTCGATGACGTCCGCGCCCTCTTCCGCCAGCGCGTCCAGCAGCGCGGCGGTGTCGGAGGTGCGGGGGTGCCCCGCGGTCACGTAGGGGATCAGGGCGGCGCGGCCCTCCGCGCGGGCGGCCGCAAAGGCGTGGTGCAGCGAGGGATCAGACGAAGTAGTCGCCGACATGCAGTCCGTAGCGCTCCGGATCGGTGGTCTTGATGATGCTTCTGAGGGGGCGCCCGGTCGCCGGGTCCAGCTCGGCCAGGTCCAGCGTGCGGGGCGGCTCCAGCCGGATCCCCAGCGAGTCGTAGATCACCTGCACGATGGGCTGGTGCAGCGACTCCGCCCGCGGGTTGCGCGCCGTGACCACCGCCAGCTCAAAGCTGTCCAGGATCACCACGCTTCCCACGGGATAGATCCCCGTCATGCTGATGAACGCCTTTACCAGCAGCGGGTCAAAGCCGCGGTTGGGGTTGTCGCGCATTTCGCGCAGCACCTTGTCCGCCGGCCAGGGCTGGCTCTGGTAGCTGCGCTTGCTGGTGGCCGCGTCAAAGCCGTCGGCGATGGCCACGATGCGGCTGAACAGCGTGGGCTGCCGCGGGCGCACGCTGACCGGGTACCCGGTCTGGTCCAGCTTCATGTGGTGCTCGTACGCCATCAGCATGGCGCGCAGGGGAAGCTCCGCCAGGCCGCGCATGTCGAACAGCTGCAGCAGCCCCTCGGCCGGGTGCTCCTTGAGGATGGCGAACTCCGGCTCGGTGAGCGCCCCGGGCTTGTTGATGAGTTCCACCGGCATGCGCACCTTGCCCACGTCGTGCAGCAGCGCGCCCAGCCCCAGTTCGTACAGCTGGTGCTTGTGCAGCCCCAGCTTCTTGCCCAGTGCGACGCTGAAGATGCAGACGTTCACCGAGTGGGTGAAGGTGTACTCGTCGTAGTCGCGCAG
>NZ_DASVTX010000002.1:0-19559 GCF_036387355.1 Longimicrobium sp.
CTGTCGCGGGAGAAAGGGAGACCTCAGTTCGAGGGCGGCGTTCCGCAAAGACCTCGGTCACCTGCGCTTGAACCAGCCTCACGGCCGTATCGTGAGGCTTTCAGCAGTGGTTGCGGCGACTTCAGTCGCTCGGCGGGTCGGCCTCCCTCTCCGGACCTCACGCTCCCAAGGGGCCGTGCCTTTCGCCGGAGGCATACGCCTCGTACTCTTTCCCGCTCCCGTTTGCGGGCACGCGCTCCCGCCCGGCCCCGTCCGCCCCTCCGCCCCGCACGCCCATGCTCCGCATCCTCATCGCCGGCCTTCCCGCGAGCCTGGGCACGTGGCTGGCCAACCAGCTCCCCGGCGTTACGGTGGAGGTGGCGTTCAGCGGCCAGGAGGCGCTGGACATGCTTCGCGCGGACGGGGCGCGGCTGCTGGTGCTGGACGGCGCCGTGGAAGATCCCGCGGCGGGGGCCGTGGTGCGCCGCATCCGCGCGGACGAGCGGCTGGCGGAGCTGCCCGTGCTGTACACGATGGAGATGGACGCATCCACCGTCAAAGAAGCGGACCTGCGGCGGCTGGTGACGGAGCTGCACGTGGATGAACTGCTCTTTCAGCCGGTGGACCGGTCGGAGCTGCTGCGCGCCGTCTCCCGCCTGGTGCAGGTGGCGCCCGCGGAGCGCCCCGCCGCCCCGCCGGATTCCGCGGAGGGCGCGCAGGAGCGGCTGAGCTACGCGCTGGCCCAGGTGTGGAAGCGCGCGCGCGGCCCCGTGCTGGACCGCATCGCCGTGCTGGAGCGCGCCGCGCAGGCGGTGGCTGGCGGCGGGCTGACCGAGCCCATGCGCGAGACCGCTCGTCGCGAGGCGCACCGCCTGGCCGGCGCGCTGGGCACCTTTGGCCTGGGCGAAGGCTCCGTGCACGCCCGCGAACTGGAGCACCTGCTGGGCGCCCCCGTCCCCCGTGGGCAGGCGGGGCGCATGGCGGAGCTGGCCGCGCGGCTCAAGGCCGACGTGCACGCCCGCGCCGCCGAGACCGCGGAGCCCGCGCCCCCTCCGGCCGCGCCCGCCGCGCCGAACGCTCCGCCCGTGCTGTGGATCACCACGCCAGACGGCGGGCTGGCCGCGGGGGTGGCGGGAGAGGTGAGGGCGCTGGGGTTGCGCGCCGTGCTGGACGCGGAGATGGAGGACGGCACGCTGCGGCCGGACGCGGTGTTCCTGGACCTGCGCTCGCGCGGGGAAGGCGAGGCGGAGTGGGACGCGTTCGCGCGGGCGGGGCGGCGCGCGCCGGGGGTGCCGGTGCTGGCGTACACGGACCGCGACGCGCTGCTGGACCGGGTGCGCGCACTCAAGATGGGCGCGCGCACCATCCTGCATCCGCCGCTGTCTCCGGGGTTCGTGGGCGAGTCGCTGCAGCGCATGCTGCCCGTTCCCGGCGCCGCGCGGCAGACCATCCTTACCGTGGACGACGATCCGGCGGTGACGGGGAGCCTGCGCGCCATTCTGGAGGCGCAGCACTTTACCATCCACACGCTGAACGACCCGCTCCGGTTCTGGACGGAGCTGCGCGCGGTGAAGCCGGACCTGCTGGTGCTGGACATCGACATGCCGCACCTGAACGGCATTGAGCTGTGCCGGGTGGTGCGCAGCGATCCGGAATGGCGCCACGTCCCCGTCGTCTTCCTTACCGCGCGGTCGGACGCGGACACGGTGTACCGCGTGTTCGCCGCGGGCGCGGACGACTTCTTGAACAAGCCGGTGGTGGGGCCGGAGCTGGTGTCGCGCATCCGCAACCGGCTGGAGCGGCGCCCGGCCTGATGCCGCCCATCATCCCCCTTTCACGCCACCGCCGCTGATGACCACCGTCTGCACCATCGGGTACGAGAACGCCACCGTGGAGCGGTTCCTGGAGGCGCTGCGGGCCGCGGGGGTGCAGGTGCTGGTGGACGTGCGGGCGGTGGCGAGCTCGCGGCGGCCGGGGTTCGCCAAGACGGCGCTGTCGGGGAACGTGCGGGGAATCGGGATCGAATACCTGCACCTGCGCGCGCTCGGCACGCCCAAGGACGGCCGCATCGCCGCGCGCGCGGGCCGGCACGAGGAGATGCGCGCCATCTTCGCGGAACACCTCGCCACACTGGAGGCGCAGGCGGAACTGCACGCACTCGCGGAGCTGGTGCGCGGGGGAAAACGCGTGTGCCTCCTCTGCTTCGAGGCCGATCCCGCGCACTGCCACCGCACGCTCGTGGCGGACGCGCTGGCCGAACTGATCCCGATCGAGGTCAACGATCTCGCGACCTGATCCGCATCCCCCGCGAACCCTTTCCGCCAGCCCCGCCCTCCGCGACCGGTGCCGACCTCTCCGCAGGCGCTGAGTTCATCCGCATTTTTTGGAGGAGGCATACTTCGCTTCTGCGCCGCTTGTCCGGCGTGCATCGAGTACCACGTATCGGCAGAACGTCGAGCCACACACCTGATATCCGATTGCAAATCGCCGCGTCCGCCTGCCTGAACGGCGTGTTGGCTCCGCGCGGACCATCGCAGTCGCGAATCCCGTCCCATGCGATCCGCGGGGCGGGGGAGCGGGCGCAAAAGCCGCGGCTGCACCTGCCTGCTGCGCGTCTTTTTACGGATCATGCGCGCGCCAGGGCGTGGGGACAGAGACCAATCTCCCTGCGATTGGCCGGCTGCCGAGCCGATGCAGCCGCCGTCAAACGACGCGCGGCAGGATGGTGCGTCCGGTTGCCGCGGCGCGTTTCGCGGAGTGCCCTGTGGCGGGAAGCGCGGATACTCAGCGCGCGCGGAGAGCACGGTTGGAACGGCTGGAATGTGGCGTGGCGGGCTGGCGGAGGCGCAGGGAGCGGAGAGGGGCGGACCGGGACGGCAGATGACGGACGCGGCGGACGCGGCGGACGCGGGGACGAGCGCGAGCGGCCGCGGGTGAACTCGGGTGCGAGCGGGCGGTGACGGTGGACGTGGCCCGAGACATAGCGGACGCGCGGTGCGGGATGGAAACGCGAGAGGGCGCGGTCCGGATGCCGGACCGCGCCCTCTGCGTGCAATCGACCTTGATTGGCCGAGGTTCGGTCAGTAGGAGCCGGCTTCCGGCTGCCCCTCGGCCACGACGGTGTCGTTCAGGCGGCTGTTCATGCGCAGGGTGCGCCGGCCGCGGTCGTTGACGATGTAGAGGTAGAACTCCTCGCGCCCATCGTTCACCGCGTAGTACTCCGTCTCTGCTCCGAACATGCGGCGGGGCTGGATGGCGACAAGCTGCCCGCGCAGTACGCGGCCATTGCGGCGCCAGACGTATCCGCCGTCTTCGTCGATGGTGATGCGCCCCATCCCCGTGCCGTTTCGGTAGCTCCTTTCCCGCAGCTCCCACCGGCCCACCAGCAGTTCATCCACGGCCTCGTCCTCGTCGAACCCCCCGCGGGGCGGGTCCGTGTAGCCGCCGCCCAGGCTGGACTGCACGTCGAGCGTGTACTCGCCGGTGCCGCGGATGACGGCGTTCACGCGGATGGCGTACTCGCCGTCGTTGGGCAGGGTGACGTCCAGCCGCGCATCGTGCCCGCCGCCGCTGTCGTCGTCGCGGCCCAGCGGGCTCTGGATGCCGTGCCGCCCGCCCGGCGTGCCGACCACCAGGTACGCGTCAAAGTCCACCGAACGCAGGTTGACGCTCAGGCGCTCGCCGCGGCGGCCGCTGTAGCGGTAGATGTGGAACGGGCCGCCGTCGTCCAGCGTGGGATCGCTGGTGCGCAGCCGGCCCCTCACCGGCTCGCCCGCGCGGATGTAGCCGCCGTTCTGCCCCGGGCGCTCGTACGTTCCCGTGCCGTTCCCCCCGCTGCTCCACCCCCCGCCGCTCGATCCGCCGACGAGCGTGATCCGGTACTCGCCCGTGGTGGGCGCCAGGGAGCTGGCGCGGATGACGTAGGTGCCGTCTTCGGGAAGGCGGTACTCCAGCCGCGCGTTCTGCGTGCCGCCGCCGTCGTCGTCGCGCGCGAGCTCCTGAAAGGTGCCGCGGCGCATGGTGCCCAGGTACAGGTAGGCGTCGAACGCGTCGGACTCCAGGGTGACGATCACCGTTTCGCCCCGGCGGCCGGCGAACATGTACTCGTCGTAGTACGTGCGGTCCGGCAGGCGCGGGTCGCTGCTGCTGAGGGTGCCGCGCGTGAGCTGGCCGGGGTTGAGGGTGCGCTGCGCGGAAGCGGGAGCCGCGAGCAGTGCGGCGGCCACCAGGGCGAGGGCAGAAATCCGCTGGATCATGGGATGGGACGGTGGATCGGGGTGGATCGCAAACATGAGGATCTGCCGCGCGAAGATGCGGCACGCCCGCATGCTCCGCAACGGCGTTCCCCAAAGCTCGTGGAGGGCCGCCCGATCGCGCATGGGTCGGTCGGCGGATGGGCCGCTTGTCGGGGGGCGCGACGGGCCCGAGCGGATGCATGGCGGACGGGCGGCAGACGGCGCGCGGCACGGGTCAACCGGCCGATCCGGACCGACGGGACGGGAGTTACTCTCATGGGCACGGTGCCGGCGGAAAACCGCGGCGCCGCGCGAACCGCAATCCACAGCCCCCGACGGGCTTTCTGCCAGGGAGATCCGATGCCGTGGTTTCTTGATCCCAACGTGTACAGCAAGCTGCCGTTCTACATGAACACGGAAACCTGGCTGGCGGCGCTCAAGCTGCTGGCGGCGTTTCTGTTCGCGCGGGCTCTGTGGCGGCGCGGAGTGCGTGGTGCGCGGCTGGCGGGATCGGTGTGGGTGTTTCTGTTCGGCATCTTCTTGACGGTGATGCTGTCCATGCACGCGCTGGTAATCGTGCTGCTGCGGGTGCTGAACCGCCCCGCCGGGTCCGCCGTGTTCTACGACTTTCGCCTGTACAGCCTGGTGCTGATGGCGGTGGTGCTGGTGGCGCAGGGAATCCGGCTGGTGCGCGCCGCGCCGCGGCTGGCGGACGGGGTGCACGGCGCCGCGCGGGAGGCCGTGCGCGCCACGGCAACGGTGATCGTGGTAGCGGCACCGCTCATCCCGCTGCAGTTCTTTGGCGTTCTGCTGACAGCCGGCAGCTTGCTGACCCTGGCCGCCGTCGCCGCCGCCGCGCGCACGCCGTCCCGGTCCCGCGCGCCCGCCGCCTCCCGTCCCGTGGCGTCCGCGGCGGTGCTCGCGGGTTGAACTCTGGATGCAGGGCGGATGGAGGGCCGCGCGTCCGCCGGGCCCTGGATGCGGTGAAGCCCCGGACGGCGCCTGCGTGCGCCGTCCGGGGCTTCTCATTTGGTCGCCCGGCGCTCCTCGTCCGTCCGCCGGGGACCGGGCAGACGCGCCGGGCCGCTCACTCCTTGGCGAACGGCAGCGTCCCCTCCGCGTACGGAAGGGTGAACAGAAACGTGGTGCCCTCGCCGGGCGCGCTCTCCACGCGAATCTCGCCGCCGTGCGCGTGCACGATCCCCTGCGCGATGGTGAGCCCCAGCCCCGTGCCCTGGCGCCCGTCGCGCCGCGCCTGCCAGAACTGGTCGAACACCCGCGCAAGCTGGTCGGCGGGGATCCCCGATCCCGTATCGGCGACGCGGAACTCGGCCGCCGTTTCCAGCGGCCGCAGCCCCAGGGTGATGGTGCCGCCCTCCGGAGTGAACCGCACCGCGTTCCCCACCAGGTTGCCCAGCACCTGAATCACGCGGTCCACGTCCGCCATCACCGCGGGCGCACGGTCTGGCCCGTCGCAAACAAAGCGGATGCCTTTTTCCTGGGCCAGCGGGGCGAGCGAATCAAACGCGGCGCGCAGCAGCAGCGTCGCGGAGTGCGGGCGCGGCTCCATGGACAGGTGCCCCGCCGCGATGGTCGCCGCGTCCAGCAGATCGCCGATCATGCGGTCCATGCGCTGCGCCGCCCGGCGAATGATGCCCAGCTGCTTGCGCGTGAGCGCCTGGGAACCCTCATCGGGGAGCGTTTCCAGCAGAAAGCCGGAGCTGAGCTGAATGGTGTGCACCGGGTTGCGCAGATCGTGCGACACGATGCCCAGCACCTCGTCGCGCAGCCGTACCGTGTTCTGCAGCTGCTGCTGCACGCGCGCGTGCTCCGCCAGGTCCATCCGCAGCTCGATCTCCGTGCTCACCGAAGCCGCCAGGTCGGTAAGGCTGCCGATCTCCTCCTCCGTCCAGTTCCGCACCTGGAAGTCCATCACGCACAGCGTCCCCAGCGCGTGCCCGTCCGAGGTCAGCAGCGGAATGCCCGCGTACGAAGTGACCCCGAACTGGGCGATGGAGGGGTTCTGCGCCACGATGGGCTCAAGGCGGGTGTCGGGGATGATCAGCGGCCGGCCCAGCACCACCGTGTGTTTGCAGAACGAGAACTCCAGCGGGGTCTGGCGCTCGGTGGCGAGCGGCTCGGGCATGCCGGCGCACGCCATGTAGAACTGGCGGTCGGAATCCACCAGCGTCACGGTGGATACGGGCGCGGAAAGCAGGCGCGCGGCCAGGCGCGTCAGCCGGTCGAACGCGGCGTCGGTGGGCGCGTCCAGCAGCCCCGTCGCACGCAGGCGCCGAAGCCGCTCCGGATTCTGGATGACCTGCTCGAGGGTGTTGCTCATCACTTTGCGGAGGGAGAATCTGAACACGGCGACCGCAGGGACCGAGCCACGGCGCGTGCTTCCCCGGTGGCGCGACGGTGCAGACTCGGGCCGCGGGGCTCGTAGCTCATTTTTACGGACGGGGTTGGGCGTTCGGGGGTGGGCGGGGTAGCAGATGCTGCCTGTCCGCGAGAGGTCACGGTCCGATCTCCTCGGGTGCCGGCGCTCATCCCCGTGAAAGGTGCCCGCATGCGAAGGTTTCTGCTCCCGTTCACACTCGGCGCGCTCTGCATGCTCGCGGTCGTGATGGCGGTGGGACGAGCCGCTCCCGCGCTGTTCGGCCGGGCGAACGTGGCGCTCGGGTGGGCGCCGCGGCCCGGGGCGCGGGTGATCGCCGCGATTCCTGTGGTCACGATCCCTGTCGAGGTCCCTGCAGCGCCGGTTTCCCCAACTCACGCGCCGTCCGCCACGCCTGCACTCGTGGCGCGCTCCCCGGGCGGAACGTCGCGGAATGGGACGGAAACGGCGTCCGTGCCGGGCGCGTCCGGGCTGCTGATCCCGGTGCGGGGTGTGAAGGCGTCCAGCCTGGTGGATACGTACCAGCAGGCGCGCGGCCAGGGGCGGCGCCACGATGCCATCGACATCCTTGCCCCGCGCGGCACCCCGGTGGTGGCCGTGGCCGACGGCGTGGTGCTGAAGCTGTTCCGCAGCGAGCGGGGCGGCATCACCCTGTACCATCTCGCGCCCGACCGGCGCACCGTCTACTACTACGCGCATCTGGACCGCTACGCCGCGGGAATGGTGGAAGGCCGCGGGCTGCGGCGGGGCGATGTGCTTGGCTACGTGGGCGATACAGGCGATGCGGCTCCGGGCAACCACCATCTGCACTTTGAGGTCACCACCACGTCCGATCCAAAGAAGTACTGGGGCGGTGTGCCGCAGAATCCGTATCCGCTGCTGCAGTAGCGGGCGGGGCGGGGGCGGCGCAGTACGGAACCGGCCGGGTGCGGGGTAGCAGATTTTTCTTGCTCCGCCGGACTGAGGGAATTACGGTGTGTGTCCCACCCCGGACCACCCTCCTCTCCGGAGAACTCCATGCGGATCGGCGTCATCGACCTGCTGGGCAAGGAACCTCCCCGCAACGGCTACTCGCGCCTGATGCGCGCCAACAACGCCAGCATCATGCCCCAGGTGGTGGCCGTCTGGTGCCAGGAAGCGGGGCACCAGGTGCACTACGCCTACTACTCCGGCGCGGAACTGTTCGCGGGCGGCATTCCGGACGACGTGGATGTGGTGTTCATCCACGCGTTCTCGCAGGCGGCGCTCGTCGCGTACGCCATGAGCGCGCGATTCCGCCACGCCGGCGTGCGCACCGTGCTGGGCGGGCCGCACGCGCGCTCGTATCCGGAAGACGCGCGGCTGTACTTTGACGGGGTGGTGGGCTTCTGCGACCGCGACACGCTGCTGGAGGTGCTGCGCGACCCCGGCCCGCACCACCCGCTCGGACGGTACTTCTCCGCCCGCGGGCAGCCCGCGGAGCTACCGGGGCTGCGCCAGCGGTGGCCGTTTCTGCGCCCCGCCATGGAGGCGGCCAGAATCGTACGGCTGGTGCCGCTGCTGGGCAGCCTGGGGTGCCCGTACAAGTGCAGCTTCTGCATCGACGCCACGGTTCCGTACCAGCCGCTGGCCTTTGAGGGCGTTCGCGACGACCTGCGCTTCTTTCAGCAGTTGAACCTGCCGCGTTCGTGCGCCGTGTGGCACGACCCCAACTTCGGCATCCGCTTTGACGACTACCTGGACGCCATCGAGGAGGTGGTGCCGCCGGGGCGAGTGACCTTCTTTGCCGAAACGTCGCTGGCGCTGCTAAAGGAAGACAACCTCAAGCGGCTGCAGCGCAACGGCTTCAAGGCCACGGCGCCGGGGATCGAGTCGTGGTACGAGGCGGGCGACAAATCACGGATGCGCAGCGTGCAGGGGATGGAAAAGGTGCGCCGCGTGGCGGACCACGTGAACATGGTGCAGCGCTACATCCCGTACACGCAGGTCAACCTGATCTTTGGGCTGGACACGGACGAGGGGCTGGACGCCTTTGAACTCACCAAGCAGTTCATCGACCTGGCGCCCGGCGTGTACCCGCACTACGCACTGCTCTCCGCCTTCGGGCGCAACGCGGCGCTCAACCTGGAGTACCAGCGCGAGGGGCGCGTGCTCCCCGTCCCCTTCCACTTTCTGGACCTGGTGACGGCCATGAACGTGCGGCCGCGCCACTTCGGGTGGGAGGAATTCTACTCGGCCGTCATCGACACCTTTGACTACTCGTTCCGCCCCGCGGCGCTCTGGCGGCGCGCCCGGGCCAACCCGCGCCCGCTGCTGGCGCTGGAGCAGCTGTTCCGCGGACTGTCGTCGGACCGCAGCAACAAGCTGGGGCAGCACCGGCGCATGCTGGCGTGGCTGCGCGGCGACCGGCAGGTGCGCGACTTCTTTGACGGCCGAACGCGTGAAGTGCCGGCCGTGCTCACCCGGCAGATTCAGGCGCACCTGGGCCCGCTGTGGGAGTGGCTTCCCAAGCAGGCGCTTCGCTACGACCCGGACGCCTACCTCGCCTCCGGCGTGCAGACCGCGCTCCCCGTCCTCGCCGGCACCGCGGCCTGAGCGTCAGCCATCAACCGAGGCATCCGCCCCGTCCCGCGCGCCGGGCGCGGGGCGGACCGCCATCGGACGACTGAAACCGCATGTGCGGCGGGCGCGGGCGGGGTACACTGCGCGCGCATCGCCCCCCGCCGCCGTCCATCCATCCCCATCCATCCCCCGAGGAGACTTGCCGATGCGCCACGCCGCCTGTACCGCTCTTTCCGCCCTGGCCGCCGTCCTCTGCTGCGCACGTGCCGATGCGCAGGTGATGCGGATGGCGGAGATGAACGCGGCGCAGATCGGCGGGCTGAACCGCGACCGCACCGTGATCATCATTCCCGGCGGGATCATCGAGGAGCACGGGCCGTATCTGCCGGTCGCGGCGGATGGATACCGCAACGAGCGCATCGCGCAGGACGTGGCGGCGGCCATCGCGGCGCGCCCGGGGTGGACGGCGGTCATCATGCCCACCGTTCCGCTGGGCTCCGGCGCGTTCGAGAAGGTGACGGGGCGGCCGGAGTTTCCGGGTTCCGTGAGCGTGCGCGCGTCCACGCTGCGCGCCGTATTCATGGACATGGCGGATGAGCTCGGCGCGCGCGGGTTTCGCCGGGTGTTCGTGGTGAACGGGCACGGCGACCCCAACCACAACCGCGCGATGGACCTGGCGGGCGACTACTTTCGCGACACGTACGGCGGATTCATGGTCCACCTGCTGGGCCGCCGCGGGTGCCAGGCGGAAAGCATCGGCGAAACGCCGCCGGAGTCGCTGTACGGCACGGCGGCGCAGGCCGCGGACGCCGGCTCGCCGCACGCGGGCACGCTGGAGTTCAGCCGCACGCTGTACCTGCGCCCGGACCTGGTAGACACGGCGTACGTGCGCGCGCCGGACGTGACCGCCGCCGGCCCCGGCGAGTGGCGCCAGGCCGCCGCCCGCCCCGACTGGCCGGGCTACGTGGGCGCGCCGCGGTATTCCAGCATGGAGCTGGGCCGGTGGGTGTACGCCAGCGAGTCGCGCGCGTGCTCCGCGCTGGCGCTGCGCCTGGTGGATGGCGAAGACGAGCGCACGGTGGAGCGCTACGCGGACCAGATGCGTTCCATTCCGCCCGTGCGCGAGGCGCTTGACGGCTTGCTGGCGGAGGAGGAGGCGCAGGCGCGCCGCCAGGCCGAGTGGCTGCGCACCGCCCCCGCCCGTCCCTGAGACGACGACGTTCTCGCCGGGCACTGTCGTCCGCGGCGGTCTGGATGGAGAGGGGGACGGCGAGTAACCCGGCCGTCCCCCTCTGATCATCCCGTCAGATCTTCTTGAGCGCGTCCGGCTTGTGGGCGGCTTCCTTGCCGCTGCGGTCGCTCTTGACCAGGAACTCGGGTTCCTCCGGCGTCGCGGCGACCTTGTGCCCCTTGACGTGCGTTTCGTGCGTCAGCTTCTTTTCCACGCGCCCCGTGGTTTTCCCTGCGGCGTGTTCCACTGCACGTGGTCGCCCGGCTTGAGATTGTCCGCCATCCGCGCCTCCCGGTCCATGGGTGAGCGGCATCCCCGGCGCAAGGCGCGTACCGGGGTGAACAAGCCTTGTACGCTCCGCATCCTCTTCCGCGCTCCATCATCCCCAGCATGCCGAACCAGCCTCCGGGCGACGCCATGGAACCGGTGCTCCCCGAGACCTCGCGCCACGAGCCGGCGGCGCGGCCGTGGGAGCAGGAACTCCTCATCTCCGGCGCGGTCATCTTTTCGCTCCTGCAGCTTCCCGGGTGGGTGGACGACCGCTTCGTTCGCGCGCGTGCGCACGTGGACCGGGAGACGTTCACGGGCGTGTTTCTGCTGTACGTGTACGTCAAGGTGAGCCTGTACTCGCTGATTCTCGCCTTTCTGATGCACCTGGGCGGGCGCGGCTACTGGGTGGGGCTGATCGGGCTGGAATCCGTGTATCCGCAGGGCATCCGGTGGGAAAACACCACCTACGGGCCCGTGACGCGGGAGGTGTTCCGCGAGCGGCTGGGGCGCATTCAGGCCCACATCGACGCGGCGGACCGCTTCTGCAGCGTGCTGTTTCCGCTGGCGTTCTCCATGGTGTCGCTGTGCGCCTACAGCCTGTGGCTCATGGCGATGACGGCGGGGCTGGCCTACCTGGGCACCCGGCTTTCCGGCGATCCGGGGTCGTTCCAGACCTGGTTCCTGGGCTGCGTGGCGGTCACCGTTCTGGTGCCCACGGTGGCGATGATGGTGGACAAGCGGGTGGGCGCCCGGGCGGAGCCGGGCGGGCGCATGCACCGGGTGCTGCGGCGGTTCGGGGTGTTCACCTACTACCTGAACGCCATGCCGGCCATCGGCGTGATGTTTACCACGCTGTTCAGCAACGCGCGGCGCAGCATGCGCTATCCCATGGCGCTGGGCGGGTTTGCGCTCCTGTTCATCTACGTGTTCGCGCACGACATGATGATGCGCGAGGGGCTGCTGCGGGTGGGCGCTTCGCCGTTCTATCCGGAGCAGGCGGGGCAGGCGGCCATGGCGCCCGTGTACTACCAGGACCGCCGCACGCCCGGCGAGGTGAACGAGCGCGCGCCCACCATTCAGTCGGAGGTAATCCAGGATCCGTACGTGCGCCTCTTCATCCCGTACGAGCCCATGGTTCACGGCGAGTCGCTGCCGCAGCGGTGCCCCGGGGTGCGGCCGCTGAACGACGGTGGAGTGCAGCTGGGGCGCGCGCCGGTGTCGGACCCGGCACGGACGCGCGCGCTGCTGGCCTGCTGGACGCGGCTGCAGCCGGTGTCGCTGAACGGGCGGGTCATCACGCCCGCGTTCCGCTTTACCACGGACCCGGAGACGGGGGTGCGGGGGATCGTGGCGCACATTCCCGTCGCGGGGCTGCCGCGCGGCGAGAACCTGCTGACCGTGGCGCCCCCTCCGCGGACGGAGCGCGGCCGGAAGCGGGGGAAGAGCGGCCGGGTGCCGGCGTACATCTATTTCTGGTTGTAGAGAGGGAAGTGCTCAGGGTTTAGTGCCCGGTGCCAAGTGCCCAGTGCGCAGTGCCAAGTGCCCGGTGCCCAGGGTCCAGTGCCGCGGACGGTGTGGCCCTCACCCGGCTCGCTAAAGCTCGCCACCCTCTCCCACGAACAGATGTGGGAGAGGGGGCACACGGCAACTGCGCTCCTCAGCTAGCCCCTCCCCGCGCAAACCGCCGCGCGGAGAAGGGAGAACTGCGCCTCGGTGCCGTTCGCCGGGTGCCATGCGGCCGAAGGAGGCCCCCTCCCCCCAGCCCCCTCCGCCCGCTCCGCGGGAGAGGGGGAGCCGTTCGGCGCCGGGGATGGTTCGGCGCTCGTCGCCGGGCGGTCCGCCGGGCGGTTGAAGCCCCGAACGTAGGCGCGTCAGCGTCACGAGTCGGGGCTTTCCGCTTTCAGAGCGGCGGATTCATCCGCTCAGGACACCGTCCGCCGCGCGCGCCTAAGCAACTCGCGCCGAACCCGCCGCCGCGCCCAACCCTCCCCCAGTCTTTTTTGGGGGAGGGTGGGTGAGTAATGCGAACCCGGGTGGGGCCGCCCTGAACTCCGCCACTCACACCGGCACCGACACCCACGTGCAGGTGAAGTCCCCCCCCCACGTCCGTTTGGGGGGCGTTTGGGGGGACTTTCCGCCGTTGTTGCGGCGACTTCAGTCGCTCAGCCGCCCCGCAACCGCTCCCGTATACGGAATACGAGGCGGCTCCCCCGCGGCCGGGTGCTAACCCTTTCGCACCTCGGGGGAACGGTGCAGATTGGGCGGTGACCCCGTCCGCCAACCGGGGACGCCACCGGCGGTGGCGCTCTGAATCACCCGCACTCCTGGTGTACCGAATGTTCCTCACGCGCAGACACCTGCGGGGCGTGCTGCTGGCCGCGGCCGCGCTGGCCGGGGCCGGCCCTGCGGCCGCGCAGGGCGGCTACCTGACGCCGCCGGCACCCATCCCCGCCATCCTGAACGCGCAGCCCACCCCCGGAGTGCTGGTGGGCCGCGACCGGCGCACCCTGGCCCTGCTGGCGCGCGAAGGGCTCCCCACCATCGCCGAGATGGCGGAGCCGGAGCTGCGCCTGGCCGGCTACCGCATCAGCCCGCGCACCAACGGCGTGTCCGCCAGCCGCGCGGCGCACGCCACGGGGCTCACCTTTCAGGACCTGGCCACCGGCACCACCCGCGCCGTTCGCCTCCCCGCCGGGGCGCGCATCTCGTCCACGGCGTGGTCGCCGGACGGGCGCACGCTGGCGTTCGTGAACACCACGCCCGCCGGGCTGGAGCTGTGGGTGGCGCCCGTGGCCGGCGGCGAGGCCCGCCGCGTGACGGACGTCAAGCTGAACGGCACCATGGGCACGCCGTACGAGTGGATGCCCAACGGCAGCGGCTTTCTGATCGCGCGCGTGCCCGCCGGGCGCGGCGCCGCGCCGCGCGCCTCCGAGGTCCCCACCGGACCCATCGTGCAGGAGAACCTGGGCCGCTCGGCCCCGGTGCGCACCTACCAGGACCTGCTGGCCAACAGCACCGACGAGGCGCTGTTCGAGTACTACTTCACCTCGCAGCTCGCCACCGTGCCGCTGGCCGGCGGGGTACCGCGCAACCTGGGCACCCCGGCGCTCTACGCCGGCTTTGACCTGTCGCCCAGCGGGCAGTACCTGCTGGTGACGCGCGTAAAGCGGCCGTACAGCTACGTGGTGCCCGCGTTCAACTTTCCGCAGGACATCTCGGTGCTGGACGCGTCCACGGGCCGGCTGGTGAAGCAGATCGCCGACGTGCCGCTGACCGACAACCTGCCGTCGTCGTTCGACGCCGTGCGCCCCGGGCCCCGCTCGGTGCAGTGGCGCTCCGACGCGCCGGCCACCCTGGCCTGGGCCGAGGCGCAGGATGGCGGCGACCCGCGCCGTGAATCGGCCGTGCGAGACCGCGTGTTCCTGCAGGCCGCGCCGTTTACCGCCGCGCCGGTGCGGCTTGCCGACCTGGACCAGCGCTTCGGCGGCATCTGGTGGGGGCGCGACGACCTGGCCGTCGTCGCCTCGCGCTGGGTGAACACCCGCCGCGAAAAGCGCATCGTGGTCAACCCGTCGTCGCCGTCCGCCGCGCCGCGCACCATCAGCGACCGCAGCTACGAGAACCGCTACGCAGACCCGGGGAGCCCGCTGTTCACCACCACCGCCACCGGCGCGCCGGTGATGATGTTCACGGCGGACGGGCGCGGCGTGTACCTGACGTCGGCCGGCGCCTCTGAGCGCGGCGACTACCCGTTTCTGGACGTGATGGACATTGCCACGGGGCAGAGCCGCCGCCTGTGGCGGTCGGAAGACCCGTACTACGAGAGCGTGGTCACGGTGCTGAACCCGGAGGGCACGCAGCTGCTCACCCGGCGCGAGAGCGCCACGGAGGCGCCCAACTACTACGTGCGCAGCCTGTCGGGCGGGGCGCCGCGGGCGGTGACGCGCTTTGCCGATCCGGCGCCGCAGCTGGCGGGGATCCAGCGGCAGCTCATCACCTACAACCGCCCGGACGGAGTCAAGCTGAGCGGCACGCTGTACCTGCCGCCCAACTACGACCAGCGCCGCGACGGCCCGCTGCCGCTGCTGATGTGGGCGTATCCCACGGAGTTCCGCGACGCGGCGGCCGCGTCGCAGGTCACGGACTCGCCCAACCGCTTCTCGCGGCCGGGCGGCATCAGCCACCTGTTCCTGCTGCTGGCCGGGTACGCCATTCTGGACAACCCCACCATGCCCATCGTGGGCGAGGGGCAGACGGAGCCCAACGACACCTACGTGGAGCAGCTGGTGGCCAGCGCCAAGGCGGCGGTGGACAAGGTGGTGGAGATGGGCGTGGCGGACCGTGACAAGATCGCGGTGGGCGGCCACTCGTACGGCGCCTTCATGACGGCCAACCTGCTGGCGCACAGCGACCTGTTCCGCGCCGGCATCGCGCGGTCGGGCGCGTACAACCGCACGCTCACGCCGTTCGGGTTCCAGGCGGAGCAGCGCACGTACTGGGAGGCCACGGACACGTACACGCGCATGAGCCCGTTCACGTACGCCAACCGCATCAACGAGCCCATTCTGCTCATCCACGGCGCCAACGACGACAACAGCGGCACCTTCCCCATCCAGAGCGAGCGCTTTTACGCGGCGCTCAAGGGGCAGGGCGCCACGGTGCGCTACGTCGTGCTCCCGCTGGAGGCGCACGGCTACCGCGCGCGGGAAAGCACCATGCACACGCTGGCGGAGATGATCAACTGGCTGGACCGGTACGTAAAGAACGCCGGCCCGCGCCCCGCCGCGCCCGCCCCGGCGGCCACACGGTAAGGGCTTTCGGTTGATGAAAGAAAATCGCGGCGGACGCCCTCGGGTGTCCGCCGCGGTTCCGTTCTGCCGGGCTTCTACGGCAACTGCGGGTCTCTCACGGAGGGCACGGAGGTTCACGGAGGTCACGGAGGAACTGCAAAGAAGGGCAGCACGCATCGCCGCAGCAGCGCCGAAGAAAACTGATCCAGGAGAGATGGCGGGTAAGAAAGTGCTGGCTCTGTGTCATTCCGTCGGTTGTTCTTTCTCTGTGCCTCTGTGTCTCTGTTAGAGATTGCAGTTTGCCGTGCCTCGGTGAACTCTCGGTTCCAACCGCCGTGGCCGCCGTGAGAAAGGGCAGTTCGATCGCCGAAAGCATGAACAAAACTTAGCCGGGGCTGGCGGTTTTTGCATGAACGGGCTACCCTGTCCTTTCCTACCGCGGGACCCGGGCACACCCCATCCACAGGACACACGACGATGCAGTATCCCCTTCAGCTTTCGTTCAAGATCCTCGCACTCGCTCCGCAGATCTTCGTGCGCGACGGCACCGGCCAGGTGCGCATGTACGTCAAGCAGAAGCTCATGAAGCTCAAGGAACAGGTGGTGGTCTTCAGCAACGAGAGCATGACCCAGGAGCTGTATCACATCCGCGCCAACAAGGTCATCGACTGGTCGGCGCAGTACAACTTCAGCACGCCCGACGGCACCCCCATTGGCGCGGTGCGGCGCCGCGGCATGCGCTCGCTGTGGAAGGCGCACTACGAGATCATGAACGGCGACCAGCTCGCCTTCAACCTGCGTGAAGAAAATCCCTGGGCCAAGGTGGGCGACGCGCTGTTTTCCGAGATCCCCGTGCTGGGCATCTTTGCCGGCTACGTCTTTCACCCCAAATACGTCGTCACCCGCCCCGATGGCTCGGTGGTGATGCGCGCCAGCAAGCAGGCGGCCTTTCTGGAAGGCAAGTACACCATCGACAAGCTCGCCGAGCTGACGCCGGAAGAAGAAGGCATTTCCGCCCTCAGCATCCTCATGCTGCTGCTGCTGGAGCGCCGCCGCGGCTGATTCCGCGCCGGTTGTGACCGACCGATTGCCGCGCCCCCGCCGCTCGCCGGTGGGGGCGCGTTTTCCGTCACGGCACGGGCGGTGCGCCGCGCTTCGCCCGTCGTCCTTCCCTCACCCCCGCCCTCGATCCATGGCAAGCAACGCGTTTCGCGACAACGTTGTCGTCATCACTGGCGCCTCGGACGGCATCGGGGCAGAGATGGCGCTGCAGATGGCGCGGCAGGGAGCCCGCCTGGTCCTGGCCGCGCGCGATGCGGCCAGGCTGGAGGCGGTGGCCGCGCGGTGCCGCGAGCGCGGCGGGCAGGCGCTCGTCGTTCCCACCGACGTGGGGGTGGAGGCGCAGTGCGCGGCGCTGATGGAGCGCGCGGTGGCGGAATTCGGGCGTATCGACACGCTCGTCAACAACGCGGGGATCGGCATGTGGGCGCGCTTTGACGAGCTCACCACGCTGGAGCCGTTGGAGCGGATGATGCGCGTCAACTACCTGGGCTCGGTCTACTGCACCTGGTACGCGCTGCCGCACCTCAAGCGGTCGCGCGGGCGCATCGTAGGCGTGTCGAGCCTCACGGGGCTCGCGGGCGTGCCCACGCGGAGCGGGTACGCGGCCACCAAGCACGCCATGGCCGGCTTCTTCAACTCGCTCCGCATCGAACTGGCGGACGAGGGCGTCTCGGTGACGATGGTCTATCCGGGGTTCGTCTCCACCGGCATCCGCCAGCGCGCCATGGGGCCGGACGGCTCGCCGCTCGTCACCAGCCCCGTGCAGGAGGAGCGGGTGATGACGCCGGAAGAGTGCGCGCGGCAGATCATCGCCGCCGCGGCCGGGCGGCGGCGGGAAGTGGTGATGACGACGCGCGCCAAGGTGGGGCAGTGGATCAAGCTCATCGCTCCCGGCGTGGTGGACCGCATCGCCCGCCGCGCCATCGAGCGCGGCAGATAAGGCGGCGCGTGCGGGGGATGGCAACCCTTGCGGCGGACCCGGCGTCCAACGCGGGTGTACGACGCCGCTCAACCCGTTGCCGCAAGGAAAGATGCGCATCCGCACCCTGGTTCCCGCCCTGCTCCCCCTTCTGGCCCTTCCCCTCGCCGGTCACCGCGAAATCCGGGGAGAGCGCCTGGTTTCCGGCTACTACACGGTGCAGTGGGAGCAGCAGAGCTTCAGCCCCTGCGTACCGGGCGGAAGCCGCGGGCCGCGCATGGGCGGCGTGGGGTGGTGGGTCACCAATCCCGGCCCCGTGGCCGCACGCTACCGCGACCTGGTGCAGAACGAGTACGGCACCATCTTTGTCACCGTGCGCGCCGACGTGACCGACGAGGGGATGTTCGGGCACATGGGGATGTACCGCCGCGCTGTCGCGTTCCGCGAAGTGGTGAGCGCCAAGCGCGCCGAGCCCGACGACTGCGAGCGCGCCTTGGCCGACAGCACCCGCGCCGTCCGCACGGACTGACGCACGGCGGGGTGGATGGGAAAACAAAGGCCGGCCCGGGAGCACCCCGGCCGGCCTTTTCGCGTCTCCGGGCGCCGCAACGGCAACCGCGTCTCTCACGGAGGCCACGGGGGGGGCACGGAGTTCACGGTACGCATGCGGAGAGTGCCGCGAGACGCCCGTTGTGGGCGGATACCCTACAGCGGAGGCGGCCCGTGCCGCTCGCGGGACGGGGAGCGCGGGCCTATCTTTGCGGCCGGCGGATGCGGTTCATCCGCCGTGCACTCCCAAGGCTTTCAGGACGACCATGACCCAGGTGGATCCCCGCGCGCCGGACCCGTTTGATCCGGTGCAGCGCCGCAAGAACATTCGCACGCTGATCATCGTCACCGTGCTGCTGGTCGGCTTTGCGCTCATTCCCGCCTCGCTGCGCCGCATGGAGGCACCGGAGGAGAACTTTGCCACGCTGCAGGAGGCGCAGGAAGCCCGCGCGGTGGACCGCGGCCTCATTCCCGGATTCGTGCCCGCGAACGCCTCGGACATCCGCACCCGCTACAACCGCGACCGGGGCCAGCGCTTCGTGCGCTTCACCTACACGGAGCTGGGCACGCTGACGGACGGCATGCGCCCCGTGAGCGAGGAGCGGCAGAAGTCGCTCACCGTGCCGTCGCCGGGGTGGAGCAAGTGGTGGCCGCTCAGCTCGCGCACCTTCTCGGGCGGGCAGGGCAAGTACCTGAAGGTGTGGGAGATCACCTCCGGGCCGGACCAGGGCTTTCTGGCCGTGGACCCGCGGACCCGGCACGCCTACTTCTGGAGCCGCTGAGGCAGCCATGGCCGTAAGCCGCGAGTACCGCGAGTACGTGCTGGAGCAGATGGGGCGCGTGCTTCCCGTCACCGCGCAGTCCATGTTCGGCGGCGTGGGCATTCGCAGTGAGGGCGTGTTCTTCGCGCTCATCAGCGGCGACGCGGTCTATCTGAAGACGGATGACACCAATCGCCCGGACTTCGAGGCGGCGGGGATGGCGCCGTTCGATCCGTACCAGGACGGCCGGGTGATGCTGAGCTACCACGAGCTTCCGGCGGAGATGCTGGAAGACCCGGACGTCCTGCGCCCCTGGCTGCAAAACGCACTCGACGTGGCGCGACGCAAGCGCAAGCCCGCGCCCCGCAAGCCCCGGCGCGGCTGACCGGCCCCGTCCGGGAGTGGCGCGCGGTGGCCGCAAAGATCCAGGACCGCCCTCCCCGCCGGGGTTGACGGGGCGCGGCGGGCGCCGGGGGACGGGCGATTCCGGAGTGCCCGGTGCGCGGGGGAGGGCGGTGGAGCAGGAAAACGACCCCTCCACGCCCGCCTGAAAGGCCGCTGACGGGCCGATTGGGGCCGGAAATGACCGCTTGTGACGTGAAACGGCTCGCTCCCTCTTGTCCAGGGGCGAGCCTTGCTGTAACCTGTCCCCGCAATCGGTCAGACTGGCTGGCCGCGCCACACCAGTGAACAGGGGACGGGACGTGCCGCCGCGTAAGGATGCCGCGTCCGTAGAGACGCTTCGCGAGGCTGCGCGCACCTTTGTGGATGCCACCTCGCTTCGCCAGGCCGCCCGCGACATCGGCATGAGCCCCACGGGGCTC
>NZ_DASVTX010000003.1:0-12965 GCF_036387355.1 Longimicrobium sp.
CGCGCTGCTGCTTGTTCGCGACCGCTTTGCGGCTTATGATTGGCCCGTCGCCGCGCGCCTGCTGCGGCGGCTGCTGCGCCGGGCGGGCGCCGCGCCGGACCGCGCGGGAACCCGCCTGGCGCTTGAGTTTATCACTCGTGCACAGAGCGGGCGCACCCTGCGGCTCCCCGGCGGCGTGCGCATCACCACCGAGTTCGGCACGGCACGAGTGGAGCGCGAGGCCCCGCGGCCCCCTCCGCCGCCCGATGCGCCCTTGTCCCTTGCCGCCGCGGCGGGGCACGGCGAGGTGACGCTCGGAGGCGTGCGGCGCACCGCGCGGTGGGGATCCGGCGGGGATGCGCTGCCCGGTTCGTGCTGGACCGTGCGGGTGAGCGGCGCCCGCCTTCCGCTGCTGCTGCGGGCGTGGTTGCCCGGCGACCGCATTCGCACACACGGCGGAACGCGTACGCTCAAGAAGCTTTTCGGCGAGGCGCGCGTGCCCCTGCGGGCGCGTCTCGCCGTGCCCGTGCTGGTGGACGCGCACGGGACCGTGCTGTGGGTGGCCGGCGTGGCCGCCGCGGCAGACGCCGGGCCCCGGCCCGGCGAGCCGGCCATCACCCTTTCGATCTCCGATGCCTGACACCGAGCTTACCCTGGCCCGCACCGGCGGACGCCCCCTTTCGCGCATCCTGTTCAGCACCGAGCAGATCGCCGAGCGCGTGCGGGAAATCGGGCGCGAAATCTCGGAGGCCTATCCCAAGGGCGAGGAACTCCTCGTACTGGGCACCCTCAAGGGCTCGTTCATCTTTCTGAGCGACCTGGTGCGCGAGATCGCCCGGCCCATGGAGGTGGATTTTCTGATCGCCTCCAGTTACGGAACGGGCACCGTCACCAGTGGCGACGTGAGCCTGCTGTACGACTCCTCGTCGGAGCTCAAGGGCAAGCACGTCATTCTGGTGGAGGACATCGTCGACAGCGGCACCACACTCAACCGCCTGCTCCCGCGGCTGCAGGAGCAGAACCCGGCCTCGCTGGAGGTGTGCGCCCTGCTGCACAAGCACATCGCCAAGGACCTGGTGATGGAGCCCCGCTGGCTGGGGTTCGACTGCCCGCACGAGTTCGTGATCGGGTACGGGCTGGACCACTCGGAATACTTCCGGAACCTGCCGTTCATCGGGGTCATTCAGCCCTGAAGCGGCGGTTCCGTTCGCATCGATCTTGAACGCGGGCCGCTCCCCGGCGGCCCCGCGACGAAAGACGCAGTCATGGCAGACGAAGAAAAGGGCACGCCCCGTCCGCAGCCGCCCAGAATGGGCCGCATCACGCGTACGTCTCTCTTCTGGATGGCGCTCATCGCGCTTTCCATCGCCACGGTGCAGCTCACCAGCACCCGGGGCGCGCGGGTCAAGGCGATCGACTACACCGAGTTCACGCGGCATCTGCAGAACCGCAACGTGGATTCGGTGCAGGTCATCGACGGCGCCATTCTGCGCGGCCACCTGCGCCAGCCCATGATGGTGGGGCAGACGCAGGTGCACCGCTTCAGCACGCGCGCGCCGGTCAAGGACTCCGAGGAGCTCATCAAGGTTCTGGAATCGTCCGGTGCCCACATCTCGGCCACGGAGGCCCCCGTCAGCGTGGCCGCCGTGATCATGACGGCGCTGCCCTGGGTGCTCTTCATCGCGTTCTTCATCTTCATCACGCGGCAGATGCAGGCCAGCGGCAACAAGGCCTTTCAGTTCGGCAAGAGCAAGGCGCGCATGCTCAACGCCGACACGCCCAAGATCACGTTTGACGACGTGGCCGGGGCGGACGAGGCCAAGGCCGACCTGCAGGAGATCGTGGAGTTCCTCAAGGATCCCAAGAAGTTCAGCCGGCTGGGCGGGCGCATTCCCAAGGGCGCGCTCCTGGTGGGCCCGCCGGGAACGGGCAAGACGCTGCTGGCCCGCGCGGTGGCGGGTGAGGCGGGGCGCCCGTTCTTCAGCATGTCGGGCTCCGATTTCGTGGAGATGTTCGTGGGCGTGGGCGCCAGCCGCGTGCGCGACCTGTTCGAGCAGGGCAAGGCGCACGCGCCGTGCATCATCTTCATCGACGAGATCGACGCCGTGGGCCGCCACCGCGGCGCCGGGCTGGGCGGCGGGCACGACGAGCGCGAGCAGACGCTGAACCAGCTGCTCGTGGAAATGGACGGCTTCGAGGGGAACGACGGCGTCATTCTGATCGCCGCCACCAACCGGCCGGACGTGCTGGACCCCGCGCTGCTGCGCCCGGGCCGCTTTGACCGGCAGATCGTCGTCGATGCGCCGGACCTGCGCGGCCGCGAGGGGATCCTGAAGGTGCACATGAAGAAGGTGCCGCTGGGCGCCGACGTGGACGTGGGCGTCATTGCCCGGGGCACGCCGGGAATGGCCGGCGCCGACCTGGCCAACCTGGTGAACGAGGCCGCGCTGCTGGCCGCGCGCCGGGGGCGCGACAAGGTGTTCATGGCGGACTTTGAGGACGCCAAGGACAAGGTGATGATGGGCGCCGAGCGCCGGTCCTACGTGATGAAGGACGAGGAGCGCCGGCTCACCGCGTACCACGAGGCCGGCCATGCGCTGTGCACGGTGGTGGTGCCGGGCAACGATCCGCTGCACAAGGTCACCATCATTCCCCGCGGCCGCGCGCTGGGCATGGCGTTCACGCTGCCGGAAGACGACCGCGTGTCCATCACCCGGCGGCAGCTCAAGGCCAACCTGGTGATGACGTACGGAGGCCGCGCGGCCGAGGAGCTGATCTTTGGCAACGACCGCGTGACCACGGGCGCCTCGGGCGACATTCAGCAGGCCACGCGCATCGCGCGGCGCTACGTAACGCAGTGGGGGCTTTCCGAGGCGGTGGGCCCGGTGGCCATCGCGGAAAGCGAGCAGGAGGTCTTTCTGGGCCGCGACCTGGGCTCGCGCCGCGAGGTGTCGGAAAAGACGGCGGAGCTGGTGGATGCCGAAGTGGCGCGCGTGCTGAACGAGGCGCTGGATGCCGCCCGCGTGACGCTGCGCGAGCACGAGAGCTCCCTGCACGCCATCGCCAACGCGCTGCTGGAGCGCGAAACGCTGACGCGCGACGAGGTGGTGGCGCTCGCGGAAGGGCGCGTTCTTCCTCCGCTGCAGCCGCTGCCGGAGCCCGGCCCGCCGGACCTGGCGGACGTTCCCACGCTGCCGGAGCGCCACCCCAAGCCCAGCGGCGGGGTGGAAGGGCTCACGCCGAGGCTGGCGTAAGAGGAAAGGGAAGTGCGAAGTGCGAAGTGCCAAGTGCCCGGTGCCCAGTGCGGCGCCGGGCGTTTTTTAGTGCTGAGTGCTGAGTGCTGAGTGCGGAGTGCTGAGTGCGTAACTGAAGTACGAGAGTACGAAAGTACGAGAGTACGAGAGTACCGGGCGCGTTGTCCGACGTGGGCCTCTGCTCCTGGGCACTGAGCACTTGGCACTGAGCACTTGGCACTTCAGTTCTCCGCACTCCGCACTCCGCACTTCCCCTCCCCTCCCGCTTGCCTTCGCGCTTTTGCGTTCGATACTTTCGCGGGATGCACACCCATCCGCCCGCCGCGCCCGCTACGCACCACGCGCCCCCCGCCGGGGCGTCGTGGGCGCTGCGCAGCCGCGCGGTGCCGCTCGGCCGGCCGGTTGTGATGGGGATCCTGAACCTGACGCCGGACAGCTTCAGCGACGGCGGCCAGTTCCTGCACCCCGCCGCAGCGGTGGAGCGCGCCCGCCGCATGGTGGCGGAAGGTGCGGACGTCATTGACCTGGGCGGCGAGAGCACGCGGCCGGGCGCGGTCCCCGTGACGCCGGACGAGGAGGAGGCGCGCGTCGTCCCCGTCCTGCGCGCCCTTGCGGGGGAACTCGGCGTTCCGCTGAGCGTGGACACCCGCCGCGCCTCCGTGGCCCGCGCGGCGCTGCAGGCCGGGGCGGAGATCGTGAACGACGTGTCGGGGCTGGCGGACGGTGAGATGGCCGGCGTGGTGGCCCGGGCCGGCGCCGGCCTGGTGCTGATGCACATGCGCGGCACCCCGCAGACCATGCAGTCGCTCACCGACTACGCGGACGTAGTGGATGACGTGGCGGCGGAGCTCGCCCGGTCGCTCGCCGTGGCGGACGCGGCGGGGATCGGGCGTGAGCGCATCGTCGCGGACCCGGGGATCGGGTTCGCCAAGACGCCGGCGCAGAACCTGGAACTGATCGTGGGGATCGGGCGGCTGCGTGACGCGCTCGGCCTGCCCGTGCTGCTGGGCGCGTCGCGCAAGGCGTTCATCGGGGCGCTGCTGGGTGGCGTTCCCGCGGACGCGCGCGACGCGGGTACGGTGGGCGCGTGCGTGGCCGGGCTCGCGCGGGGCGCCCGCCTGTTCCGCGTGCACGACGTGCGCGGCGCGCGGCAGGCGCTGGACGTGGCGGACGCCGTGTTCCGCGCCGGGGAGGCGGCGCCATGAACACGCTGGTGGAGCGCTTCGGCTTTCTGGCGCCGGACTGGCGCGACCTGGTGGAGATTCTGATCGTCTCCTGGGTCGTGTACCGCGTGCTGCTGGTGCTGGCGGGGACGCGCGCGCTGCAGATGCTGCTGGGCATCTTCGCCATCGTGGCGCTGTACGGCGCCGCGCGCGTGCTGAACCTGTCGCTGCTGGAATACCTGCTGGAGCGCGTGTTCGAGTTCGGCGTGATCGCCGCGCTCATCGTCTTTCAGCCGGAGCTTCGCAGCGCGCTGGCCCAGTTGGGGCAGAACCGCATTCTGCGCGTGTTCAGCAGGCTGGAGCAGACGCAGGTGGCGGAAGAGGTGACGCAGGCGGCGGAGGAGATGGCGCGCGGGAAGATCGGTGCCATCATCGCCATCGAGCGCGAGATGGGGCTGGGCGAGTACGTGGAGACGGGCACGCCGCTGCAGGCCCGCGTGTCCGACGCGCTCCTGCTGAACATCTTTACGCCCTACTCGCTGCTGCACGACGGCGCGGCCGTGATCCGCGGCGACCAGATCGTGGGCGCGGGCGTCATTCTGCCCCTCACGCAGTCGCCCGTCACGGACCGGTCGCTCGGTACCCGCCACCGCGCCGCGCTGGGCCTCTCCGAAGAAACGGACGCGCTGGTCGTGGTCGTCTCGGAGGAAACGGGCGCGATCTCGCTGGCGCAGGGAGGTACGCTGCACCGCAGCCTTACGCCCGACCAGCTTCAGCTCATGCTGGGGCAGGGCACCGCCCAGCTCACCGCGCCGCCGGGGACGCTGAGCGCGGACTGAGCGGGCGTCGTAGACACCTCATTCGAACATGCGGGCGATCCTCGGACGGATCGCCCGTTTTTCTGCGGGGACAAGGTGCAGCAGTGTAGCTGCTGTCCAAGGTTTGTTTCTTGCTTTCCCGGCCCGGCTCACTCCTGAGCCCCCCGTACCTCCGAGAGAATGAAGGGAGCGATCTGGTTCGTCCTCATCGGCGTGCTCCTTGTGGCGATGGCGCTTTCGCGCTCCGTGCTGCGCCGGCTTCCGCTCTCCACTTCCATGCTGTACCTGGCCGCCGGCTTCGCGCTCGGGCCGCAGGTGGCGGGGCTGCTGCAGGTGGACATCTACTCGCAGTCCGCCATGTGGGAGCGTGTAACGGAGGTCGCGGTCCTGGTCTCGCTCTTTGCGGCGGGCCTCAAGCTGCGCACGCCGCTGCGCGACGGCCGGTGGATCCTTCCCGTGCGCCTGGCCACCGTCTCCATGACCGTCACCGTCGGCCTCGTCACCCTCGTGGGCGTAACGGCGATGGGCCTGCCCGTGGGCGCGGCCGTTCTGCTGGGTGGCATTCTGGCGCCCACGGACCCGGTGCTCGCCTCCGACGTGCAGGTCACCCATCCCACGGACGGCGACCGGCTGCGCTTCGGCCTTACCGGCGAGGCGGGGCTCAACGACGGCACCGCGTTCCCCTTCATCATGCTGGGCCTGGGCCTGCTGGGGCTGCACGAGATCGGGGAGTTCGGCTGGCGGTGGTTCGCAATCGACCTGGTGTGGGCGGTGGTGGCCGGGCTGGGGGTGGGCGCGCTTCTGGGGACGGCGACCGGGCGGCTGGTGCTGTACCTGCGCCGCGAGCACCGTGAGGCCGTGGGGCTGGACGACTTTCTGGCGCTGGGGCTGATCGCGCTGGCGTACGGCGTGGCGCTGATGCTGAAGGGATACGGTTTTCTGGCGGTCTTTGCCGCGGGGCTGGCGCTGCGCCGCATTGAGCGCACGGAGGCGGACGGCGAGGAGCCGCCGGACGACGTGGCGATGGCCGCGCAGTTCGCCCAGTCGGAGGAGGCGGCGACGGACAAGGCCAAAGCGCCGGCCTACATGGCGCAGGCCGCCCTGGGCTTTACCGAGCAGCTGGAGCGCATCGGCGAGGTCGCGGTCGTTCTGCTGCTGGGCGGGATGATCTCGTGGAACTTCCTCCCGGGTGTCGCGTTCTGGTTCATCCCGCTGCTCTTTCTGGTCATCCGCCCGCTTTCCGTGTACGTGGGGCTGCTGGGCTCGCGCAGCACGCCCATGCAGCGCGGGCTGATCGCCTGGTTCGGCATCCGGGGGATCGGGTCGGTCTACTACCTCACGTACGCCATGCAGCACGGCCTGCCGGAGCAGTTCAGCCGCAGCGTGGCGGCGCTGGTGCTGGCCACCGTCGCGGTGTCCGCCGTGGCGCACGGCATCTCCGTCACCCCGCTGATGGCGCGCTACTCCAAGCGGTCGAGGCGCGAGGCGGACCGCCTGGGCGTGGACCGCGCGGCGCTGGAGCGCCGGGAGCCCGCCCGTCAGCCCGCGGGCAGCGGCAGGTAGAAGAAGGTCGTGTCGCAGGGCGCCCCGTCCGGCATGAGCGCGTACCCGGGAACGACGCCCACGCGCACCCATCCCAGGCTCTGGTACAGCCGCTCGGCGTCGCTCCCGGTCACGGTGTCCAGCACCAGCAGCGTTCGGCCCGCGCCGCGCGCCGCCTGGGCCGCCGCACGCATGAGCCCGGCGCCCAGCCCCCGCCGCCGCGCGGAGCGGCGGACGAGCATCTTGGCCACGTCCGCGCGATGCGGCTGGTTCTCCGGCAGGCCGAGCAGCACCTGCACGGTTCCCAGGATCTCGCCGCTCGCCCGGTCCTCCGCGACGAGCAGAACGCGGTCGCCCGCCGCAACGCCCGCCGCCACGCGCCGCCAGAACGCCTCGGCCTTCGCGCGTTCGAGCGGCGCCATGAAGCCCACGGACGCGCCGTCCTCCACGCAGTCCAGGAGCACGCTCGCGAGGGCGGAGATGCGCGTTTCCGCTTCCGACGAGCCGACGCGCCGGATGGATGCACTGTCGTTCATCGCGCGCTCCCACGGCGGACCGCGTCTGCCGCGAGTGCGACGACGTACCGCGCCTCGCGCCGCGTGGGGTTGCGGAAGGCGACCGGCGCATCGAGCCGCATCGCGAGGCAGTCGCCGGCTTCCAGCCTGTGCGTGGCCTCGCCGACAGACAGCTCGATGCGCCCCTCCATCACCCACACCTGCTGGCTGACGCCGACGGCGCGCGTTCCCGGCGTGTCGTACGCGACGCGCGCCCCGCCGGGCAGAATGATCTCCACCAGCTCGATGGGCGACGGAAACCCCGGGGGCGAAAGGTTGCGGCGCAGGTAGCCGGTTTCCGGATCGCGCCACGTCACCTGGGCGGCGCGGCGCGACACCGGCGACGCGCCCTCCCGCGCCTCCTCGGCAAACAGGGAGGCGAGCGTGACCCCGAGCGCCGCGGCGAGCCTGTCCAGCACCGCGGCCGTGGGGCTGCTCTCGCCCCGCTCAATGATCGAGATGGCCGAGCGGCTCACGCCCGCGCGCGCCGCCAGCACCTCCAGCGTGAGCCCGTGGTCTGTCCGAAGCTCCCGCAGGCGGGCCGCAAGACGCATGTTCAGATCGGATTCCGTTTCCATGATTATGGAATCTATTTCCAGGATTCCAGAAGTCAAGTGTCGCGATCCCCGGCTGTGACCCGCGATTCGGCTCGTCCATTTCCGCCGCTTTCCGACGAAACAGGAGCATCCATGCGGGTTGTGGGGCGGTGCCGCTGGCCGGCGGCGGATCAGGGAATGCACGCCTCTGGCCGAAAATGTCCCCGTTGCGTATATTGGGTGAAAGGGACATATTCTGAGGGCCAACTCCTTCAGATCACCCGATGCCCTTTGCCCTTCCGTTGCCCATCGAATGGAAGCAGTCCGGCTGGCGAGTGAGGATCGCGGAAAAGGAACGTGTGGAGCCGCCGCACGTCACCATCCGCCGCCGCGAGCGCACCTGGAGGCTGGGGTTGCGGGACGGCCGGTTCCTGGACCGGCGACCGCCCCCGTCCGAGGTGCCCGATACGCTCCTCACGATCGTCACCAGCGCGTTTCCCGTCCTCATCGAGGAGTGGGACCGCAAGTATCCGCACAACCCTGTTTCGTCGGGAGCCGATGATGGATGACGTTCTTCTGCTGGGGCCTGAGAGTGCCGCGCTGCGCGCCGGGACCCGCTGCCGCCATGTGCGCCCGCAGGAGGTGCGCGCCGCGTTGGAGCGTGGCGGGCGCCGGCCCACCTGCTGGGTCGCCGGCCACGGCACGTCGCTCAAGCCGCTGGTGGAGTTCGCTGACGACATGCGCGGCGACCACCGGCTGGTACTGCTCGACGCCGTGAACGAGGGTCGCGAGGCCGTTCTGCGCGCGCGGTTCCGCAGCGTCATCGTGGGCGACGAGGCCAGCCTGCTCCCCTTTGATGAACTGCTGTGTGCGCTCACCTCGCCCGAGCGCGACCGGCTGTTCATCGGCGGGACCGTGGACCTCGATGACGGAGTGGTGCTGCTGCACCGCGCCGATCTGTCCCTGCCGCCGCTGCTGGTGCCCACGGCGTGGTTCACCCCCTCGGGCGATGGGACCGCGCCGGACTTCGCTCGCTTTGCGGTGGTCGACTACGGGACGTCCGTGCAGCTGGGCGAGTACGAGGCGTCCGCCACCGCGATCCTGTACGAGTTCGATGCGGACTTCCGGCGGCAGGCGCGGCGCGACCTGGCCGAGAGCGACGCCTCCTTCGGCGCGGCACTGCGCCGGCTGAGGCTGCAAAAGGGGCTGTCGCGAGCCGACTTTCCCGGCATCTCGCCCAAGCAGATCGCCCGCATTGAGCGCGGCGAAACTGACCAGCCGCGTCAAGCCACGCTGGCCCGCATTGCGGAACGCCTCGGCGTTGCCCCCGAGGACATCGCGAGCTACTGAGGCGCCAGGCGCACGCAGGTGTTCGCCGGGGCGGATGAGTGCAACCGCGGTGTGCAACGCGGGCTGCACGGCGGCTCCCAGAGGGTTGGTGGGGCGGCGTCTTTGGTGTGGAGCAGCAGAGATGGCCCGGCTCCAGGCTGAGCGACTGAAGTCGCCGCAACAACAGCGGAAAGTCCCCCCAAACAGACGGGGGGACTTCACCTGCACGCGGCACCCGGCGGCAGCCCCACTGTAGTTTCCCCCCGCTCTATGCGCAGTTCGCACGGGGAGGGACCCACGCGCGGGCCCCGGCCTCCCTGAGCGGATGAATCCGCCGCTCTGAAGCGGTAAGCCCCAACTCGTGGTCGCGACAGCGGCCACGAGTCGGGGCTTTTACCAATCCGGCGGATGCCCAGGTGCGGATGCGCGGCCCCGATGCAGCGGGTGCAGTCCGCGCAGGCGGACTTTGTGTGTTTCAAGGCGCGGTTTCAACCGCCGGGCACGAGTTCCGGCGATCCGCGCCGACCTCCGCCTCTGCGCCGGACTGGTGTGTGCCCCCTCTCCCACATCTGTTCGTGGGAGAGGGTGGCGAGCTTTAGCGAGCCGGGTGAGGGCCCCGGCCGCGGACGCGCCACCATCCGTTGTGCCTGGATCCTCTCCGCTGGCCCGCCGGACTCGCCCCTTCCGCCGCTCCGTTGTTGCTTCCGCGGGGGTGGGGGGATACAATCGTCCCATGGACCCTCATCTGCTTGCCGAGCGCGTGGCACGCGTGCGCGACGGGATCGAGCGGGCGCGCGCACGGGCGGGACGCCCGGACCCGGTCACCCTGGTAGCCGTCACCAAGACGCACCCGGCCGAAACGGTCCGCGCCGCCATTGCCGCCGGGCTCGCCGACGTGGGCGAGAACCGCGTGCAGGAGATGGACGACAAGGTCGCGGACATCGGTCGCGGCGCCGTGCGCTGGCACCTGATCGGCCACCTGCAGCGCAACAAGGCCGCGCGCGCCGTCGCCCTGGCGGACCTGATCCATTCGCTGGATTCGCTCCGGCTGGCGCAGGAGCTTTCGCGCGAGGCGGTGCGGGCCGGGGTGGAGGTGAACGCGCTGGTGCAGGTGAACACCAGCGGCGAGGAAAGCAAGTTCGGCCTCGCCGCGCACGAGGCGCTGGAAGCCGCCGCCGCCATGGCCGCGCTCCCCGGGCTACGGCTTCGGGGAATGATGACCATGGCGCCGTTTACCGGCGACGACGGCGTGGTGCGCCGCACCTTTGCCGCCGCGCGCCTGCTGTGCGAAGATGCCGCGCGCCAGATTCCCGGGTTCGGGCGCGAGCTGTCGATGGGAATGAGCAACGACTACGAGGCCGCCGTGGAAGAGGGAAGCACCCTGGTCCGCGTCGGCTCGACCCTGTTTGGAGACCGCGGGACATGATCGACCTGACGCCCCTGGACGTAAAGAAAAAGAAGGGCGACTTCCGGCGCGTCGTTCGCGGCTACGATCCCGCGTCCGTGGACGACTTTCTGGAAACCGTCTCGGCCCGCATGGAAGAGCTCGTGCGCGAAAGCATGACGCTGAGCGCGCGCGTGGAGGGGATGACGGACGCGATGTCCGCCTACCGCGACCGCGAGCGCGCCATGAACGAGGCGCTCGTCTCTGCCCAGCAGCTCCGCGAGGAAATGCGCGAGCAGGCCGCCCGCGAGGCCGACCTGGTGCTGCGCGAGGCCCGTGCCGAAGCGGAGCGCATCGTGGGTGAGGCGCGCCGGCAGGCCACGCAGGCGGTGGAGGCGCTGCGCCGCATCCAGGGCCAGCGCGTGCGCTTTCTGCGCATCTTTCGCACGCTGCTGGAACGCCAGCAGCACGAGCTGGAGCAGGAGGAGGAACGCACGCCCACGCTGGGGCGCGGCGACGACTTCGAAGACTCCGATTCGCAGGCGGGCTGACCGGTGGACGTCATGGAGCAGATCCGGCGCGCGGTGGAGGCCATCCGCGCGCAGAGCGACCTCCAGCCGCGCGTGGCGCTCATTCTGGGCACCGGGCTGGGCGGGCTGGCGGAGCGCATGGAGGTGCAGACCTCCATCCCGTACGAGCAGATCCCCGGCTTTCCGCTCTCCACCGTGGAGACGCACAAGGGACGGCTGCTTCTGGGCACGCTCGGCGGGCAGCCGGTGGTAGCCATGCAGGGCCGCTTTCACGCTTACGAGGGCTACACCCTGCAGCAGGTCGCTTTTCCCGTGCGGGTCATGCGCGCGCTCGGCGCGGAGACGCTGGTCGTCAGCAACGCGTGCGGGGGAATGAATCCGCTGTGGGGCCCCGGCGACCTGATGCTGATCGCCGACCACATCAACATGCTGGGCGACAACCCGCTCATCGGTGCGAACGTGGACGAGCTGGGGCCGCGCTTTCCCGACATGTCCGCGCCGTACGACGAGGGGCTGCGGCGGCTGGCGGTGGAGGTGGCGCTGGACCGCGGCATTACCCTGCGGCGCGGCGTGTACGTGGCCGTTCCCGGACCCAACCTGGAGACGCGCGCGGAGTACCGCATGCTGCGCGGCATGGGCGCCGACGTGGTGGGGATGAGCACCGTCCCCGAGGTGATTGTGGCGGTGCACGGCGGCATGCGCGTGCTGGGCATTTCCATCATCACCGACCAGTGCCTGCCGGACGCGCTGGAGCCGGCCAACATCGCGCAGATCATCGCCGTGGCCGGGCGTGCGGAGCCGCACCTGACCGCGCTGGTGGAAGGCGTGCTGGAACGGCTGTGATGCGCCCGTATCCGCGGATCGCCGTCCTGGCGCTACTGGCGACGGCGTTCGCGGCCGGTGCGTGTGGCGGCACGGAAGATCGCGCCCGCGGGGCGGATGACGAGGCCGTCGCGGAGCAGGGGTACGATCCCATGCGGATGGAGGGGGAAGATTCCGCCGTGGCCGCCGCCGCCGTGCGGGCGCATTCCGATTCCGTGCGCGAGGAGGCGCTGCGGCAGGCCGGGGTCGCTCCGGAGGCCGATGGGGCGCCGCCGCCCGCCCCCGCGGAGCCCGCCATCCAGAACCGTGAGGAGTGCCTCGCCCGCGCGAACGAGGCCGAGGGCGGCGAGCGCGACCTTCTGCGCTCCACCTGCATGCGGCTCCCGGAAGGCCCCTGATCGCGTTTGTATGCTGAACGCAGGCATCCCCGCTCCGGCACCGTCCGGGGCGGGGATGTGGCGTTTCACCGCCGACCAAGCACTTTGCGCTCGATCTCTCCGTACAAAACCGCTCGCCACGGCACCCCGTGGCGAGCGGTTCCTGCGATTCCGACGCCGACGGGATCCCGCTCAGTGATCCCGTGCCCGGACTGCGCTGAATCCCAGAACGCCGACGCGGCATGGGGCAGCATCGAGGATCAGGCTGTTGTTCAGCAGCGACCGGAATTGCGACCGGCACGTCGTCGGCGCGTCCGAGGATGTGCCGTACAGCCGCCGGAAACTGTCAGTCCATAGCCCCGCGGGTTCCAGTCTCCACTCGAGAGCTGTCGTGTGCCGGATCGCCCTCCGATCAGCGGCGAACTCGATCCCGTCCTCTCGGAGCATTGGATTGTATAGTTCGTCGATCGGCTCTGACCATGGAAGTTCCTGGTAAGCGCCACTTTGCAGGTCGAACTTGAAGATCCTCGTTCCGCCTGACGCCACGACGTCTACCTCGTCCGTACAGATGGCGTTGAAGTACACCTCCAGATCCATACCCACATAGGAGGGCGATGTCGGGAGAATAGGCGTCTTTGATACACAAGGGCGTGAGGTCGTCTGTGTCACGCTTTCCG
>NZ_DASVTX010000004.1:0-15949 GCF_036387355.1 Longimicrobium sp.
TACTTTCGCTTGACCGGATATGCTCGCTGGCGGGAGGTTACTCCGCCAGGCACTCCGGTCCACCGAACCTTCTCACACGTATTGGTGCTTGCTGAGTGCCGATACTTCCGCTCGACTACTCGCTAACCCAACCCAGTACCCGAATTTTCAAAGTCGTTCGTCGCGCGGCCATTTCGCCGCGAGCCAACTAACGTAACCGTCTGCGCCGCGGTTGTCAACGGGTCCGATTTTCCGGTTTCCGTCGGCCGGCGTTGCCGCCGTGCCCCGCGAAGTGCCTCTATGATAACGGGTTGCGGCCCGGGAGTCAACACCCCGCCGCAACAGAAATTCAAAACTCCTGCCGAACACCCGTTCGGCTATCCTCTTCACCCGGCGCGGCTTGCGGCCACACCAGCCGGGTGGCAATCGCCCAGAATGCAATCGCCGCGAACCCCACCATCTGCCCCGCGGGGCGCAGCGGCCGGTAGTCCGCGAACACGCGCCGCACGCCCTCCGCCGCGTCGCCCAGCCCGAACCCCGTCCCCGCCGCCGGCCCCACGCGCGTCCAAAGCACGGGGATGACGGAGAACTTGAGGACGGCGAGCAGGAGGGCCAGGCTGGCCAGGGCAAAGACGAGGCGCCGCCGCGTTCCCCCGGCGAACGCGCCCCAGGCGGTGACGGCCACGCCCGCCGTCACCATCCACTCGATCATCCCCGGTGGCGGAAAAAGGAGCTCCAGCACCTGCGCCGAGGCCAGCGTTCCATACGCGACCGCGATCCACCCCAGCATTCCCTCCGCGGGGGCCCAGGCGCCGCGCATCACGAGCAGGTAGGCGAGCAGGAGCGCGAACACCCCTTCCACCATCCCGAAGGCGCGGTACTCCACGCCGTCCGGCACCAGGGCCAGGCCGGCGAGCGCGGCGGAGGCGCAGAATGCGAGGCTGGCCGCCACACGGCGCTGGGCGAGAGTCATCGGGGGATCCACTCCAGCGGGCCGGGGCGCAGCTGGCGCCGGATGCGCGCCGTCAATCCGTCCGCCCGTCCCCTGGTCGCCGCGGAAACGGGGGCGGCACGGACGCGCTCGGCGACGGCGAGGGCATCGTTCAGCCGCTGCTTGTCGTCCGCGCGGTACCAGGGGGAGGCGCCGGAGGCCAGCATCATCCCCGCCCGGTCCAGCGCGATTCCGGCCCACATCTCCGTGCTTTCCGCCAGCCGCGCGGCGTCCGTCCCCGCGTTGCGGCGGGCGTCCAGCGCCTGCTCCTCCGCTTCCGCGTAGCGGGCCAGGGCGGCGGCGGTGTCTCCCGCGGACGCGGCGGCGAGCGCGGCGCTCACCCGTTCGCGCGCGCGGGAAATGCGCGGCGTGTACGCGTCGGGCGCGAGGGCCACCCAGGCGCGCCCCCCCACCTCCGCGGCGGTCTGCGGCTGGCCGGCGTACAGAAAAAGGGCGAGCCCCGTCATCGCCGCGAGCAGCACGAGCCCAGGGATGATCCAGGGATCGCGCAGCCCGTCGCTCCACCGCGGTCGGGGGGCCGCATCGGTCTCCATCCGCTCAGCCCGCCCCGCCGGCGTCCACCACTTCCTGAACGTCTTCCACGGGGATGAAGAAGTCGCCCAGCCGCGAGCGATACGGGCCGTGCCAGTCGGAGCCGCCGCTGGGCCAGAGGCCGAGCTCGCGCGCGACGGAGCGGAAGTGCTTGGCGTCGCTGGGAGGGGTGGTCGGCCGGAAGCACTCCACCCCGGAGAGCCCCCACTCCGCGAAATCGCGGATGGCGGCGTCGAACTGCCGCGGATCGGGGTGCGCCCACACGGCGACGCCGCCCGCGGCGCGGATCATCTCGATCGCGGTGCGCACGGAAGGAAGCTCGGTGGGGACGAAGGCCGTCCCCGCGTCGCCCAGAAAGCGGTCGAACGCTTCGCCCACGGAGCGCACCTGCCCGGTGGCGACCATGGCGCGCGCCACGTGGGGGCGGCCGATGGCGCGGGCATCCGTTCCCGCCGCGCGAAGCACGTCCTCGTACTCCACCGCGACGCCGAGCGACTGAAGGCGGCGCACCATCTCCCGTGCGCGCTCCTGGCGTCTTCCGAGTGCACCGCCCTCGTGCGCCAGCAGGGAGGGCGCGTCCGGCGCCACGTGGTAGCCCAGGACGTGGATCTCGTCGTTCCCGTGGCGGCTGCTGACCTCCACGCCGGCGATGACGCGCACCGGGGTGCCGGCCGCGGCGGCGAGCGCCTCGGCCACGCCGCCGATGGTGTCGTGATCGGTGATGGCGATGACGTCCAGCCGGGCGTCCGCGGCGGTGCGGACCAGGTCGGCGGGAGACAGCTCGCCGTCGGAGGCGCGGGTGTGCAGGTGGAGATCGGCTCGCTTCATCGGGACCGGGATGTGGGACGGACGCGCCGCCGGCCGGTGCGGCGGGCGGCGCGCAAGGAGGACAGTTGGCGGACGCCGTGCGTTTGCGCTACTGGCGCCACGCGAACCCGAGTCCCCAGTCGGCGCCGCGGCCCAGGTTGGCGCCGAAGCGAAAGGTGATGCCGGAGGTGAACTCCAGGTCCAGCCCCACGTCCGCCAGCACGTCGATCTGAATGTCGTCCTCGTCGTTGCGGTCGCCGATGATGTCGTTCGCGATGGCGAGGCGCGGGTGGATGTACGGCGTCACCGTGAAATTGCCGGCGGGAATGGGCTGTCCGGCGGTGAAGCCCACCTGTCCGCCCAGGATGCTGGTGCCGTCGCCCACCACGCCCTGCGCGCCGGCGGTAAAGGCGAGGCCGATGGGCGCCCCGGCGAGGACCACGGGGTTGCGCACCTCCAGCCCCAGCGTGAGCGCGCCGTCGCCGGTGTCCACGTAGCCGGCGCGGAGCCCCAGGTCCGACCCGCCGCGGGAGGGGCGGCGCCAGATGCCTTCCACGCCCAGGGCGTCCGGGCCCCAGTCGTGGACGTACACGCCGAAGTCGCTGCGCGGAACGGGCGACATGTAGGTGGGCGTGAACACCTGTGCCCGGGCCGCGGGCGCAACGGCCGCGCCCATGAGCGCGGCGAGGGCGATCCACCTGTGCTTCATCCTTCTCCGTCCTGGCTCTGGTTGCCTGCTGACAAAATGACGATGCCCGTTGGCCTGGGTAGTAGGCCAGCGGGCGTGCGGGGGTTCCACGGATCAAGTTTGGGGCCAGGGGAGGGGGGCAGGGAATAGGGAATAGGGAATAGGGACTAGGGACTCGGGAATAGGGGGTTAGGCTCGGGGGTGAGGTCGGCGCGGGGAGCGCGGTGTGTTGGCGGCACTCGCATGGAGGGCGCGGAGGGCGCAGGCGGTTCGTGGGGGCGCGCGAAGACACAGACTTTCTCGCGCTAAAGGCGAAAGATCAACCCTGCGTTCGTCTTTCGTAGCGGTTGCCCCGTGTCGCTCGGGATTGCCTCGTTCTCCGCGTGAACCGCGGTTCTCCCGACCGGTCGCACCAATGGAAAACGGCTCCCGCGCGCCGAAGCATGCGAGAGCCGTTCACCTATTCCCTATTCCCTATTCCCTATTCCCTGCCGTCCCGCCGTTCACGCCGGCTCGGCGCGCTCGCTCAGGATCGTGACCTCGTTGTCGGCCACCTGAAGGAACCCGCCCGACACCCGGAAGCGGCGGTCGGCGCCGTTGACGGTGATGCGCATTTCGCCTTCGCCCAGCAGCGCCATCAGCGGGGCGTGGCCCCGCAGAATGCCGAGCTGGCCGTTGTGCGCCGGCACCACCACGCCGTCCGCGGGGCCCTGGTACACGGTCTGTTCCGGGGACAGCACGGTGACGCGCAGCGCCCCCGCGCCCCCGGACGACGCCGCGGGGGCCGCCATCAGCCGCCCGCCTCGAGCTTGCGGGCCTTCTCCAGCACGCCCTCGATGCCGCCCACCATGTAGAACGCCTGCTCCGGCAGGTGGTCGAACTCGCCGTTCACCACGCGCTCGAACGACTCGATGGTCTCGTCCAGCTTCACGTACGCGCCCGGCGTGCCCGTGAACTGCTCGGCCACGTGGAACGGCTGCGACAGGAAGCGCTGGATGCGGCGGGCGCGGCCCACCGTCACCTTGTCTTCTTCCGACAGCTCGTCCATGCCCAGAATGGCGATGATCTCCTGCAGCTCCTTGTAGCGCTGCAGGATGCGCTGCACGCTGGTGGCGACGTTGTAGTGCCGCTCGCCGATGTACTGCGGGTCCACGATGCGCGACGTGGAGTCCAGCGGGTCCACCGCCGGATAGATGCCGATTTCCGTCAGCGCGCGGTTGAGCACCGTGGTGGCGTCAAGGTGCGCGAAGGCGGTGGCCGGCGCCGGGTCCGTAAGGTCGTCGGCCGGCACGTAGATGGCCTGCACCGAGGTGATGGAGCCGTCGCGCGTGGAGGTGATGCGCTCCTGCAGCCCCCCCATCTCCGTGGCCAGCGTGGGCTGGTAGCCCACCGCCGACGGCATGCGGCCCAGCAGCGCCGACACTTCCGAACCCGCCTGGGTGAAGCGGAAGATGTTGTCGACGAAGAAGAGCACGTCCTGCTTTTCCACGTCGCGGAAGTACTCCGCCACCGTGAGCCCGGCCAGCGCCACGCGCAGGCGCGCGCCCGGCGGCTCGTTCATCTGCCCGTAGACAAGGGCCACGCTGGACTCGGCCAGGTTGTCGTCCTTGATGAGCCCCGCCTCGCGGAACTCCAGCCACAGGTCGGTGCCCTCGCGGGTGCGCTCGCCCACGCCAGCGAACACCGAGCGGCCGCCGTGCCCCATGGCGATGTTGTGGATCAGCTCCTGAATGACCACCGTCTTGCCCACGCCGGCCCCGCCGAACAGGCCGATCTTGCCGCCCTGGGGGTACGGGGTGAGCAGGTCGATGACCTTGATGCCCGTCTCGAGCACCTCGGTCTTGGCTTCCAGATTGACGAACAGCGGCGCGTCGCGGTGAATGGGCCAGCGCTCGGCCGAAACCGGGATGTCGCCGCGCTCGTCCACCGGGTCGCCGAGCACGTTCAGAATGCGGCCCAGGGCGTTGGCGCCCACGGGAACGCGGATGCTCGCGCCGGTGTCCATCACGTCCATGCCGCGAACGATGCCGTCCGTGGCTTCCATGGCCACGGCGCGCACCTGGTTGCGGCCGATGTGCTGCTGCACCTCCAGCGTCAGGTTCACCGCCGGGCGGCCGTCGGCCGCCGGGGCGCTGACGCGCAGGGCGTTGTAGATCTCCGGAAGGTGGCCTTCGAACTCCGCGTCGATCACGGGGCCGATGACCTGGATCACGCGGCCCACCTGGGTCGCGCCGGCGGGCACGGTGGCCTGCTCGGGGGCAATCGCTGCCATGTATGCTCTCCTCGTCGTGGGACTCTACGTTATTCCAGCGCCGCGGCGCCGCCGACGATTTCGGCGATCTCCTGCGTGATCGCCGCCTGCCGCACGCGGTTGTACGTCCGCGTGAGCGTTTCCAGAATGTCGCCGGCGTTGTCGGTGGCGTTCTTCATGGCGGTGCGGCGGGCGCCGTGCTCGGCGGCCGACGTTTCCACCATGGCCCGGTACACGCTGTTGCGCACGTACAGCGGCAGAATGCGCCCCAGGATCTCGTCGCCCGACGGCTCCAGCAGGTACTCCACGTCCGCCTGCGCCCCGCGGCCCGCCTCGGCCTCGGCCGACGGGGGCGCCACGGGCAGCAGCTGCATGGTGGTGGGCGGCGTGCTGAGCGCCGAGTTGAACTTGGCGTACACCACGTACACCGCGTCCATCTCGCCCCGCACGAACTCGTCCATCAGCGTGTCCACCAGCCGCTGCGCGTCGGCCGCCGTGGGGCGGTCGCCGATGTCGCTCACGGCGGTGCGCAGCTGCTCGTTCTGGAACCGGAAGAAGCCGATTCCCTTCTTGCCCGAGATGTGCAGCTCGGCCTGCGCGCCCTCGGCGCGCAGCCGCTGCATGAGCCCGCGGGCCTCACGGATCAGGTTGGCGTTGAAGGCGCCGGCCAGGCCGCGGTTGCTGGTGAGCAGGATCACCGCCGCGCGGCGCACGGTGGCCGGCTGCCGCAGAAGCGGGTAGCGGGCCGCCAACTCCGGCGTCAGCAGCCGGCGAATCACCCCCGACAGCCGCTCGGCGTAGGGGCGCGCCGCCTCCACGCGGTCCTGCGCGCGCTTGAGCTTGGACGTGGACACCATCTCCATCGTCCGGGTGATCTTGCGCGTGTTCTGGACCGAGCGGATCCGGCCCTTGAGTTCTCTGGCTTTGGCCATAATCAGATCAAAGGAAAGTGCCTAGTGCCAAGTTCCCAGTGCCAAGGTCCGGTCTGCACCGGGCACTGGGCACTTGTCACCGGGTACCGCCGTTCTTCAGTACGACTGCCGGGCGCCCGGGGCGTTGGCCGCCGGGTTGCTCGCCATGCGCAGCTGCTCCTCGGACATGTGCCGGTCGGCGTCCGTCTCGTTCAGGATCGCGCTCTGGGCGTACGTGTCGGTGCCCACCGGCGAGTGCGGGTCGGCGAACAGCTCGGCGTAGCGCTCGATGGCCGCGCGCATGGCCTTCTCGTTGTCGCCCGCCAGCGTGCGGCTGGTGCGGATGCCGTCCAGGATCTCCGGGTGCTGCGCCCGCAGGTACACGTGGAAGTCGCGCTCCCACGCCTTCACCTGCGGGAGGTCGACGTTGTCGATGTAGCCGTTGGTGAGCGCGTAGATGATGGCGACCTGGTTTTCCACCGGCATGGGCTGGTACTGCCCCTGCTTCAGGATCTCCACCGAGCGCGCGCCGCGGGCCAGCTGCCGCTGCGTCACCGCGTCCAGCTCGCTGCCGAAGGCGGCGAACGCCTCCAGCTCGCGGTACTGCGCCAGCTCGCCCTTGAGCTTGCCGGCCACCTGCTTCATGGCCTTGATCTGCGCGCTGCCGCCCACGCGGCTCACGCTGATGCCCACGTTCACCGCCGGGCGCACGCCCGAGTAGAACAGGTTGCTTTCCAGGAAGATCTGCCCGTCCGTGATGGAAATCACGTTCGTGGGGATGTACGCCGACACGTCGCCGGCCTGCGTCTCGATGATCGGCAGCGCCGTGAGCGACCCGCCGCCCATTTCGTCCGACAGCTTGGCGGCGCGCTCCAGCAGGCGGCTGTGCAGGTAGAACACGTCGCCCGGATACGCCTCGCGGCCCGGCGGGCGGCGCAGCACCAGCGACATCTGCCGGTACGCCACGGCCTGCTTGCTCAGGTCGTCGTACACGCAGAGCGTCGCCTTGCCCTTGCCGTTCTCGTCCTTGGTGTACATGAAGTACTCGGCCAGCGCGGTGCCCGCGTACGGCGCGATGTACTGCATGGGCGCCGGGTCCGACGCGGTGGCGGCCACGATGATGGTGTAGTCCAGCGCGCCCGCGTTGGCCAGGCGGCTCACCACGCCCGCCACCGTCGACGCCTTCTGGCCGATGGCGACGTAGACGCAGACGACGTCCTGCCCCTTCTGGTTGATGATCGTGTCGATCGCGATGGCCGTCTTGCCGGTGCCGCGGTCGCCGATGATGAGCTCGCGCTGGCCGCGGCCGATGGGGATGAGCGCGTCGATGGCCTTGACGCCCGTCTGCATGGGCTCGCCCACCGGCTTCCGCAGCACGATGCCCGGCGCCACGATGTCCACCTGGCGGCGGCCCACGGCGTGAATGGGGCCCTTGCCGTCGATGGGCTCGCCCAGCGGGTTCACCACGCGGCCCAGGTAGCCGGGGCCCACGGGAATGTCGAGCACGCGGCCGGTGCGGCGCGCCTGGTCGCCCTCGTGCAGCGCCGTCCAGTCGCCCAGCACCACGGCGCCGATGTTGTCTTCTTCCAGGTTCAGCGCCAGCGCGGTCACCACCTGGCCGGTTTCGCCGCTGGTGATTTCCAGCATCTCGCTGGCCATGGTGCCCATGAGGCCGTACACGCGGGCGATGCCGTCCTTGACCTCCAGCACCGAACCCACCTGCTCGGCCCCGAGCACGTCCTCGTACCGCTCGATCTCGCCGAGCAGCACGTCCTTGATTTCGCTAGCGCGAAGCTGGCTTTCCACCGTCGCCATTACTGTATCCCTCGGTTGGCGGTCCAGCACGGGGCTGGAATGCGCGAGTTTGATGTCGTCCGACCGTTGTAACCCGACCCTGCGACCCGGTTCGCCGGCGGCGGCGCGCTCACGGAGAGCGCAGCGGCGCGCGGCCGGCGGGGTTGCGTCAGACCGCCGCGGGGGCGGCCAGCGGCGGCAGGTCGGCCGCCATCATGGCCCGGCGCAGGCGCGTCGCGCGCGTCCGCACGGAACCGTCCAGTACGTCGTCGCCCCGGCGCAGCACGATGCCGCCCAGGATTTCCGGATCCACCGAAAAGGTGGGGATCACGGCGCGCCCCATGCGGGCCTCCAGCCCGGCGCGGATCTCGTCCATGAGCGCCGCGTCGGGGGCGTGGCTCAGCGTCACGGACACGCGCACGCGCCCCATCCGCTCGTCCACCAGCGCCTGGTACTGCTCGCCGATTTCGGCCAGCAGGGGCCCGCGGCGCTTTTCCACCACGACCATGATGAAGCGCAGCACCAGCTCCGGCACCCGGCCGCGCAGCGCGGCGGTGAGGGCGGCCTTGCGCTGCTCCAGCGTCACGCGCGGCGTTTCCATGAACTGGCGCACGCGGGGGTCGTTCTGCAGCAGTCCCGCCACGTTCTGCATGGCCACGCCGAACTGCTCCACGGCGGCGTCGCCGCCGTTGCGCTCGGCGAGGGCCAGCAGGGTCTCGGCGTAGTTGCGGGAGATCAGTTCGGCGCGCACCGGATCAGACCCCCGCGCCGGCGGCGGGCGCCACCTGGCCCAGGTACTCGCGCACCAGGCGGCGGTTGGCCTCACTGTCCATGCTGTGCCGCACCAGCTTTTCGGCGGCGGCGATGGACAGGTCCACGGCTTCGCGGCGCACCGAGTCCATGGCGCTGGCGCGCTCGGCGGCGATGTCGCGGCGGGCGCGCTCCATCATCTCTTCCTGCTGGCGGCGCGACTCGGCCAGGGCTTCGGCGCGCATGCGCTCGTTCTGCACGCGGGCCTCGTTGAGGGCCTCGTGCACCTTGGCGCGCGTGTCCTCCATTAGCCGGCGGTTCTCCTCGGCCAGCGTGGCCGCCTCGGCGCGGTCGCGCTCGGTGCGCTCCAGCAGCTCGCGGATGTGCGCCTCGCGGCGCTCCACCGCGCCCAGGATGTTGGGCCAGGCGTACTTGCCAAGGACGAACGCCACGATCCCCAGGATCACGACGGTCCAGACGATCAGCCCGACGTCGGGAGTGAGCAGGCTGCCGTTCCCCTCGGCCGCGTGCAGCGGCCGGGCGGTCAGTACGAGCAGGGCCAGCATGGCCACCAGGGGCCAGGACTTGCGAATCATAGGGATGCGCGGGTCAGTCTGTCAGTCGATCACAGAAAAAGGCGGGCGGGAGGGAACGGGCCCCTCCCGCCGCGCCGCGAAACGCTTCAGCCGATCGCGCCGCCAACCGTGAAGTTGATGAGCAGGCAGACGATCAGGGCAAAGAAGGTGGCGCCTTCGATGAGCGCCGCCAGGATGATGCCGGCCGTCTGGATGTTGCCGGCGATCTCGGGCTGGCGAGCCATGCCCTCGGTGGCGCCGCGGCCGATCATGCCGATGCCGATGCCGGCGCCGATGATGGCGAGGCCGGCGCCCAGGGCCGCGCCCAGAAGGCCGTTGCTGAGGAACTCGAGGTTGTTGGCCTGCATGGTCCGTCTCCGTGTGGTTGTCGTTCGGTGTGGGGCGTCATCGCTCGCGCGGATGGACCGCGGTGGCGCCAGCCGGCCGAAGCCGCGCGCCCTCCCCGGGGGCCCAGTCCCGGGTACTGTACGACGGGGATGAGCGCGCCCCCGCCGGCGTGGTTGAACGGCCACGCGCCGCCAGAACAGAAAGTGCTCAGTGCTCAGTGCCAAGCGCCCGATGCCCGGGCCGCCTGCTGGGCACTGGGCACTTGAACCTGGGCACTGCCGTTCTCAATGCGCGTGCCGGATCATCCCGATGAACACGCTCGTGAGCACGCAGAATACGTAGGCCTGCAGAAACGCCACGAACAGTTCCAGGAACGTGAGCCCCGCGGCCATCACGAACGGGCCCCAGAAGAAGCCCCAGCCAAACACCAGCCCCACGCCGAACAGCGACAGCAGCACGATGTGCCCGGCCATGATGTTGGCCATCAGGCGCACCGCCAGCGCAAAGGGCTTGGCCAGCTTGCCCAGCAGCTCCACCGGCGTCATGACGATCGCCATGATGACGGACATCACCGGGCCCAGTCCGGGCGGGATGTACACGATGGTCTTGAGGTATCCCTTGGGGCCCAGCGCCCGCATGCCGGAAACCTCAACGACCAGAAAGGTGATGAGGGCCAGGGCCACGGTGACGCTGATGTTGCCCGTGGCGCTGGCGCCGTACGGAAGCAGCCCCAGCAGGTTGCTGAACAGGATGAAGAAGAACAGCGACAGCACGAAGCCGGTATACTTCTCACCCCCGTGGCCGATGTTCTCGATCACCACGTTGTCGCGGATGTACAGCGCAAACACCTCGGCCACGTTGTGGCGCCTGCCGCCCGGAGAGGCGTTCTTTTCGCGCCGGGCGGCCGCGCGCCCCGCCGGAATGAACACCAGCAGCAGCAGCGCGGCCGCCAGCAGCATGAAGACGACGTGGCGGCTCGGCGTCATGTCCACCGGGCCCACCATCCAGCTCCCGCGGGCGGGAAGCGCAACGCTGCCGAACGGGGGAAAGTCCAGCGACTGCCCGTCGCGGACGTGGTGCATGGCATCGAAGCCCTTGCTGTGCTCGCCCTCGGCGCCGGCGGCGTGCCCGGCCCCGGCGCCGGCGTGCCCGGTCTCGGAGCCCTCGCGGACGCCTTCGGCCACGGCGCGCTGGGCGGCCGGGTCGGCGGCGCCGTGGGCGGCCGGGGCGTGGGTCTCGCCATGGCCGGCCTGGGCCGCCACGGGGGCGGCCGCGAAGAGCAGGGCGAAAATCGCGGTGGTCAGCTTCATGCTTGCGTCGGGTTCGACGTACGGTTCTTCAGATACGCCGCTTCACTCAGCGTGGTGAGCCAGAACACGCTCACCATGGAGAACAGCGTGGCCGCGAAGGGCAGCCCCGCGCGCGGCGCCAGGACGAACGCGGTGACGGCGAATACCGCCAGCCGCACCAGCAGCCCCAGGCCGTAGGCCGTCCAGGCCTGGTCCTTTCCCGGGTACAGCCGGATGAAGAAGATCCAGAACACGGCCGCCTGGGTCACAAACCCCAGCGCCGAGCCCGCCAGCACCCCCGCGCGGTGCGCGGGACCGCCCAGCGCCACCCCCGCCGCCGCGATGGCGGCGGCGATGAGCAGCGCAATGACGGTGTAGCGGAGCCCCTGCCTGTTCACGGACGGTCTTCCCTGTTGGAGGGCGGCGTCCCGCTCGCGCGGGGCCACCACCAGGTTTCGGTACATGGCCCAGAAGCCGCCCACCCCGCCCAGCGCGGCTCCGGCAATCAGCAGCCAGGGCGCGGTGCCCAGGCGGCGGTCCAGCCACATGCCCAGCAGCAGAAAGGCGATGATGGACGCCGCGAACTGCATTCCCGCCCCCATCAGGTCCCCGGTTGCCGCACCCTGCCCGCGCCTGCCGGGACCCGGCGATTTCGCTTGCATCTGCCTGCGTTCCTGGGCTCCAGAGGGGGGTGAGCGCGCCCAATATACCCGCTTGTGAAATTTTTCGCAAGCACGAAGTGCGCACCCCGCGAGGGGGCTTGTGAAATTTTTCGCAAACCCTGGGCGATGCGGTTGACGGCCTTCTTTGCTGGCGTCTAACTTGCCGTCCACAACGGCCGCGGGACCGTCCCGCGGCCGTGCGTTTCTCCCGCTGCCCCGCGTTGCCCATGCCGGCGCTCCGCCCCGCGACCCTGGCCCTTGCCCTGTGCGCCCTCGCAGCCGCGTGCGCACCCGCGGCGCCCGCGACGATGCCCGCGCCCGGCGGGGCCGCCGGCCCGGCAAACGGGGCCGCGGCGCCGCTGGTTTCGTCCCTCTCGGTGGCCCCCGCGGCAGACAGCGTGCGGCTGACGCTGCAGGTGACCAACGCCGGCCCGCAGCCGGTGCGGCTGCAGTTTCGCGACGGGCAGGTGTACGACTTTGCCGTGAGCGCCGGCGGGCGCGAGGTGTGGCGCTGGTCCGCGGACCGCGGGTTCACCCAGGCGCTGCGGACGGAGACGCTGGCCGCGGGCGAGACGCGCTCGTGGAACGAGACGTGGCGCCCGGCGGCGGGGAGCCGCGGCGAGTTCACGGCCACCGCGCGGCTCGTTGCCACCAGCCATCCGGTGGAAACGAGCACCCGTTTTCGCCTTCCCTAGCATCCGCCGCTCGTGACGCTGTCTCCCCACGCGGTTCCGCCCTTTCCCACCCTGGCGGACGTGCTGGCCGCGGACCGCCGGCTGCAGGGCGTGGTTCGCCGCACCCCGCTGGAGCCCTCGCCCTGGCTGTCGCATCGCGCAGAAACGGACGTTCTTCTCAAGCTGGAGTCGCTGCAGCGCACGGGATCATTCAAGGTGCGCGGCGCGTACAACGCCGTCGCGTCCCTGCCGCCCGAGGCGCGCGCGCGGGGGCTGGTGACCGCCTCCGCGGGGAACCACGGGCAGGGCGTGGCGCTGGCCGCCACGCTGGTGGGCTGCCGGGCGACCGTCTTCGTGCCCGCGGACGCGCCGGAAACCAAGCGCCGCCGCATCGCGCGCTTCGGCGCCGACCTGCGCACCGTCGATGGAGGATACGACGAGGCGCACCACGCGGCGGAGGCGTGGGCCCGGCAGACGGGGGCGCTGTACGTTCACGCCTTCAGCGACCCCGCCGTCGTGGCGGGACAGGGGACGGTGGGGCTGGAAGTCCTGCGCGAGCGGCCCGACGTACGTACGCTGGTGGTCCCCGTGGGCGGGGGCGGGCTGATCGGGGGGATCGGCGTCGTGGCCCGGGCGATGGGGAGCGGAGTGCGCATCGTGGGCGCGCAGACGCACGAGACCGCCGCCATGCACGCCTCGCTGGCCGCCGGCCGCCTCGTTTCGCCCCCGTACGGGGAGACGATCTGCGAGGGACTGTCGGGCGACGTGGACGAGCGAAGCCTGGGGCTGGCGTCGTCCGTAGTGGATGACATCGTCCTGGTGTCAGAACGGGACGTGCGCCGCGCGATTCGTTCTCTGTACGAGGAAGAAGGCGTGGTGGCGGAGGGGAGCGCGGCCGTGGCGGCCGCGGCGGTGCTGCAGGGCGCCCTGAACGGGGCGGCGGGACCCGCGGCCGTGGTGCTCACGGGCGGCAACCTGGATGCGCGGCGCCTGGCCGGCATCCTGTCGACAGACGACTGATGGCCATCATTCTTCCCTTTGCCGGCATCCAACCCCGGATCGACCCCACCGCCTTCGTGGCGCCCAACGCCGTCGTGATCGGCAACGTCACCATCGGCGCGGAGGCCAGCGTGTGGTTCGGCGCCGTGATCCGCGGCGACGAGCCGGAGCACGAGATCCGCGTGGGCGCGCGCACCAGCGTGCAGGACAACGTCGTTCTCCACGTCAGCCGCCAGGGCCCCACCCTGATCGGCGACGACGTGACCATCGGCCACGGCGCGGTGCTGGAAAGCTGCACCGTGGGGCGGGGCGCGCTCATCGGCATGAACGCCGTGGTGCTGCAGAAGGCCACAGTGGGCGACGAAGCGCTGGTGGCGGCCGGGGCCGTAGTGGGCGCCGGCGCGGTCATTCCGCCTCGCACGCTGGCGGCGGGGACGCCGGCCGCCGTCAAGAAGCAGCTGCAGGGCGAATCGCTGCGCTGGGTGAGCACCAGCGCGCATCACTACGTGGAGCTTTCCCGCGCGTACCTGAACGGGGGCGTGGGGCGGGCGGACGCGCACGGCACCGAACCGGAAAACGAGGGACGATGAGCGATTTTCGCGAGCGCGACACCGTGCTGGCCGACGCGGAGGCGTACGGCACGCCGGAGCCGGCCACGCGCCCCGCCCCCCGCGCCCCCGGGGACGACGCCCCCGCCGGCGACCCGCACGAGGTGGAGGTGCTGCTGCGCACGCTGTGCGAGCTGTCCGGCCCCACGGGGCAGGAGGACGAGGTGACGGCGTGGGTGGCGCGCGAGTGGGAAGGGCGCGGCGAGGTGACGCGCAGCCCGGTCGGCAACCTCTTCCTGCGCATTCCCGGGCCCGGCCCGCGCGTGCTGCTGGCGGCGCACGCGGACGAGCTTTCGCTGATCGTGCGCTCGGTGACGGCGGAGGGCTTTCTGCGCGTGCTCCCGGGCGAGCGCGACCTGTTCTCGTTCCCGTACTTCATCGGCTCGCGGTTCCGGGTGATGGCGGCGGGCGGTCCGCTCCCCGGGGTGCTGGCGACGACGACGGGGCACGCGCTCACGCCCGAGCAGCGGGACCGCACCCGTCTGGCGTGGGACGACGTGTTCGTGGACGTGGGGATGACGGCGGAGGAGTGCGCCGCGGCGGGGATCGGCGTGGGGACGCGCATGGTGTGGGCGTCCTCGGTGGAGCGGATGGGGCGCCTGCTGGTGGGCAAGGCGATGGACGACCGCCTGGGCGTGGCCGTGCTGGTGGCGCTCTCCCGCCGCCTGGCCCGCCGCGCGCCCGCGTGCGACGTCACGCTGGCGCTGACCGTTCAAGAAGAGATCGGGATGGTGGGGGCCAGCAGCCTGGCGCGCGACGGCCGCAGCTTTGACGTGGGCTTCATCATCGATAACGGGCTGGCGGGCGACATCCCCACCGTGTCGCCCGAGCACGTGCCGGTGCGGCTGGGGGGCGGGCCGGCGCTGGTGCACCGCGACTCGTCGGTGCACTACTCCCGCCGGCTGATCGGGCGGATGCACGAGGTGGCGGCGCGTGAGGGCATCCCCGTGCAGGACGTGGTGCTGTACCACTACTCGTCCGACGGCGCTCACCTGGTGCGGCAGGGGATGGAGACGCTGCTGGTGGCGCCTCCGATCCGCTACTCGCACTCGCCGTTCGAGGCGGTGGATCCGCGGGACGTGGAGTCTGCGGTGCGGCTGTTCGAGGCGTACCTCTGTGAGGCGCAAGGCTGATCCGACTGCTTTCACGCGGAGGACGCGGAGGATCGCGGGGAACTGCACGAAAAGTTTGGAGGACCGGGATGCGTTCCCGGTCCTCCATTCTTTGTTTTGTCCGTCGACCGGCGTCCTCCGAGGCCAGGGCGTGCGCCCGAACGCGTTGTGAGCGCAGGAGTGTAGTCCCGCGGGCACTTGAACGGCCCCGTCTACGCGCCGCTTGCCCGCATCGGCGCACCCCAGATGGCGGGGCGTGCCCCGGGTCCGGGAAGCGGCGAGAAGTACGGAGCGTGTCGCGCCACCCGCGTCCGTGCGGAGGCTTCGGCGCGGGATTCTTCGGTCGGCGCCAGAGTCCGGTGTGGCGGACGGTGCGGCGCGGCGCCTCGCTCAGAATGACACCCGGAGTCCGAGGCGGGTGAGGAATCCCGGTACGGCGGAGGTGAGGAAGCGCGGTACGCCTGGTGCCATCTCACGCCGCTCGCACCGCGTGCGGCGGCACCTGCGCTCCACCGGTGTCCTGCCGCCCACCTCGGCGCTGCGGCGTCATTCTGAAGGAGCGTGCGCCGCGCTTTCCCGGTACCGGATCCCTGCGCGACTGAAGAATCCCGAACCGAAGCATCCGCCGCGCCGCGGGCCGGCGTGGCGTGCTCCAGCCTCTCCCGCGGCGCCCGCAGCCTCCGAGCGCGGCGCGCAACCGGGCGTGCATCGGATGCGGTGGCGCGGGATTCTTCGGTCGGCGCCAGCGTCTGAAGTGACGGACAAACCCGTGCGGCGCCTCCCTCAGAATGACGCCCATACTCCGCGGCACCAAGCAACCTGTCGTGCTGGTCTACTATGTGGCTGGGCGGATCGACGGGCGCGAGCCTTCGCCTGCCGATGGCGGCGCGACGCCATCCCCATCAACCCGGATGGCCGCTCACCTCGGCGCTGGAGGGTCATCCTGAGGGAGCGTCGCA
>NZ_DASVTX010000005.1:0-6136 GCF_036387355.1 Longimicrobium sp.
ACTCCGGCAGCGGCGACTCCCCGCCCTGCTGATACGCGCCGTACAGCGCCGACAGCTCGCGGTACAGCACGCCCATGCTCCACCCGTCGCTGGCGATGTGGTGGATGCAGAGGAGCAGCACGTGCTCGTCGTCAGCCAGGCGCAGCAGGGTCGCGCGGAAGAGCGGGCCGGCGGCCAGGTCGAACGGGCGCATGGCGTCCGCGTCGGCGAGGCGCGCGAGTTCGGCTTCACGAGACGCGGCCTCCAGCGCGGACAGGTCCTCGACGGGGAGCACAAAGCCGGTGAGGGGCACAATCACCTGCACCGGGCCGCCCTCGCCCTCGCGGAAGACGGTCCGCAGCGCCTCATGCCGGCGCACGATCTCGCCCAGCGCACGCTCCAGCGCACCCGCATCCAGCGCGCCCCGCAGGCGCATGGCGCTGGGGACGTTGTACAGGGCGCTCCCCGGCTCCATGCGGTCCAGGACCCACAGCCGCTCCTGCGCAAATGAGAGCGGAAGCGCGTCCGTCCGCTCCACCGCGGCCATGGGCGCCAGCGCCGGAACACCCGCGCGCCGCAGCGCCTCCACCCGCTGCGCCAGCCGGGCAGGCGTGCCGCCCGCGAACACGTCCCGCAGCGGCAGCTCCACCCCAAAGATCGCGCGCACCCGCGACGCCACGCGCGTCGCCAGCAGCGAGTGCCCGCCCAGCGCAAAGAAGTCGTCGCCGCGCCCCACGCGCTCCACCCGCAGCAGCTCGGCGAAAAGCCCCGCCAGCACCTCTTCCGCCGGCGTGCGCGGCGCCACGTAGCCCTCGGATTCGGACGCCCTGTCCGGCTCCGGCAGCGCCTTGCGGTCCAGCTTGCCGTTGGGCGTAAGCGGCAGTGCGTCCAGCAGCACGAAGGCGCTGGGGACCATGTACTCCGGGACGCTCAGGCGCAGGCACGCGCGCAGCGCCGCGGCGTCGGCTTCACCCACCACGTAGGCAACCAGCCGCTTCTCGCCCGGGGCGTCCTCGCGCATCACCACGACGCAGTCGCGCACGGCGGCGTGGCCGCGCAGCACGGACTCGATCTCGCCCAGTTCGATCCGGAAGCCGCGCAGCTTCACCTGCCCGTCGAGCCGGCCCATGAACTCCAGGGTGCCGTCCTCCAGCCAGCGCACCCGGTCGCCCGTGCGGTAGACCCGCTCGCGCCGCCCGTGCAGCTCCACCTCCACGAACTTCTGCGCCGTCAATTCCGCCCTGCCCACGTAGCCCAGGGCCAGCCCGTCGCCCGCCGTGCACAGTTCGCCGGGCACCCCCACCGGCACCGGCCGCATCCCCGCGTCCAGCACCCACACGCGCGTGTTGGCGATGGGCCGGCCAATGGGAATGGAGCGGCGCCGGGCGTCCTCGGGCCGGATGTCGTGGCAGCAGGTGAAGGTGGTGTTCTCCGTGGGCCCGTACCCGTTGGTGAGCCGCAGCGCCGGATAGCGCTCCAGCACCCGCAGCACGTGCGCGGGAGAAAGCACGTCGCCACCCGCCAGGAGCTGGCGCAGCCCGCCGAGGCTTTCGAGCCGCAGGTCCACCATCTGGTGAAAAAGCCCGGCGGTGAGCCAGAGCACGGTAACGCCGTACTCCTCCAGCGCCGCGCCCAGTTCCTCAAGCGACGGGGCGTGCGGAGGAAACATCACCAGACGTCCGCCGTTGAGCAGCGGCCCCCAGATCTCCAGCGTGCTGGCGTCGAACGAGAGCGGCGCGATCTGCAGAAATACCTGCTCCGGGCCGAAATCCGCGAAGCCGGTGCCGCGCACCAGCCGCACCACGGCGCGGTGCGGCACGCCAACCCCCTTGGGACGCCCCGTGGAGCCGGAGGTGAACATCACGTACGCCTCGGAATCCGCCGTCACCCCCGCCTGCGGCAGCGGCTCGCCCCGGCAGGCGGCAATCGCCTCCGCATGGTGCTCCAGCACCACCACCGGCCCCGCAAAACCGGACAGCGAACCGGGAAGCCCGTCGCGTACCACCAGCACCGAAACGGCGGCGTCGGCCAGCATCCCCGCCAGCCGCTCGGGAGGGTAGGTGGCGTCCAGCGGGACGTACGCGGCACCCGCCTGGAGCGTGGCGAGGAGCGCGACCGGCACCTCCAGCGAGCGCTCCAGAGCCAGCCCGACGCGGTCGCCCGGCCGCACGCCCGTCCGGGCCAGGTGGCACGCCAGTGCGCTGGCGCGCACGTGCAGTTCGGCGTACGTCAGCGTCTCCCCGCCGCAGGCTACGGCCACCGCTTCCGGGGTGGCGGCGGCCCGTTCCGCAAACAGGGTGTGCAGGGTGCCCTGCGCGGGATACTCCGCGGCGGTGCGGTTCCACGCCTGCAGCTGCGCGCGTTCGGCCGCGTCCGCCAGCTCCAGCCCCGACAGGCGGACGTCGGCGTCGGCGGCAACCTGCTCCAGCACGCGGCCCAGGTGCGCCGCCATGCGGCGGATGGTGGCCGCGCCGAAGAGGTCGCTGGCGTACACCAGCTCGCCGGACAGGCCGTTCCCGTTCTGCGCCAGCGCCAGCGCCAGGTCGAACTTGGCGGTGCCGGTCTCCAGCTTCACGCGCGAAACCGTGAGCCCCGGGAGGGCCTCCGTTTCCGCCCCGGCCTCGTCCAGCGTCAGCAGCGCCTGGAACAGAGGCGCGTGGCCCAGACTGCGCTCCGGCTGCACCTCGGCCACCAGCCGCTCGAACGGCACCTCCTGGTGCGCGTAGGCGCCCAGGGTGGCGGCGCGGACCCGGCGCAGCAGTTCGCGGAATCCGGGGTCGCCTGACAGGTCCGTGCGCAGCACCAGCGTGTTGACGAAAAAGCCGATCAGCCCCTCCACCTCCGGACGCGTGCGCCCCGCGATGGGGCTGCCCACGACGACGTCGTCCGTGTCGGCGTACCTGCCCAGCAGCACCTGGAACGCGGCCAGCACCACCATGTACAGCGATGCGCCCTCCGCGCGTGCCAGCGCCTGCAGACGCTCCGTGACTTCGGCCGGGACCTCCACGGCCTCGCGGGCCCCGCGGTACGACTGCGCGGCCGGGCGGGGATGGTCCGTCGGCAGTTCCAGGAGCGCGGGCGCGCCGGCCAGCCGCTCCCTCCACCAGGCCAGCTCGCGGTCCATGGCCGCGGCCGTCAGGCGCCCGCGCTGCTCGGCGGCGTACTCGGCGTACTGCAACGGCAGCGGCGCCAGCGCGGGCTCCGCGCCCGCGGCGTACGCCGTGTACAGCGCCGAAAGCTCGCGATAGAACACGCCCATGCTCCACCCGTCCGTAACCACGTGGTGCATGCACAGCAGCAGCACGTGGTCGTCGCCGGCCAGCCGCAGCAGCCGCGCACGAAGGAGCGGGCCCTGCTCCAGGTCAAAGGGGAGGGCCGCGTCCTCCGCGGCAAGGAGGTGCGCCCGGGCCTCGCGCGCGTCCGCCGGCAGCGCCGACAGGTCGTCCCGGGGGAGCGAGAAGCCGGCGAACGGGGCGATCACCTGCACCGGCCCGCCGTCCACTTCGCGGAAGGTGGTGCGCAGGGACTCGTGGCGGCGAATGATTTCGCCGACGGCGCTCTCCAGCGCAGCCGCATCCAGCACGCCGCGCAGGCGCAGCGCGTCGGGAACGTTGTACAGCGCGCTGGAGCCGTTCATCCGCTCCAGGAACCACAGGCGCTCCTGGGCGAACGAAGTCGCCTCCGCGCGCGTCTGGCTGATCCGCTGGACGAGCCTGCGGCGCAGCAGCGCCTGCTTTTCTTCCCTCGAGAGCGGGGTCGTTCGGGGGGGCACGGTCATGACGGCGCGGTGGTTTGGTCCAGGTCAGCGGCCAGAAGGCGGTCCAGCTCGTCTTCGGAGAGATCGTCCAGCATGTCCAGCAGGCGGGCCGCGCCCATGGTGGCGTCCGCCACGGGGGCGGGACGCCCGGCGCGCGAGGAAAGGCGGGGAGCCAGGCCGGCGATGGTGGGCGTTTCGAACAGCGTCACCAGGTCCACCTCTCCGTCCAGCGTCTCGCGGATGCGCCACACCAGGCGCATGGCGAGCAGCGAGTGGCCGCCCAGGGCAAAGAAGCCGTCGTGGATGCCCACCCGGTCGCGCCCCAGCAGCTCCGCCCAGATCCCCGCGAGCGCTTCTTCCACCGGCGTGCGCGGGGCCGTGTAGTCGTCGTCCCGGGCCTGCAGCTCCGGCGCGGGGAGCGCCTTGCGGTCCACCTTGCCGTTCGCGTTCAGCGGCAGCGCGTCCAGCGCCACGATCGCCGACGGCACCATGTACGCGGGAAGCCGCATCTGCAGGTGCTCGCGCAACGCAGCCGGGTTCACGGCCCGCCCGGGCTCGGCCACCACGTACGCCGCCAGCACCGCCCCGCCCCCCGCCCCCGCGCGCGCGGCCACCGCGGCCTCGCGCACCTCCGGCCGTTCCCGCAGCGCCGCCTCCACCTCGCCCGGCTCCACGCGAAAGCCGCGCACCTTCACCTGAAAGTCGGTGCGGCCCTGGTACTCCAGCAGCCCCTCGGCCGTCCAGCGGGCGCGGTCGCCGGTGCGGTACATCCGTCCGCCGCACGCCGAAAACGGATCCGGGACGAAGCGCTCCGCCGTCATCCCCGGCTGCCCCAGGTAGCCGCGCGCCTCGCCGGCGCCGGCCAGGTACACCTCGCCGTACACGCCCACGGCCACGGGGCGCAGGGCGGAATCCAGCACCCGGGCCCGCCTGCCGGGGAGGGGGCGGCCCACCGTCACCCGCTCCACCCCCGCCGCCAGCGCCGCGTGGGTGGAGGACGTCGTGTCCTCGGTGGGGCCGTAGAAGTTGTGCACCTCCGGAACACCGGCCGCGTACAGCGCGCGCACCAGTTCCGCCGGCACCGGCTCGGCGCCCAGGTACAGCCGCCGCACGCCTCCGGGAAGCGCGCGGGCCCGCAGCAGCTCCGCCGCGGCGCTGGGCCCCATGCTGGCCTGCGCCAGCGGGCCGTGGTCCCCCTCCGCCAGCGAGAGCGCGTTCTCCACCAGCACCAGCGTGGCGCCCGACGCCAGCGACAGGTGCACCTCGGCCACCGACACGTCGAAGGAAAGCGAAGTCGCGCCCAGCACCCGCTCGCCGGGAGCGAGCGGGAGCAGCGCCTGCATGGCGGAAAGAAAGGAGGCGACGCCGCCGTGCCGGATCATCACCCCCTTGGGGCGGCCGGTGGAGCCGGAGGTGTAGATGACGTGCGAAAGGTTCCCGGGATGGATCTGCACCCGCGGCGCCCCGTCCGGCATGCGCGCGACGGCGGCGCCGGCGTCGAGGCAGAGGGCGCGGCACCCGGCGGGGAGTTCAACGCGGGCGGCGTCCACCGCGCGCGACAGCAGCACGCGGGCCGCGCAGTCGCGCAGCACGTGGGCGATGCGGTCCGCCGGAAGGCGCGCGTCCAGCGGAACGTACGCCCCACCCGCCTTGAGCACGGCCAGCATGGCCACCACCATCTCCGGCGTACGGGGAAGATGGAGCCCCACGCAGACCTCCGGCCCCACCCCCAGGGCGGCCAGCCGGTGCGCCAGCCGGTTGGCGCGCGCATCCAGCTCGGCGTAGGTCACCTGCTCCGCGCCGTGCACCAGCGCCACGGCACCGGGCGTGCGCGCCGCCTGACGGGCGAAGCGCTCGGGAAACAGGCGCGTGTCGGCCGGCGGATCGGCGGACGCGCAAACGGCGGCAAGAAAGTCGTGCTCGCGCGGCGAAAGCAGGTCCAGCGCGGAAACGCGGCGGTCCGGGTCCGCGGCGGCCTGCTCCAGCAGGCGGGCCAGGTGCCCCAGCATGCGGCCGATGGTCGCGCCGTCGAAGAGGTCGGTGGCGTACTCCAGCTCCACCCGCAGGCCGTCCTGTGTCCGGTCCACCGCCAGGTCCAGGTCGAACTTGGCCGTGCCGGTGTGCACGTCCACTTCGGACGCCTCCAGCCCCGGCAGCGCCGGGCGGGAGCCGGCGCCGTCACGCAGGGTGAACGAGACCTGCACCAACGGTGCGTGGCTCAGGCTTCGCTCCGGCCGCAGCGCCTCCACCAGCTTTTCAAACGGGACCTCCTGGTGCTCCAGCGCCCCGAGCGTGGTGGCCCGCACGCGCCGCAGCGCCTCCCGGAACGACGGGTCGCCCGACAGGTCCGTGCGCAGCACCAGCGTGTTGACGAAGAAGCCGATCAGCCCCTCCACCTCC
>NZ_DASVTX010000006.1:0-5562 GCF_036387355.1 Longimicrobium sp.
GCCGTTGTTGCGGCGACTTCAGTCGCTCAGCATCGCCAATGGCCGCGCCGAACTGCGCAGCCCACACCGAACCAGCCGCCGAATGCAGGTGAAGTCCCCCCGTCCGTTTGGGGGGACTTTCCGTCGTTGTTGCGGCGATTCATCCGCTCAGCCTGCCCCGGGGCCCCACTCACTTGCCGTCACGCGCGCACCCTCGTCTCCATCATCCACTCCCGCGCGCGCTGCCCTCGCGGCTTCCCCGCCCTTGCGCCCGCGCGGCGGGGGCCGGTAGCATCCACCAGCCCCTGACAGGAGAGATCGCCCATGCGCGTCCTGATCGCGCTCGCGCTGCCGGTGCTGGCGGCCTGCGCCAGCCCCGCCCCGCGCGACGAACCCGCGGGCGCCACGCCGCCCGCGTCCGGCGCACCCGCGGCCCAGCCCGCCGCGCCATCGCCCACGCCCAACGCCGGAGCCGGCCAGGTGACCCTCGACTTCAGGCCCGGCACCGGCAAGGCCGGCGGCGACCAGAACGCCACCGCGCAGGGCGCCGCGGGCAGCATGGAGCTCAGCGGCACCATGAGCACGCCCAACCCGTGCTACAAGCTCACGGGCGAATTGGCCGGGCAGAACACCCGCGAACTGCGCATCCGCGTCGTCGGGCGGCCGGACCCGGACATGATGTGCATCCAGGCCATCGGCTCCGTGCCGTACACCGCCACGGTGCGCGGCATGCAGCCCGGCACGTACAGCCTCACCATCGTCCACACCTATCCGGAATCCGGGTGGGACGAGGCCACGGTGCTGCAGACGCAGGTGCAGGTCCGCTGACCATCCCCTTTCGCCATCGCCCGCACGTGACCCTGCCCCGCCTCGCCGTCGTTCCGCTCGCCGCGGCCCTGCTGGCCGGCGCCGCCGCCGCGCAGCAGCCCGTCCCCGCGCCGCCGGGGAGCACGGACGCTTTCGTGCTCCCCGCCACGCCCGCGCCGGCGCCCATCCAGGCGCGCGAGTTCGCGGAGCGGCGCCGCGCGCTGGCGGCCCGCATGGAGGACGGCGTGCTCGTGGTGCTCGGCACGGGCGAGCCGGAGACGGACTACACGCCCTTTGCGCAGAACTCGCCCTTCCGCTGGCTGACGGGGGTGAACGAGCCGGGCGCGGCGCTGGTGATCAGCAAGCGGGGCGGCGCGGTGAGCGAGCGGCTGTTCGTGCTGCCGCGCAACCCCGCGCGCGAGGTGTGGGAAGGGCCGCGGCTTGGGGCGGAGCGGGCGGGCCGGCTCGCGGGGATCCCGGCGTCCACGGCGGACTCCTTGGATGCGCACCTGGAGCCCCTGCTGCGCGCGGCCCGCAGGCTGTACACCCTCGCCCCGCTCGGCCCGGACGGCAGCCGCGCCGCGTTTCTGCGCGTGGACCAGCAGTACGTGCAGGCGCTGCGCGCGCGCCATCCCAACCTGGCCGAGGTGCGCGACCTGAGCGCCGCCGCCTTTGCCCTGCGCGCCACCAAGAGCCCGGCGGAGCTGGACATGCTCCGGCGCGCCGTCCTCATCACCACGCTCGCCCAGCGCGAGGCCATGCGCGCGGTGGAGCCGGGGATGAACGAGTTCGAGATCCAGGCGCTCATCGAGGGCACCTTTCGCCGCTACGGGGCGGAGCGCCCGGGCTTTGGCAGCATCGTGGGATCGGGGCCCAACAGCACCACCCTGCACTACCGCACCGCCGACCGCTTCATGCAGGCGGGCGAAACGCTGGTGATGGACATCGGCGCCTCGTACAACGGCTACACGGCGGACGTGACGCGCACCGTTCCCGTCAACGGACGGTTCACGCCGGAGCAGCGGGAGATCTACTCCCTGGTGCTGGAGGCGCAGAAGGCGGCGGAGCGCGAGGCCCGCCCCGGCGTGCCCATCACCCGTCTGGACGAGGTGGCCGCGGAGGTACTGGCGCGGGGACTGGCGCGGCTGGGGCTCATCCAGTCCCCCTCGGCCACGTACGACTGCGGCCAGCCGGCGCCGTGCCCGCAGGTACAGCTGTTCTACATGCACGGCATCGGGCACGGCATCGGGCTGGACGTGCACGATCCGGACGCCTCGTACCCCAATCTCGGCGGCGGATTCCGGGTGGGGAGCGCGTTCACCATCGAGCCGGGGATCTACGTCCGCGCCGACGCGCTGGACTATCTGCCGGACACGCCGCGCAACCGGAGCCTGCGCGCGCGGCTTGCCCCCGCCGTCCAGAAGTACCGCAACATCGGCGTGCGCATCGAGGACGACTACTTCTTTTCCGAGCGCGGGCTGGAGCGGGTGAGCGCCGGCGCGCCGCGCGAGATCGCGGAGATCGAGGCGCAGATGGCGCTGGAGGGATCGTGGAACCGCGAGCGCCGCCCCGAGGTGGTGGAGTGGTACCGCAGAGCCGTTCCCGCCGCGCCCTGAGCCCCGCATAAACCAGCCCGCACCCCGCCGCGAGCCGGACGAGCCGAGCGAGTGGCCCCACATTCTGCTGTGCGCCCAGGTGGGGTACTGCGGCTCGCGCCTGCTGCTGGAGACGTACTGGCTCGTAAGCCGGGGCAGCACCCTGTACGCGCAGATGGCGTTCTCGGTGGCGCTGGCCCTGCTCGCGATCGTGGGCCTCTTCAACGAAACGCGCTGGGCATTCCCCGCCGCGGCCGGCCTGCTGAGCGCGGACGTCGTTCCGGGTCGCCCTGTTCGCAAGGAACGGCCACTGGGCGAACCTGTTCTACGCGGTTGGCGACGCGGTGGCGCTCTGGTACCGGTTCACCCGGCCGGACATCCACGCCGCCGCTCGCCCGGCGGAGTCCGCGCGGCCGGCCCCGGTGCAGACCGCGCCCGTGACACCGCGGGCGACGCGCACGATGGACGTGCCCGCCGCACCGGCTGTGGCCCCGCCCGAAGCGCGCGACGCGGCGATGCGCGCCATCCACCACCACATCTCCGCGGTGGGCGGCGGGTCGCTCGCGCGGCCGGAGGACGTACGGCGGATCGCGGCGGAGCACGGCGTCACCCTCCCGCAGCTTCGCCGGGAGGCGGCGGCGATGTACGGGGCGTTTCAGCGCCATTACGCGCCGCACGGGGCGCTGTCGCCCGAGGCCGCCTGGGAGATGGACGCACTGGCGCGCCTGCTGGAGCTTCCCGCGGGCCCCGGCGCCTCCGTCCGCTGAAAACGCCGTCGACTGATCGCGCGGGCACGCCGAGCCGCGCTTCCCCTCTTCTCCATCTGATTGCCGATGAACAAGATCCGCCGCCCCCGGGCACGCACGGGCGGAGCGCGCGCGTGAGCCGGTTCCGCTACTTCGGGGGGATCGACTGGTCCGGCGCCAGGGAGCCGCTGTCGAACCTGTGGACCGCCGTGGGCGAGGAACGCGATGGCAAGCTGTGCATCGTGGCGCTCTGCCCGCAGCCGTTCCGCGCGGACGTGGGCTCGTACGTGGCAGACGGATGGCGGCGGCACACGGGCGCGCCGGAGGGCGAGCCCATCCTGTGGGGCGCCGACTTTCCGTTCGGCCTCCCCGCCGCCGCACTGTCGACGATCGAGGGCTTGAAGGAGCGGTCGTGGCGCGGAATGGCGTCGTGGGTGGCGGACCGGCCGCCGGAGGAGATCCGCGCGGGGATGGAAAGCCTGCACAAGACCCCGCGCGGCACCGACACGGGCGGCGCCATGGCCCCGCTGGACCTGCGGCTCTACAAGCAGACGCTGGAGGGCATCCGCTCGCTCTGGGAGCTGATCGACGAAGCGGACGTTTCCCTCCTCCCCGTCGCGCCGAAGGCGGACGCGCCGACGGTGATGATCGAGGTGTATCCCAGCGGCGCCGTGAAGGACCTGGGGATCAAGGGTTCGCGCGTGCCCTCGCGCCCGGGAGAGGTGCGCGCGCGCCCGGCGGCGCTGCGGCCCTTCTTTTCCTTCGATCATCCCTCCATGGAAGCCGCCGCGTGCACGCTGGAGGATGCGCGCGACGCCTGCCTGGCCTGCGCCGTCGCCTGGCTGTGCCGCGACGACCTTGACCAGCCGTTCCGCCTGAATCGAATCCCGCGCATTCTCCTGGAGCTGGAAGGGTGGATCTACCGCCCCCCCGCCGCCCTGGGGTGAGGGCGCACCGCACCGTGCGGGAGTGGCCCACTGGCGGGCGCGCCTGAGGCGCCCGATGGAGGCCAGGGCTGAGCGGATGAATCCGCCGCAACAACGACGGAAAGTCCCCCCGAACGGACGGGGGGACTTCACCTGCATTCGGCGGCTGGTTCGGTGTGGGCTGCGCAGTTCGGCGCGGCCATTGGCGATGCTGAGCGACTGAAGTCGCCGCAACAACGGCTGAAAGCCTCACGATACTGCCGAGAGGCTGCTCTGCCGCGTGCGATGAGGTCGGTGCCGAACGCCGCCCGTGAGCGGAGGTCTCCCTTTCTCCCGCGACGGCGGGGGAGAGGGCCGGGGAGAGGGGGCCTCTCCGACCGCGCCCGCACTTTCCGAAGCGCACCGATCCGCCGTTCTCCCCTCTGCGTGCGGCAGTTTGCACGGGGAGGGGCCGGGGGACGGGCGCGCCGCGGCTCTCCACACGCCCCCGGCAGCGGGCACACACCATTCATCTCACCCGCAAACCAATCACGCACCAGGCGCCGCAACCTGCGCGCGCCTCTGCCGCGCACGCATCATCATCCGCCCGTACACGAAGCCGTTCACCGCGACCACGAAGAGGCCGATCCCGATCTGCAGCCCGCGCGTAAGGCCGGCCGGGTAGAGCACGGAGATGATGTAGTGCTCCAGGAAGCCGCCCTGGTAGCCCGCCTCGCCGCCCATCCGCCGCAGCGCGTTCTCCAGGGGCGTCAGCGGGCAGATCCATCCCCCGAACATGATCAGCGCGCCCCACGCAGCCACGGGAACGTGCACCCAGCGCAGCCGCGGCCAGCGCAGCACCAGCAGCGCGCCCACGCCCGCGAAGATCGCAAAGCAGAGGTGAAACACCAGCAGCGCGTCGGCCAACCAGCGGTAGATCACGCGGAATCTCTCCATCCGGGGATCGAAAAAGAGGGCGCCGCGCGGGGGAGGATGATCCCCGGCGCGGCGCCCCGTACTACACCCGGGAGCGTGCCCCCGGTCAGGCGGGGACGCCGGCAGCCGGCACCGCCACCCGCAGGTCCTTGCGGATGATCTTGCCGATGGGGCTCTTGGGCAGGTCGTCGCGGAACTCCACCTGCCGCGGCACCTTGTACGCCGCCAGCGACGCGCGGCAGTGCGCCGTGAGCGCCTCGGAGGTGAGCGACGGGTCCTTCTTGACCACGAACGCCTTCACCGCTTCGCCGCTGTGCTCGTCCGGCACCCCGATGACCGCGGCCTCGCGCACGCCGGGGTGCGCGGCGATGACCTCTTCCACCTCGTTGGGATACACGTTGAAGCCGCTGACCAGGATCATGTCCTTCTTGCGGTCCACGATCTTCACGTAGCCGTCGTCGTCCATCTCGGCCACGTCGCCGGTGAACAGCCACCCGTCGCGCAGCACCTTGGCCGACTCTTCCGGCCGCTCCCAGTAGCCCAGCATCACCTGGTCGCCGCGCACCAGCAGCTCGCCCGGCGTGCCGCTGGGAA
>NZ_DASVTX010000007.1:0-2869 GCF_036387355.1 Longimicrobium sp.
CGGCACCCTCGCCCGCGCCCGCGGCTCCGGCGGCCACGGGGGCCAGCTATCCGTTCAAGGTCACGCTGAACGACTGCGCGGCCAGCCCGTTCGTGGAGGCTACCGTGCTGGCCGCCGCGCGCCAGGCGTACGACGCCGTGCTCAACAGCAACTGCATCGGCAGCCCGGAGCTCAAGGAGGCCATCCTCAAGGAATTCAACGACCTGGACATCGACTGCGAACAGGGCGACGAAACGAGCCCCTGCGGCTCGGCGCACCGCTACTTCACCGAGACCATCAACCTCTTTCCCAAGTCGATGAACCCGTCCCGGTGCGGCCCGCTGGCGTCCACAATCCTCCACGAGGTGATCCACCTGACGGAATGGAGCCTGGGCGGGCACGGCGTGCTGGCGGACGCGTGTGAAAAGTCGTGCTTCGGCTACGGCAGCGGCAACGCGGCGGACTGCAAGTAACGCCCGACGCATGCGAACCCCCGCCGCGCCCGTTCCGTCCGCCGCGCCCACGCCCGCCTCGCCGCCGCCCGCCGCGCGCACCGCGCCCGTGCTGCGCCGCTGCGGCTGCGGGCGGGGACCGGCCGGCGGCGGGGAGTGCGCGGAGTGCCGCAAGCGGCGCGAGCTGCAGCGCAGCCCGTCCGGCGCCGGGCCGGAGGTGGCGCCTCCCATCGTCCACTCCGTGCTGGGTGCGGCGGGGTCGCCCCTGGACCCCGGCGTACGCGCGGAGATGGAGGGGCGGTTCGGCCACGGCTTCGGGGACGTGCGGGTGCACGCGGACGGCGCGGCGGCGGAGTCGGCGCGGGCCGTTTCCGCACACGCCTACACGGTGGGGCGGCAGATCGTCTTCGGCGCGGGGCGGTACGCGCCGGGAACGCCGTCCGGCGACCGGCTGATCGCCCACGAGCTGGCCCACGTGGTCCAGCAGCGCGGCTCCGCGCCCGCGATCCAGCATCAACTGGAGATCGGCGCGGTGGACGACCCCGCGGAGCGCGAGGCGGAGGCCGCCGCCGACCGGGCGATGGCGGGATGGGGACCGGCGGGGCTGGGCGCGCATCCCCTCCGGCTCGCGCGGCAGGTTCCGCCCGGGGCGCCGGCGCGACCGTCCGCGCCCGCGGCGGCGCGGATGTACAGCATCCCGTTCCACGGCACCGTGCGGGACTCGCTGGTGATTTTTCTGCGCCGCTCCACCACGCCGCAGGAGGCGGAGCGCATCGCCACGCAGGTGATGGACTCCATCGGCTCGTACACGCTGGAAGGCCGGCGCGGCCTGTCGCGGGCGGAGTTCGAGGCCGGCGCCCCGCCCCACTTTTCGCTGGACCCGCGGCTGAGCGGCATCATCACCGCCGGCCTGGGGCTGCGGCCGGGGGACATGGGCGGGCTGGTGGAGCAGGCCCGCGTGGCGGACGCGGGGCTGACCGCGCGGGAGCAGACGGACAGCCTGAGCGCGGCCCGCACTGCCCCTCCCAGCCGCGAGGAGACGCGCGGCGGGCGCGAGCCGGCCACCCCCACGGCGGGCGACTGGTCGGTGCTCACGGAGCCGGCGCTGGCCGCGATGTACCTGCAGTTCCTGGAGCACTTCGCGGCGTTCACCATTGCCCCGCACCAGGGCGCCGCGGCGGACGGGCTCACCGTTCCCGAGCTGATGGGGATCGTGGGGAGCAACCGCCGCCTGTTCCACCTGACGGACCTGTTCACCCAGGGTGTGCGCGAGTTCCGCGCCGCCGGAGGGACGGACCCCGCGCACTTTCAGCGGCTGGAAGAGCGCATCTTTGAGCAGTTCGTGTGGGGCAACCCCAACGCCGCGCGCAACCGGCTGCGCATCGGCACGGGGTGGCCGGAGGAGCGGGTGCTGGGGATCGTGGACCGGCAGGGCGGCATGCTCTGGTACGACGACCAGGCGGCGGCGCTTCCGACGCCGGTGGGGCTGCTGTTCCGCGACGACGGCTACATCGGCGCCCGGCAGTTCCCCGGCGGGCTGAACGTGGCGGCGGTGGACGACCCGGCGCTGCGGATGTTCCTGAACATCATCCGCCAGCAGATGGGCGATCCCACCCGCGCCGTGGCGCGCGCGGCGGCCGTGTACTTCGACCAGGTGGAGGCGGTGAACTCGCGGGTGCGGCGCGGGCTCCCCGCCCAGGTGCTGCAGTCGTTCGAGGACATGCTGCCGTTCTTTATCGGCTTTCTTGCGGGCCACGGCCTCAGCACGCTGCTGATGCGCTCCGCCAGCCCGCCGCTGGCGGCCACGGGGCTGGCGCTCAAGGGGCTGCTGACGGCCGCCGGGTACCTGATGGAGATCGACTTCGCGGGGACGGCGCTGCAGCGGCTGCTGGACGCGGCCAACCACCTGAGCCGGGTGGAGACGGGGGCGGACGGGCGGACGACGACGCTGTCGCGCGCGCACCTGGACGCCGCCGCGAATCCCATCCGCCAGATGGTGGCCGACATCGCGCTGATGGCGGGGACGGCGGGGTTCAACCGGCTGATCGGGGTGCTGCGCGGGCGCGGGCGGGCCACGGTGGAGTGCACCGTGTGCCACATCACCCCCACCCCCGCGGAAGTCGCGGGCCCGCGCCCGCCGGGCTTTCCGCCGCCGCGCACCGGCCCCCGTCCGGGTCCGCGCGGGCGCATGACGACCGGGCCCGTGCAGGCCCCGCCGCGCCCGCTGGAGGCCCCGGCATCCCGGCCGCCGATCCCCCTGGAGGCGCCCGCGCCGCCGCCGGTCCGCCCCGTGGAAGCGCCGGCCGCCGGTCCGCCGCGCACCCTGGAGGCGCCACCCGCGCAGCCGCCGCGTCCGGTGGAGGCCCCGGGCGTGGCACCGCCGGAGCCCATGCGGGCTCCCGGCGTGGAGCCGCCGCGCCCGGCGGAGGCCCCGCCCG
>NZ_DASVTX010000008.1:0-16961 GCF_036387355.1 Longimicrobium sp.
ATGCACGCCGGCCGGTCACAACCTGTCCGCCGGTCCCCCTGTTTCACGCTTCCCGCCACCATGCTCCCCATCCCGCCGCCACGCCCGGAACTCGGCCCGTTGAAGCCGCTGTCCAGCGCACGCACCAGCTTCACGCGGCGCGCCGACGGAGTCCTGGTGCTTACCATCGACCATGACGTGATTCGCGGGGTCACGCCGCCCATCCTGCGCTGGTGGTTCGAGAACCTGGGCGAGACCATGGAGCACGCCGGCCGCACCTGGCCGCGGTACCTGCTCTGGCATCCACGCGACCACATCCACTGGGAGCTGGCCCGGCGCTCCCCCACGGGCGGAACGGGGCAGCGCGCGTACTTTCGCATCGTGGAGGCGTTCAATGCCGATCCCCGGTTCTACGTCGATTCCACGGAGTACGTGGAGAAGCTGGATGATGAGGGGATCTCGCTGGTGCGCACGATCGCGGGCGCGGAAGTGTTTCGGCTGGAACACCGCTTCCGCGAGGTGGAGGGCGGAAGCGAGTATCGCTCCCGGATGACGGTTGGGCTCGCGCTGCCGCTGGTAGGACCCGCGTTCAACCGGTGGGTGCGCCCGCGGCTTCTGTCCGACGAGGCCGCGCGCGCCTGGCTCAAGCACAACGTGGAGGAGGTGGGGCTGCTGGAGCACCTGCTTCCCGCCGTGTACCCCCGCCCCGTGGCGGCGCTGGTTCCGTGAGCCTCGGCCGGTGCAATGTTGTCCGCGTCCCCTGAGGCTGCAGTTGGGGATCCCGGATCTCTCGAAAAGCGTGTAGAGGCTTGTCCCGCGGTTTCACTTCGTAAAACAGGGAGGCGATGATGGGCGTAACGGGGATTGGTGGATTCTTTTTTCGCGCAAAGGATCCTAAGGCGATGCGCGCCTGGTACGTGGAGCACCTGGGCGTGGGATCGGCGCCGTACGGGCAGTGGGATACGCAGGCGGGCCCCAGCGTGTTCGCGCCGTTCGCGGCCGATACGGACTACTTTGCCGCGGACCATCAGTGGATGCTGAACCTGCGCGTGGACGACATCGACGGCCTGATCGCCAAGCTCCGCGCGGGTGGAGTCGAGGTGATCACCAAGCCCGAGTGGGACATGCCGGGCGTCGGCCGCTTCGCGCGCATCCACGACCCCGAGGGAAACCCCATTGAGCTGTGGCAGCCGGACGAGACAGAGTAGGGGTTACAGCCAGCCCGCCTGCGTGCGGGACGATATCATTTCATGCGAGAGGCAAATCATGAATCCGGTGACGATGAGAACACGTTTGAATGTCTTGGCCGCCGTGCTGGTGGTCGCGAGCGCGTGTGGAGAGCCGGGGCGTGTCCCTGCGCCAAACATCCCCCCGTACCGCTCGTTCGATCAAAAAACGCGTATTCTTCGCGTCAGGCAGGGCGACGAAGAAATGAACGCGGCAATCGATCGCGCGCGCTCCACCTTGCCGCACCTGGTCCAACGGCTTACGCACGCCCCGGCGGGAATGACGTATCTGGGGGTTAAGGTTCGGCTGGCCCGATCAGACGGGCCGGCCGAGTTCATCTGGCTGGAGGACGTTACCTACGCGGACGGAAAGATCGCCGGGAAACTGACGGAGGATGCTGAGTTGTTCCCGGAATTTCGCGTTGGAGACCCGGTTCGTGTAGAGCCGGGGCAGATTACCGACTGGATGACCGTGGAGAACGGACGTGCCTGCGGCGGCTTCACCCAACGGATCGTAATGGCGGAGGCAGGCGCCAAAGTACTCGCTGCGTACCTCGCGGAAATGGGCATCCCCCGTCTCCCGCTCGGGGACGTGGTCTGCGACTCTGGGCCGACCGGCAGCGAGCGCTGAACGCAAGCCGCGACTCCGCGTACGGCATCGGCCGGTCAGCGCACCATCTCGCGGAGGGACTGCGAGCCGGCGCGGCTGGCCACGACCTCCGAGCCGTCGGCAAAGCGGACGGACAGGCGCCGCTCGTCGTAGGGGCGGATGGCGGAGACGTGGTCCAGGTTCACGATGTGCGCCCGGTGAATGCGGCGAAAGCACGCCGGGTCCAGCCGCCGCTCCAGTTCGTTCAGGCTGATGTCGGCCAGCACGGGGCCGGCGGCCAGGTACAGTGTCACGTAGTCGCCCGCGCCCTCAATGCGGTGCACGTCGCGCATGCTCACCGGCACCATCTCCCCGCGCCGCCGCACGAACAATCGCTCCAGGTACGGCTCGGGCGGGCTCGATGGAGCCGGAGCAGCCGTCGGCATCGGCGCGAGCGGGGCGGAGAGGCGGCGCGCCACGCGGTCCACCGCGGCCTGAAAGCGCGTCCAACCAAACGGCTTTACCAGATAATCGTACGCCTCCACCTCGAACGCGCGCAGTGCATAGTCCGGGTACGCCGTGGTGAACACCGGCGCGGGGCGATGCGCGGCGCGCTCCAGCACCTCCAGCCCGCTGCACTCCGGCATCTGCACGTCCAGAAACACCACGTCCGGCGCCAAGCGGTCGATCAGTTCCACCGCGGCGTTCCCGCTCTCCGCCTCGCCTACCAGCACCAGCCGCGGATCGCGCTCCACGAAGCGCCGCAGCCGCTGGCGGGCCAGCGGCTCATCTTCCGCGATCACCGTCCGCAACGCCATCGCGCTCATCCCTGCCCCACGGCCGCGAGTGCCGGCGCCCCGGCGGGCAGCGCGAGCGCGACGCAGAATCCGGCGCCCGGCGCCGTGGTGATCCGCATCTGCCCGTCATCCCCGTAGCGCGCCTCTACCCGCCCGCGCACCAGCCGCAGACCGGCGCCCTCCGCTCGCTCCACCCGCTCGGGAATGGCGCCCGGCCCGTCATCAACCACCGAAAGCAGGAGCCGTCCACCTTCCCGCGCTACGCGCACGCGGATGGAGGTGGGCGCCACGCGCGTGGACGCCGCGTGCTTCACCGCGTTCTCCACCAACGGCTGCAGCACGAAGGTGGGGATGGTGCATCGCAGGGCATCGTCATCCACCTCCAGCGTGGCGATGAGTCGCGTGCCCAGGCGGAGCTGCTCGATCCACAGATAGTCTCGCACGAGTTGGATTTCCTCGTCCACCGGCACGTCGTCCGCGGCGCTCCGGCGGACGTCGCAGGTGCGGTGCAGCAGCGCGCCGAAGCGTTCGATGGCTTCCTCGGCGCGCCCATCGCCCGCGCTCACCAGTTCCAGCAGCGAGTGCAGGGTGTTGAACAGAAAGTGCGGATTGATCTGCGCCCGCAGCGCCTGCATTTCCGCGCGCGCCCGCAGCGCTTCGGCCCGCGCGGCGCGTGCCTCCTGCTCGCGCAGGCGGTCGCCCACCTGGCCCACGTAGCGCACGCTCGCGATGGTCAGGTACAGCAGCACGCCCGCGCCAAGCTGCCAGCGTAGCTCGTCGAAGCTGAGCGCGAACGGCCGCCAGCGACCCGTCCACAGCGACTCTACGGCGGTGCGCGTGACGATCATTCCGCCGCACCACGCCAGCGAGTACGCGGCGGCCAGCCCGGCGTGAATGGCCAGGAACGCGCCCCGGCCGCGGCTGCCCCACGGGATGCGCGCGCAGGCAAACACCACGCCGATGCCCGCCAGCGCGGCGGGAACGGTGTTGTGCAGCGCAAGCAGCAGGCTGTCGGCCGCGGAGTCGCCGCCGGCCATGATGGCGCCGAAGTACGCCGCGAGCATGGGGAGCCACGCCGCGGCGTACAGGGTCCAGCGGCGACGGCCGGAGCCGGCGGTGGATGCCGTCATCGTCATGGGGAGCGGGGAGCGGATGCGCGACACAGCACGGCGCGGTCAGAAGGTTGGGGCGGATGTCGATCCGGGCGGGCCTCGTTCGTCGACAGGATGGAGCGGCGACGGCCCGCGGAGTGCCGGGCGCTGCCGTCCATCATCCTGACGAACCTGGAACCGGAGAAGCTACGATGCAGAACACGGCCACATACGTGAACGCCGCCACCCGCGCAGACCGCGCGACCGTCGCGCCGGCGCGCTGGATGCTCGTGACGGGGCGCGTGCTGACGGGACTGGTCGCCGTCTTTCTGCTGATGGACGGGGCGCTGCGCGTCATCGGCTTCGCGCCGTACGTCGAGGGCACGGTGCAGGCCGGGTATGCGGAAAGCCTCGCCCCCGGCATCGGCCTGGCGCTGCTGGTGCCCACGCTGCTGTACCTGGTCCCGCGCACGTCCATTCTGGGCGCCATCCTGCTGACCGGCTACCTGGGCGGCGCCACCGCGACCAATCTGCGGGTGGGAATGCCGATCGCCTTTCCCCTGGCGTTCGGAATCCTGGTCTGGGCCGCGCTGTACCTGCGCGACGGCCGCCTTCGCGGGATGATTCCCGTGCGACGCTGAACGCCGCGCTGTCTCACCGTCGCGTTGATCCGGCTTCGCCGATCGCGGCGCCGCGAGCACCTGCCGCGCGGCGCCGATCGCGGCGCCGCGAGCACCTGCCGCGCGGCGCCGATGTTCGTGGCACGACTGCGGATCAGGGTGCGGGGAGGCGCAAGGTGTCCGCCGCGGCGCGGAGCAGTGCCGCGCGGTCGGCTGGATCGGCGGGAACGTCCAGGATGACGCCGTCGCCTTCCACGCGCACGCCGGCCGCGGTGCGAAAGTCCATCGCGGGATACCGAAGCCGCCATCCCGGGGCCACCATCACGTCCGCCGCGGAAAGCATGGCGCCCTCCGTGCGCGCACCGACGGTGACGGCGCCGCGCGTTTCGCGGAGCATGGCGGCCGTGGCTTCCGCGGCGCTCCCGGTGTTGCCGTCGATGAGGATGGCGATGCGCCCGCCGTACGTGCGCGCCAGGCCGCCGCCCATCATCAGCATCCCCGCGCCGCCCGCTGCCTCCACGGAATCCGCCAGCAGTGCGCCGGGCAGATCGGCGGGGAGCGCGGGCACCGTCGCGGGGTCCAGCGCGGCGGCGGTGCGCAGCCCCCGGCTGTCGAAGCCGCGGCGCACGACCAGGTAGCCGGCGGCCACGGGCGCCGCGAGCAGGTGCTGCCCCAGGCGGTAGGCCAAGTCCACCGAGCCGCCCTCGTTGCCGCGCAGGTCGATGACGATGGCCGGCAGCCCCGCCATTTCCGCGAACGCGCTGTCCATCCGCACCACCTCGGGCGGCAGCGCCTCGCCGGAGGGCTCGAAGCTCGTGATGCGCAGATACCCCATCGACGGCGACAGCGTCTGCCAGCTCACGACCGGGGCGGCCGACGACGGCGCGGGTGCGGCCGGAGCGCGCGGGGCCTGCGCGTTCGCGGAGGCGGGCCGTGGGACGCGCGGGACGGCGTTGAAGTTCAGGTGCGACGTGCCGATCGCGCGAAGCAGCCCGGTGATGACGGCGAACGCCTCGGCATCGGTGCGCGCGGCGGCGGCACGGGGGCGCGCCTGGGCCACCAGCCGGGGCCAGTCCGCGCCGTTGTACGCGGGATCGTAGAAGTGGCGCTGCAGCACGCCCACAACACTGTCGAACACCGCCGTCCCGGTCAACGGCGCCAGCGTTTCGCGCGGCAGCCGGATGCCGGACGCGGCGAGGGACGGCTGCCCCGCGGCGCTCCAGGTGCCGCGAAGCGAATCGCCGCGCACGGCCACGTCCAGCGTGTTCTCGCGCTCCCACGCCGTCGCGCGGGCCACAAACCCCGAATCCGTCCGTGCCGCCGAGGTCGGCACGATGGTCTGCACCCGCGACATCGCGTGCGGGGTGAGCACGCCGCCATGCTCATCCACCGACAGCACCACCGAGAACGGCTGCGCGCCCTGCACGCGCACCAGCCAGTTGCCGGCGACGGTAGGCCGCGTCTGCGCCTGTGCGGCGGTCGCGAGCATGGGCGCGAGCAGGAACGCGGGGATCAGATATCGGCAGAGAGACGGTGTCATCGCTCGATCGGGTACGGGAGACGGACCAGCCACGTGCGCCAACGGTGGCCTGTCCCCGCGCCGTGCTCAAGCGTCGTTCGCCCAACCGTCCTCCCGCGCCCCCGAACGGGCCGTACCGGCGCCGGGTGGCAGGGTCGCAGCAGGGGGCTGCCTCACAGTTGATCGTGGGCACGTGGGGCAAGTTGTCGCGGCGCAGCGTCGCTACCTGGCGCCGTACGCGGGGCGCCCTGCTTCGCCACAGGGCGGTCCAATGCTCAGTTTCTCTTCAGGATCAAGGTGATCTTCAGGGGTCCCACAAGCGTTGTTGATACGAAAGCAGATGATGCTGTTGAGCTCTATCCGCGAAGATTCGTACATGCGACCGTGAGGGCGGCGCACCCAGTGCACCGCCCTCGGAGATGTTAAAACAGCGGGCGACGGACCGAAACGACCGGCCCGCCGCTCCATCATCCTGGCGAGTTTCTGCTTCGCGGGGGGTCAGTGCCGGGGAGACCAGGAGGCGGGCGCCCTGAGGGCGCTGAATCCCGCATCGCCACCTTCGGCTTGACAGTCAGTCGGCGCTGAAAAGACGACTGCCCCGTCCGCGGGGGTCCTGTACTGTATCCGGCAGTCCGGCGGAGACGTGGAGGTCGTGCCGCTCAAGATCCACTCGTAGTCGTTGGCCCCGCGCACCCACGAGCCCGACCCTGTGCGCGTCCATGTCCGGCTTTCGACCGTCATCTGGCGCAGATTCTCGCTCAGTGAAGGAAATCGCAGCTCGGAATTCGTACCGCTCCAGGTCAGCGCGGTCACCGTTCCGGATGGAATGGAAATGCGGTACACCGAGGTTCCCACGCTGCTGTGCGACTCCGTCCAGTTGCGGCACTGCATGACCACCCGCGCATCGAAGTACTTTCCGCTCACGGGCTCCACCCAGAATCCCGATTTGCCGCACGGGAACCACGGCCCCACCGTGGAACCGCCCGTTTCAGTCGCGACAAACGCATACACCGACTCGCCGCGGGGCGAATACGCGGTGCGCAGGGATGGGGTAACACTGCTGGGACCCTCGATCGCCTGTTCGCATGGGTTGGCGTTGATGTATGTGAGCCAGTCCTGGTACACTTGGCGGGTGGAGTCCGGGCCCGTGCGCAACCGCTCGTCATCGGCGGAATCCACGGATACGAACTGCCGGATGCATTGGTCCGGTGTCGTGGAGCGGGGCCCTGCCACCCGGGCGATGTACCCCGATGAGTTATAGGCCGAGTCGACGAACTCGAACCGGTACACGACAGAATCGGTCCGCACGGTGGGAAGCCACCATACGGCGCTATCCGCGTCGTGCGACATCTCGTTGCGGGAGAGCAGGCTGCCGTTGCTGCCCCGGCGCAGAGAGCCGCCGGCGTCGGGCGTACCGGGCGCCCAGCTGCCGTTCGCCCAGCGATAGGTCAGCCTCGTCCCGTTAGGCTGGCGAAAGTTGATCTGCTTTCCGCCATGCAGAACGTCGGGGTTGACGCCGCTGTACGGGAGCGTGAACAACGACTGGGTACTACCCGTTGCGCTGTCGCGCTGAACTGTGAACTGCCCGTTCTTCATCCAGTACCGCTGCCCGCATAACGGGGCGCCGGTGCGTCGCGCGGCCGCCTTGAGCGACTCGTAGATATTCAGGAACGGCTTGCCGTCGGTGGTCCAGCCCCCGCGCCTGCTCCCGTCCAGAATGAGCGATACGATCTGTTCGCTGGTCAACCGTGGATCAAAGGATTTGAGGAGACCTGCCGCGGCGGCAACGTGAGGCGCCGCGTACGAAGTTCCGGTACGCAGGCTCACGCCGCCGGTATCCGCAACGGAGACCAGGTAGCCGGGAGCAAAGATCGAGACCAGCGGCCCCGTGTTGGATCCCCTCATGACCGGTGCCGCGGGCGCCGTCCACCTCGGACGCACGTGCTGCGCGGCAGAATCTCCCTGGGCCGAGGCTCCCACGACAAGGACCCGGGACGCGAAACGGGGATCTCCCGCGAGCTTTGGCAATCCAGACATGGCGGCGTCCAAGCCGAGGTTGCCGGCCGACAGCACGTAAAGGGGCCGGATTCCGAACTCGTGCTCAAGCTGATCCAAGCCCGTAGCCCATCCCCGATAATACTCGTCAGCAAACGCGACGTCCGCGGGAGCCGACGGGTTCGGCGGACGTTGAGTTCCGTCCGGGTTCAAGAAGTACTGGCCGCGCGCGATGTTGAGCACGGCGGCGGAATCCTGAAATGCCCGCCGGGCGTCCGCCCCTGGCAGGCCCGCATCGTTCGTGACGTGCCCGGACCACATCAACCCGGCCATGCCCTGCCCGTCGTTTGCAGGCGCGCCGATGATGCTGGCTACCCGATCACCGTGGATTCCCTCGTCCACGACGGCTATGGTCGTGGCGTCGGCGCCCTTCTCACAGCCCCAGCCAAATGGCGCGGCCACGGCTTCGGCGCCCCAGTTGGGTCCACCCGCGCTATCGGGCACCAGCTGCCAGTCCGTCCGTCTCCACCCTGTTCCGTCGTTGGACACGGCGTACTGGCCCTGATCGGTGAGCGTAAGGATCTCCGGTCCGGCATACGCCACCTGGGGCATGGTGCGGAGCCGGTCAACCGCCGTCCACAGCGGCCCTGCTGTTCCATTGTCCTTGATGAGGACGAAATAGCTCATGCCGTTTCCGCCAATCACCTCTCCGTTCACCACGTCGATCGCGGACCGCCGATCTTCATGGCTCGCATCGTACTTGAAGATGATGCTCACGATGTTCAGCGGGTACGGCCCCGGGAGCCGGGTGTCGTTCCAGGCAAGACGCGGGAGTGCATACAGCCGGGCTACGGAATCCGGGGAGATCAGCCAATTTTCGGGGGGCAGCTGGGAAATCGGCTTCTCCGCAGGCATGTACGTGAAAGCCCGGACGGAGAACGATACCGAGGCCACTGACCGGGGAATGCGGAATTGCCAGCGCTTCCAGGCCGAGGTGGCGTTGGTGGGCAGGATGGTGTCGTACCGGAAGTACGGCTGGTTGGCCGCCGAGAAGTTCTGCGAGCCATCCGGATTGTTGACGTATACGGTGCCGGTGTCGTACCCCGTCGTGTACGCCGTAATCGTCGGCAGCTTTTCGAAGAAAATCTTGATGCCCGTCCGGGTGACCCCGTCCGGCGTCCCGATGGGGACGCTCATGAGATTCTGGACGGCGGCGTCGAACGAGGTGAGATACGCAACACTGTCGTACTGCAGATTGGTGGAGCTCATCTTGATCTGCCCGGTCCCCAGCAGCGCCCGCGACGGGCCGCCTGCCGTTCCGGACGCTCCTTCCGTGCACTGAACACCGCCGCTCCGGACGGTAAGCGTGCAGGTGAAGAGCGCCGACTGGTACTCGTGCCCGGCGGACGGATCTGGCGGGAGCGCAAGGGCCGTTGTATCGCGGCACCCCATGCAGCTCAGGGCCACTGCGGCTGTGATGGCGAACATGGCTGTCTTCCTGCTTGGGAGAGTATTGTGGAGCATGTTGCGGTGCGTGGATGGAAAGAGTGGAGTCGCACGGCGGGAATTGCCGGGGACAGTGGTGGGGGAGCAGCTCTCCATTCCGCGGCGTGTCTGGCATGGAGTCGTCCCCGCTGTGCGGAACACCGTACGGTGTACGTCAACGGGTACCCACAACAGTATGTGACGGGAAGAACGCCTTCCGTTTTGCCTGGGATGCCCTGCGTCCCGAAGGGCGGGTTCCCCAGTCGCGTCTGCTCCCGGGGTGGCCCGAGCGCCCGCGGGGCGGGAGAGCTCAAGGAGCGGGAGAAAGCGTCAGCGCGGTGTCCAAGACAACGCCATCACGACGCCGGGCGTCACGCCGATGCTCCACGACCACACGTTGCGCGGCCCGGTCGCTTTTGACGACAGCTTCGTACGTGTAGGGATCAGTCCTGAACGCGCACGTGTCCCCGGAGTGTACGGAGCGTACCAGGAGCCGAATCGCGCCGTCGTCGTTCCGCCAGGCGCTCCCGCGGACCCTTTCGTTCGCGCAGGGCGTTTCTATGTATCCACGAACCGTGATCCGGGCTCCTTCTCCCTCCGCCGTGATCGGCGGAGGGCGGCGCGACACGAGGGTAGCCGAATCGAGGATTATGGTGTCGCGCAGTACCGGGAGTGCATCGAACCTGAGGGACAGATCAGGCCCACCGCTGTCACGGCACGCGGCGGCCGAAGCGACAAACAACAGGCAGATCAGGGCTTTGTTCTTCATACGCTGTCAAAGAGTGCAGAAGTCCGTAGCCAGTGGCGACTGGTCACATCCAAGCTGTTCCGGATAACCAGGCACGATGTAGGTCGCCTGTTGCGCGACGACGTCTCGTCCATCGGTAACTTCAAGTCTGAGGGAGAACCCGGTTGTCCCCACAACGCCCGTGTAGGTGCTGCCCAGGGAAACCGCTTGCTCGCTCCCATCCCGATACCACGCGTACCGGTATGGGGAAAGTCCTCCGCTGCGGTGCGCCGTCCAGGTATAGGTGCCTGGCGGCGTAGGCGACGACGGTCCCGAAATGGAGACGCCCAGCGGGAGAATATTGCGAGCCGCGGCTTCTGCATCCAACCGGTGATGTGGCCCCACTGAAGTGCTTACGAGCCGGTCGCGAACCTGAGCGGCACTCAACGACGGATTCGCGGCCCGCACCAGACCAGCGATGCCGGCAGCGGTTGCGGCAGAAGCGGAAGTGCCCCCGCTCACCGCATACCGTGCGGGGATGCAGTACGACGATCCCGAGCACGCGGCGGCTAGTGTAGTGCGCCCAAAGTGCCTTTAGCTCTTCCGGCCTTGTCGAGAATGTGCTGCACGGAAGCGGTCCAGACGAATGGCTTTGGAGAACGGTTGCGGTTTTCGATGTAGCTCGTGATGGCTGCGATCAGCTGATCGACGCTGTTGACGGCGAGGCGCTTGAGCTGGCGCTGGGTCAGTTCTCCGAAGAATCGCTCGATCAGGTTCAGCCAAGAGGAACTTGTCGGGACGAAGTGGAAGTGCACGCGCTCATTGGCCGCGACCCACTGTCGAACCGCCTCGTGCTTGTGCACGGAAGAGTTGTCCAGGATAAAGTGGACTTCGAGGTCCGCAGCGACGGTGGCGGCCACCTTCTTGGCGAACCTCAGGAACTCCTGGTGGCGCTGCCGGGGAGTGCATTCCCCGATAATCTCGCCGGTGGCCACGTCGAGTGCGCTGAACCGGCTGGTGGTACCATGGCGCTTGTAGTCGTGCGTCATGGTCCCGGCCCTTCCCTTCTCCAGCGGCCAATCTCGGCTGGGTGCGGTCCAGCGCCTGGATCTGTGTCTTCGCGTCGACGGAGAACACCACGGCGCGCTCCGGCGGGGAGAGATAGAGGCCGACGACATCATGGAGCTTCTCCACGAAGTGCGGATCCCTGGAGATCTTGAACGTCTGAACGCGGTGCGGCTTCAGGCCGTGCGCCTTCCAGATCCGCCCGATGGTGGAAGCGCTCACCCCAGCCGACGGCGCCAGCGTGCGCTGGCTCCAGTGCGTTCCGCTGCCCGCCGGAGGCGCCTGCTGCGTCATGCGCACCACTTCGGCGATCTTCTCCGGCGTGATCTCCCGCGGACGCCCCGGGCGGGGCAGATCACGCAGAAGCCCTTCGACACCGCTGGACTCGAAGCGATCCAGCCAGGTCTGCACCGTCGGCCGGGAAACCCCGACCTGTGCGCAAATCTCCGTCGGCTTCTGCCCCGCCGCGGAGGCGAGTACAATCCGGCAGCGCTCAACCACACGCTGCGCGGTCGTGCGGGCGCGGACAAGGCGCTCCAACTCGGCCCTGTCCGCCTCGCTCAAATGGATCATTCGATTGCGTCTCTGCATGGCTCACAATCTACAACATGCCATGCAGGACGGAAATTCACTTCGGACGCACTACACTAGGGCGGCAGGCGAGTAGCGACGAGCAGTGTGCCGCTTGGGCCGCACGGCCGCGGCACGGTCGTTTGTGGACCGGACGAATCGAGCGGGTGTTTAGAGCTGAGTTGGGCAGGAGAGGTCCTTCGGGGCCAGCGGACGGAGAAGGGGATCAACCGGCAACGGGCCGCGGTACGGCGCGCCAAGGCTGCGCGCCGTACCGCCGCCGTCGTGCCGTCTAGGCGTAGCAGCGGCAGATGGAGTCCACCCAGCACGACCGCTCATACCGGGTGAACCCATCAAGCGGCGGCGCGACGGCCACCGGATCGGCCGCGAATGCCGGCTCACCCTCGCCGTTCACCGCGGGGTCCAGGGAGAAGCTGTCTACCACGAGATCGTTCGGATCGAGACGCATGGGAATGCTCCAGGAAGGGTGGTGTGGATGGCTCGGCGGCACTCCCTCACGGTTGCCGCTACTAATCGCACGATAACCCTACCAACCAAGGGGGTGGCGCGCAAGCCTTGGGACCTTCGCAGCCTGGCGCCCCTGATGCGGTGTTGGCGGTTGCGGGAGCGGGGCGGGCTTGGGCGGCTGGCCGGCGTGGCTTGCCCCGGCGTGGTCTGGAATGGCGGTGGGCCGGGCCGTGCTCGTCGCGCCCTCGATGGCGCTCGGCGTCCCCAGCCCTGGCGCGGGGCGTGGACGTGGAGTACGTCGCGGCCACGCTTTGCTGGACGGCCTCTGGGACAGGGTTCACCACGAGGGAGCGGGACCGGGGCTCCTCCGTCGGGCGGGCGTGGCATGTGCTGGAGAGTGTGGAACGCACCACTCACTGCAGGGAACCGCAACTCCGAAGTCGTACCGCTCCAGGTCAGCGCGATCGGGGTTCAGTTGCCAACCGCGGTGCGCAAACCTTGGCCGTCCTCCGGCCTGCGAAACGCTGGCTCAACTCCGGTGATGAAGATATCCGGAAATGCGCGAACCACCTGCGGCAGTGCAGAAAGCCTGTCGACGGCGGCCCAGAGCGGAGCGGCCGTCCCGTTGTCCTTCACGACGATCAGATACGCCCCGGCGCGCCCTCCGATCACGGTAGCTCCAACGACATTCAGGGCTGACTGCTTCTCCTCTTGGGAGGCACCGGGAGCAAACGTTACCTCCAGGACACTTCGTGGATAGCGCCCCCCGAACCGGGGATGGTTATACGCAACCTTCGAGTAGAGGATTGCAACCGAGTCGGCCGAAATGATGTACCCCGTCGGCGCTGGATCCGGGACAAGTGGCTCGGAAGGCACGTACGTGAACACCCGGACGGAGAACGCGACCGAGGCCACCGAGCGGGGAATGCGGTACTCCCACCGCTTCACGGCGGAGACGGCGTTGGTGGGCAGAATGGTGTCGTACCGGAAGTACGGCTGGTCCGCGGCCGTAAAGTTCTGCCGTCCGTCGGGATTGTTCACATACACCGTTCCGGTGTCGTATCCGGCCATGTACGCGGTACTCTTCGGTTGCTGTTCGAAGTAGACCTTGAGGCCCGTGCGGGTCACCCCGTCCGGCGTTCCGATGGGAGCGCTCATGAGGTTCTGTACGGCGGCATCAAACGAGGTGATGTACGCGATGCTGTCGTACCGCAGGCTGGCGAAACTCATCTTGACCTGGCCCCCGCCCAGCAGGGCCCGCGACGATCCGCCCGGCGTTCCAGGCTCGCCTTCCGTGCACCGCATTCCGCCGCTCCAGACGGTGATGGTGCAGGTGAACAGCGCCGACTGGTACCCGTAACCCGCTGGCTGCTCGGGCGGGCGCGCGAGCGCCGTGCTGTCGCGCCACCCCATGCAGCTCAGCGCAACCGCGGCCCAGATCGCGAGCATGACTGTTTTGCTTCCAGCTTTCGTGCCGATCGTCATCGTCGGTAGGGAAGGAGAGCAGAATGACCCGAGCGGGAAAGATCGTACGCTTCGGGCGGGGCGGCGGCCTCTGTGCCGGGACGGAGTTTCAGGGTGTGGGAGAAAGCTCAAGGACAGTGTCGAGAACAGCGCCATCAGCCCGCCGCGCGTCACGCAGATGCTCGACTACGACGCGCTGCCGCGGTCCCGCAACGTTATCCACCGTCGCCACATACGTGTAGGGGTCAGTGGTGAACGCGCATGTACCTCCGGTTCGTTCCGCCCGTACCCGAATACGAATGACGCCGCTGGCGTCGCGGCGGGCGCTGACCCGGACTTTCTCGCGTGAGCACGGCGTCTCGAGGTATCCGCGCACGGTAATCCGGTGCGCCGCTGCTTCCGCGCGGGTAGGCGGAAGTGAGTACGGGCCACGCGGCGGATCAACAATGACCGTGTCACGCCGGATAAGTGACGCCTGGAACCGGAACGCCAGATCAGGCCCACTCGCATCATGGCAGGCGGAGGCTGCAGAGAGAAGCAGAACGAGGATCAGCGTCTGAGATCCCCTCTTCATCACGCGGTGCGCAGGTCTGTTTCAATTCGCGACGGCTCGCACGCAGGGCCGGGATCTCCGGGTGAGATGTAGGTCATCGATTCCACGAACATTCCCCGCGCGTCGGTAATCTGAAACGTGAGCGGGAACCCGGTTGCGTCTACGTCCCGGGGTAGCTGCTGCGAACAGTTACGGCCTGCCAATCCCTGCCCCGACAGCACGCGTTCGGTACCGTCGCGCACCCTTGACGGCGGGAAGGGTAACCGCACGTCGTGCACCATGTCAGGCGTGGCTTGTGCGAGGGAAACCGCGTTTCCGCACCGTCGATCATGTCGAGCGGTGTGCGCCGGACACCCGGACCATCAGCGCCTTCGCATGGCTCAACCTGCTTTCGACAGCGCGTACGCGCGGCTCCCGGACCGGTTCTTTGCCCGCGTCACGCCCACGCCCGTCGCGGCGCCTCGGCTGATCAAGGTGAACGAGCCGCTGGCGGCGGAGCTGGGCATCGACCCGGCGTGGCTCGCCAGCGACGAAGGCGTCGCCGCCCTGGCGGGGAACCGCGTTCCGGACACCGCCACGCCCATCGCCACCGCGTACGCCGGGCACCAGTTCGGCGGCTTTGTGCCGCAGCTGGGCGACGGGCGCGCCATCCTGCTGGGCGAGGTCATCGACCGCAACGGCAAGCGCCGCGACGTGCAGCTCAAGGGCGCGGGCCCCACCCCCTTCTCGCGCCGCGGCGACGGGCGGGCGGCGCTGGGCCCCGTGCTGCGCGAGTACCTGGTCAGCGAGGCCATGCAGGCGCTCGGCATCCCCACCACTCGCGCACTGGCGGCGGTGACCACCGGCGAGCGGGTGATCCGCGAGACCATGCTTCCGGGCGCGGTACTGACGCGCGTTGCGTCCAGCCACATCCGGGTGGGCACCTTTCAGTTCTTCGCCGCCCGCGGCGACGTGGAGGGCGTGCGCACCCTCGCGGATCACGTTATCGCCCGGCACTACCCGCAGGCGGCGGACGCGGAGCGCCCCTACCTCGCGCTGCTCGAGGCCGTAATCGCGGCGCAGGCAGAGCTCATCGCGCGGTGGCTGCTGGTGGGCTTCATCCATGGCGTGATGAACACCGACAACATGTCGGTCGCCGGCGAGACCATCGACTACGGGCCGTGCGCGTTTCTGGATGAATACGATCCCGGGATGGTGCTCAGCGCCATCGACAGCTACGGGCGCTACGCCTACGCCAACCAGCCCTCCATCGCGCAGTGGAACCTGACGCGCTTGGCGGAGTGCCTGATCCCGCTCCTGGGTGACGATGCGGACGCCGCGGCCGCGGATGCCATCCGCGCGCTCGAGGATTTCGGCCCGGCGTTCGAACGGGCCTATCAGGCCGGCCTGCGGAGCAAGCTGGGCCTGGCCACCGAACGCGAAGGCGACGCCGCGCTCGTAAACGATCTGATGCAGGCGATGGCGGCGAACACCGCGGACTTCACGCTCACCTTTCGCGGGCTGAGCGAGGCGGCGGCGGATGAGGCGCGAGACGCGGAGGTGCGTACGCTGTTCGCCGACCCCGCCGCGTACGACGCGTGGGCGCCCCGGTGGCGGCAACGGCTGGCCGAGGAGCCGGGCGACCCCGCCGCGCGCCGTGATGCCATGCTCGCCGTGAACCCCGCGTTCATCCCGCGCAACCACCGCATCGAGGCGGTAATCCGCGCGGCCGTGGACCGGGACGACTTCGCCCCGTTCGAGGAGCTGCTGACCGTGCTGGCGCATCCGTACGACGCCCAGCCGAGATTTGAGCGGTACATGGAGCCGCCCGGGGCGCACGAGCGGGTGCAGCAGACCTTCTGCGGCACGTAGGCCCGGCGGCACCTCCGGAGCGGGCCGCGGCGGTTCCGGCCCGCTCCGGTGGTCCCGGCGTAAACCATCCGTTCGCGGGCCGCGTCCAAGGATCGTTGCCGATCCCTCACACCGATGCCGTCCGTGAACCCACATCGCCGCACCTTCATTCTCGCCGCGCGCTGCCTTGCGGGCGCCCTGATGACATTCGCCGCGCCGCCCGTGCGGGCGCAGACGCCCACCGGCTTTCCCGCGCGGTGCGCGCCCAACGAGGTGCAGGTGCTGCTGCTGGGCACCTACCACTTCGCCGGCTCCAGCGGCGATGCCGCGCAGACGCCCGCGCAGGACATCCTGGGCCCGGAGCGGCAGGCACAGCTGGAGCAGCTTTCGGCGCGGCTGGCCGCGTGGGCGCCCGACCAGATCGCCGTCGAGTGGCCGCTGGAGTTCGCGGACAGCACCACGGCGCGCTACCGGCGCTACACGGCATCGGGAACCAGCCAGAGCCGCAACGAGGTGGTGCAGGTGGGGTTCCGGCTGGCGCGGCGGCTGGGCCACCCCACCGTGTATCCCATCGACCGGCAGATGGTCCTGGGCAACGACTCCATCGAGCCGCTGCTTGCGCGCCGGCCGGAGCTGCGGCGCCGCACGGACAGCATCATGGTGGTGCTGCGGGCGCAGGCCGATTCTGCCTCAGCCTGGCAGCGTGGAACCACGATCATCGAGCACCTTCGCCGCGCCAACAGCGACGAAGCGCTGCACGGCGGAAACTCATGGTCCATGTTTGGAAGCTGGCTGGCCGCGGGCGACGGCCAGAACGTGGGCGGCCCGCAGCTGCTGGCGCGCTGGTACGAGCGCAACATTCTGATGGCGCACAACATCACGCGCATCCTGCGGCCCGGCACGCGGCGCGTGCTGGTGCTCGTCGGCTCCGGCCACGTGCCCGCGCTGCGCACCATCCTGGACGAGTCGCCGGACTTCTGCCC
>NZ_DASVTX010000009.1:0-13217 GCF_036387355.1 Longimicrobium sp.
GATCGTTGTCACCCCGTGGGGCGCGGGCGGGAGCCAGTGACGGAGCGCACGATCATCACCCCCGCCAGGGTGAGCGCGGCGCCGGCAAGGGCCAGCGCGGACGGCCGCTCCCGCAGCAGTACCGCGCCCGCGGCCAGCGCCACGATGGGCGTAAGGTTGCTGAAGATGGCCGTGCGCGTGTTGCCGATCCGCTCCACGCCGCGGTACCAGATCAGGTACGCCAGGCTGATGGCGAACAGGGCGGAAAAGGCCAGCCCGCCCCACGCCTTGGGCGTCACCGCCCCCCACTCCTGCCGCGCCAGCGCCGGCACCCCCGCCGGCACCAGCCCCAGCGCCCCCACCCACAGCGTCCACGCCGTCGTGCGGGTGGACCCGTACCGGGCCACCAGCGGCCGCGAGCCCACGGTGTAGGCGGCCCAGGCAAAGGCGGCCACCACCAGAATGGCGTCGCCCACCAGCGCATCGCGACCCTCCACGCGCAGGCTGGCCCCGCTCACCAGCGCGATGCCGGAGATGGAAAGCGCCGCGCCGCCCCAGGTGCGCGGCCCCGGCTGCTCGTGCCCCGTGGCCAGGGACAGAAACGCCGTCATTACCGGGGTGAGCGCCAGAATCAGGCTGGTGTGCCCGGCGGCGCTGCGGTCCAGCCCCAGGATGAAGCACATCTGGTAGAACACGTTGCCCAGCAGCCCCAGCGCCAGGACCCGCGGCACGTCGGCGCGGGCGGGGAGCGCGATCTCGCCGCGCGACGCCAGCACCGCGAACACGAGCACGGAGGCAATGGCGAAGCGCAGCGCGTTGAAGCCCAGCGGGTCAAAGACGCGCAGCGCGTCCTTGACCACCGCGAAGTTGACGCCCCACACCAGCACCATGAGCGCCAGCGACGTTTCCGTCCATCCCCATCCCGGAACCGGCGCCGTGGCCTCGGCGCCCAGGTCCGCCACCCCGTCCCGCTCGCTCATCCATCCACTCCGCTGAAAAACCGAGCCGGGAGAGACGCCCATCGTCTCCCCCGGCATCCGGAATCCGCCCCCCGCGCGCGCTACCCGGCCGCGAACGGCGACTCGTGGAACCGCGCCAGAAGATCGGCGGGATCGCGGTACACCGCAACCGCGTCGCCCAGCTCCTCCGCGCTCCATCCGCCGCAGGTGACTGCCACGCACCGGACCCCCGCGCGGTTCGCCGCCTGGATGTCGTACGGCGTGTCGCCCAGCATGAGCGCCTCGTCCGGCGCGCACCCGGCCCGCTTCAGCGCCGCCTCCACGATGTCGGGATCCGGCTTGGACGCCTCCGCGTCGCTGGACGACGTTTTTTCATCCATCAGCGATTCCAGCCCGCCCTGCTTCAGCAATCCCTGCATGTCGGTCTTGCTGGCGGAGGTGGCGACGACCAGCGTGAGCCCCGCGTCGCTGAAGCGGCGCAGCAGCTCCGCCGCCCGGGGAAAGGGCTTGAGCGTCGGCAGATAGCGCTCGCGAAAGATCTCGCCGCGGCGCTCCTTCATCTGCTTTCCCTTCTCATCCTCCTCGTCCACCCCGGTCAGTTCGGGAAGCACCTTGTCGCCGCCCATCCCGATCATCCGGCGGACGCGCTCGTAATCGACGCTGAAGCCGAATTCCTGGCACACGTCCACCCAGGCGCGGGCGTGCTCGTCGTTGCTGTCCATCAGCGTGCCGTCCACGTCCAGCAGCACCGCCTTGAGCCCGCTCACGAAGCACCTCCGTCCAGCCGCTTGAGCGGGGTAATGGCGGGCCCGGTAAGCACCTCGCCCGTGGGCCCGAAGCGCGAGCCGTGGCAGGGGCAGTCCCAGCTGGCCTCCTCCGTATTCCACCGCACCACGCACCCCAGGTGCGTGCACAGCGCCGACATCTCGTGCACGGCACCGCCCGGGTCGCGGTAGCACGCCACCTTGGCCAGCCCGCGCTGCAGCACCGCGCCGCTACCCGGGGCAATCTGCTCCGGCCCGTCCACGTCGCCGCCCGTGGGCGCCAGGCGCAGGTACTCGGACGCCACATCCAGGTTTTCCTGCGCGAACTCCATCAGCGAGTCCGTGCTGATGCGCAGCCGCGACGGGTCGTACAGCGTTTCCCACTCGTTCGGCCGGCCCAGCACCAGGTCGCGGATGAGCATCCCGGCGATCGTTCCGTGCGTCATGCCGTGCCCGGAATCGCCCGTGCCCACGTACACGTTCCGCCGGCCGCCCGGGTCCCGGCCAATGAAGGCCAGGTAGTCCGCGGGCTCCATCACCATTCCGCTCCAGCGCAGGTCAAAGGTCTGCGCCATGGGAAAGTGCTCGCGTGTCCACGCTTCCAGCGGCGCGTAGCTCTGCCGCTCGTCATCCTCGTGCGCCTGCTTGTGGTCTTCGCCACCCACGATCAGCCACTCGTGGGCCGGATCGCCCTCCACCGGCTGCAGGCGGATGTAGTGGTAGGACTCGCGCGTGTCCCAGTAGAGCGCGCGCGCCACGGACCCGGCCGGGATCCTGGACGCGACGACGTAGGTGCGGTACGGCGCCTGTTTGGTGTGGGGCCGGAACCGGTCGTGGATGGGCGGATTGGTGCACACCACCGCCGCGCCCGCGGTGACGGAAAACCCGTCGCCGGACACGCGGGCGCGGTCGCCGCCCTCCACTTCCATGACGTGCGTGCCGGTGTGGATACGCCCGCCGCGCCGCTCGATTGCGTCGGCCAGGCCGTGCAGGTACTTGAGGATGTGGAACTGCCCCAGCCGCGGAAAGCGCAGCGCCGGGCCGCTTTCGAACGGCACGCCGGGGATGCGGTCCACCATCTCCGCGTCCGCGCCGGCGCGGCGGGCGGCGTCGCGCTCCGTTTCCAGAAAGTCGCGCGTCTTGTCGGGATCCAGAAAGTAGTAGCCGTTCACGCGCTCGTAGTCGCAGCGGATCCCCTCCGCCGCGACGATTTCGCCGATCTGCTCGATGGCGGCCTGGTGGCTTGCAAAGGCGAGCCGCGCGCCCTGTTCGCCGTGGACCTTCTCCAGGACGTGAAAGTAGTCGTCCAGCGCGCTGCTGAGGTGGGCGGTGGTCTGCCCGGACTCGCCGGCGCCGATGGCGTTCTTTTCCAACACGATGACGCGCTTGCCCGCCGCGGCGAGCAGGTACGCGGTGGTCATTCCCGCGATCCCCGCGCCGATGACGCACACGTCCGCTTCCGCGTCGCCCCGCAGCGGCGTGGTCTGCCGCTGCGGCGTCGTGGATTCCCACACCGACACCGACCGTTCGTTGGACTGCATCCCTGGCCTCCCGTCCCGTGCCCCCTGCGCCCGCCGCGCCCCGTGCGGCGGCGGGGTGGGACGGGGTTGCAATGATCGTACAAGGAGGAGGGGCAGGAGGCGGGATGGGGGGGAAGTGCGGGGCGGGGGATGGAAACGGTGAGCGACTGAATTCGCCGCAACAACGGCGGAAAGTCTCCCCACACAGACGGGGAGACTTCACCTGCACGGGGGCGGCGGGTGCCGGTGTGAGTGGCGGATGGTTCAGGGATCGGCACGGGGATCAGCGACGCTGCGGGTCTGCTGAGCGACTGAAGTCGCCGCAACAACTGCTGAAAGCCTCACGGTACTGCTGTGAGGCTGCTCGAGCGTGGAGAAGAGGTCGGCGCCGATACTCGCCCCGCGCCAAACGGCTCCCCCTCTCCCGCGGAGCGGGTGGAGGGGGTTGGGGGGAGGGGGCCTCCTTCGGCCGCATCGGCACCGTGCGAATCACACCGAACTGCAGTTCTCCCCTCTCCGTGCGGCAGTTTGCACGGGGAGGGGCCGAGGGTGGGGCCCGCGCGAAGCGCGACGCCGTTCCCGCCCGAAGCCTCCTGAGCGGCTTCAACTGCGTCGTGGCCCGCTACCGCAGCGCGCTCGCCACCACGCGCCCATCCAGCGCTTCCAGCGGGCGAATGCCGAGGATGGCGGCAAGGGTGGGGGCCATGTCCACCACCCGCACCGGCTCGTCGTGCCGGCCCGGGCGAAAGGCGGGGCCGTAGAAGATCACCGGCACGTGCACGTCGTACGCGTGGGGCGTCCCGTGCACCGCGTACAGGCCGGTTCCCCAGTCGCGCCCCGGATCCAGCGTCACCACCACCGGAATCGGCTGGTCGCGCGGAATCATGTGCACCCAGCGCCGCCCGATGGAGTCCCGCTCCAGCGCCTCGGGGCCCAGCGCCCACAGGTCCGCCATCCGGTCCACGCGGTGCACCCCCGGAACCCGACGCACCCGCGCCGCAAAGGCCCGCGCCAGCGAGTCGGCGTTCACCCCGCGCGGCAGCAGTTCCGGCCGCAGGAAGAGGATGCCGTCGTCGGTGAGGAACGCCGCGGGATCCACCCCCGCGCCAAGCTCGTTGCGCATCGCCACCACGAGCGTGTCCAGGCTCACGTGCCACCCCCGCGAGGCGCCGGGGTGCGCGACTTCCGGCAGCGACGCCACGCCGTGGTCCGCCGTGAGCGCGAACACCACGCGGGACGAATCGACCTGCGCGTACACGGAATCGATGAACGCGCCCAGCGTGCGGTCCAGACGCAGCACCTGGTCGTGGATTTCACGCGAGTCCGGGCCGTAGCGGTGCCCCACCGCGTCGGTCGTGGAGAAGGACACGGCCAGCAGGTCCGGGTGATCGCCGCGCCCCAGCCGCATCTCGCGCAGGCCGGTGATGGCGGCGTCCGCGGTCAGCTGGTCCATGAAGGGGAACTCGGTGAAGTACCGCGCGGCGCTGTCGGGATCGGTCGGAATGCGGTGCGGAAAAGCCGGCTCGTGCGCGCCGCGCGCAATGGGCGTGCGGCTTTCCGCCAGCACCGTGTCCGGCTCCGGGTACTCGCCCGCGGGCAGCAGAAGGTTCCACTCGCGCCCCGCCATGCCGTGCGGAATGCGCCGCGCGTTGAAGCGCCGCACCCAGGCGGGAAGGGTGTCGGCGTAGTAGCGGCTGGTGGTGAAGCCGCCCTGGTAGTCGTACCAGAACACGGACTGCTTCGCGCGCCCCAGCGGCAGAATGGCGCCGCGGTCCTTGCGGGAGATGGAGAGCGCGCGGCTGGCCGGGTTGGCGGCGCGCATCCAGTCAATCAGCGTGGTGCCGCGAAAGCGGAACGGCGACGCGCCCATCATTGTCCCCGTCAGCAGCCGCGCGGTGGTGTCGCCCACGCCGTACACGTTGGCCACAATGCCCGTGCTGGCGGGAAACCGTCCGGAAAGCGTGCTGGCGTGCCCGGGCGCGGTTTCGGTGATCGCGTGGTCCTGCATGCCGTTGCGGTAGAACGCGCCGTTGCGCGCCAGCCGGGCCAGCCCGCCCGTGAGCTGGTGCTGGTAGCGCGCGAAGTAGTCCGGCCGCAGCTGGTCGACGGTGATGAACACCACCAGCGACGGCCGCGCACCCTGCGCGGGAGCCGTCTGCGCGGCGGCGGGAAGCGCGAGGGCCGCGGCCAGCGCCGCGGCCGCGGTCAGTCTTGCGATCATTCGTGTTCCTGCGTCAATCGAGGGGGTGGATCAGGACAAGGTATTCATTCCAAACGACTTGTGCCATCCCGCACTCGGTTCGGAGGGGCAGGCGGTGGTGCCCGGTGCAAGCCGCTGACCGGCGTGCGCGTCCGTGGCGGGACCGCGACACGACCGTGACCGCCGGGCGCGAACGTCCGTCTGATTCGTGCAGCGCATCCGCCGCGCCCCGGGCTGCGCTCGCGCGGGCGCGGGGCATGCGGATACCGGCGCGGGATGGGTCCGTGCGCGCATTCCAGCGGGAGATTGCATAAATGACAGGCTTCAACGACGCAGTCGGGGAGTACCTGTGCGGGGACGGACCGTCGCGCCCGTGGACGCCCAAGCAGGAGGAAGACACGCTCCGCGGGCTGGCCGCTTGGATGCAGGGCCGCGTGGCGGTGGATTCGGTGGAGGCGGTGACGCCGGACGTGCTGCGGCGCTATGCCGAAGACCGGCACCTGTCCGATGAGGAGCTGGATGACCTGCAGGGCACGGTGGCCAGCCTGCGGATGTGGGCGCGCCGCCGCGGAGACGTGGAACCCACCCGTCCCAGCCGCGCCTGACCTCCCGCACCCCCACGAAAACGGCCGCGGACCCCGCACCCGGGTCCGCGGCCGTTCTGCATTTACGTGCACTTCTGTCGGCTGCTTTTCCGCGGTACTCAACCCGAGACCACCGCAGGCCAGAAAACCGCGCCCTCGCTCGAATCCTAACCAAAGTGGTCAAGCTCAAGGTCGCCATCCACCGAGGGCCAACTCGCCGGGAGAACAGCGGCGAGCGAGCACGGTTTGGTCCCCCGAGACCACAGCCATCAGGAGCTCTGAATGAGCGGACGCATGTGGCGGGAAAGGAGTGCGCACCCCCGGAGACATCCGAGCCGGCCCCCAATTACAATTGTGCCACTTGGAGATACGGGGTGAGTGGAGCCGGAGCGGGAGGTCGGGATGCGAGAAGCAGGGCACGGACAGGGTGCGGTGGTCGACGATGTAACCATCAGTAGTGTGGCTCCCGCGGTGAGCGTGCTGGAGCCAAGGTCAACGGCACTCGAGGACCACAACCCTCTCAAGCACCTGTACCAGACGCTACGGGAGCAGATGGATCTCCCGGCGCAGCACTTCAGCCGGTGGCCGGATCGATCCAGTCCGAGATCATGCGGCCATTGGATGGGCTCCGGATTATAGGTTGAGCATGATCGACGACTCTGAATCCGCCTCCAGTCCCAGGAGGCGTCCACGACGGCCGCTGCCACCCCCGCCCCCTCTTCAGGATTACGAGATCCTGCGGGAACTGGAGCCGCATCTCGCGAGTGTGCTCTGGCGCGCCTTGCGGGATGTGCGTTCCTGGGCAGAAGCATCGCTGGAGGAGCGACCGCGCCTCTTTCCCCCTGCGGCAGACGGGGTGCGTGAACGTCCTGCTTATCCGTCAGTCGGCTCGCCGATGCTGGCTCATGCACTGGGCATGCTCACGGTGGTGAGGTCCGCCCCGCGCGCGGCGAGCGTTGGTGAGGTGGTGCGTGCGTGCAGCGAGATCAGCACATGGGCAGAAGCGAACGCCTTCACCACTACGGCTACGGTGTGGGCTGAAGCCGCCGCCGTCGCGGATCCAGAGAATCCAATCACCTCCATCGACGCTGGAAAGCGGACCCGAAACGCGGCGATGTACGACCGTGCGGAAATCTGGTTTTCGCGCGGAAACACGCTCGCCTCCCGCCAGAGGAGTCGGCGCGAACAGATCCGGGCGCTTCTGGGCTACGGTACGCTGCTGAGAGAAGTTGGCCGGGTGGACGAAGCAAAGCGGGTGATTGCTCAGGCTTCCAGACTTGCTTCCCACACCCGCCGCCAGCGCCAGGCGGCGGAATCAGCGCACGACCTGATGCTGGTCGCCATTCTCGACGGCAACGATGAAGAGGTGCTCCAGTTCGCGACGGAAGCCATTCAGAGCTATCCAGTCCACCACCCGGCGGTTCCCGGCCTGGTGCACGACTGGTGTGTGTACATCCTCCGAATCGGCCTGCATGCGCAGGCGCTGCCGCTGCTCACGCAAATCGTACCCCTCGCGACCAGGCCTGATCTGAATGTGCTCTTTGCGTCCACATGGGGCCGTGCCGGGGCCGGTTCAGGCAGTCGGGAAATCTTTGAAGAGGCGGTCCGGGTGGTGATCTCCATGGCTGAAATCCACGGGCGCTGGGCATCCGCCGCGTACGGGTCCATTGCAGAAGGCGCATGTGCGCTGAAGGAGTGGGATCGCGCCGAAGCATACGCGGCCCGCGCCGTGGAGATCGCGATCGCCAGCGGAGACGTCGAGTCTCACCAGAATGCGCTGGACATCCTGGACGCGATCGCCACGCGGCGGATGCCCATTCAGGCTCGGGATTCCCCGCGGGGAACCCGGATCGCTTCCATCAGCGTGCGTCTCGCAGAATTGCTGGAGCGGCGACGTGGCTGACTCTCGCACGGCCCGCCCAGGCCTGGCACTCAAGGCTGCGGACAGACCGGTTCCGAATCGTTGCCGCTGCCCCCGAACAACCCGTTGCTGTCGGTCGTGGGCGTGCACGGCTCCGTCAAAGGGGATTCGTTGTCGCTCACGCTCCTGGCGGGCGGCTCCTCGGCGCGGTTTCCACTGCCGGTGAACAAGTCGCTATCCAGGCTTGGGCGAACAGGGCCTTCTCCGGTCCCCGTAAGATCACCTGCGCAGGCGGCGGTGAAGGCGAGGAGCGCGAGGGCGAGCAGATGGCGCATGAGTTCTCGGCGGCTGGGTGAGATCGTGGGGTGATGGCTCAACTCTAATCGCGGCTGGAGCGGATGTCGTTGGGGAGGCGCATTCCTTTTCCGCCATATGCGTCCGGCTATTCTCACGCGCACGGGCGGGCGACTCCGTGAAAGAAAGGAATCGAGCGACGATGCGAGCCCAGGAAACCGGAACAAGAGACAGAGAGCGGCACGCTCGCCCAGCCGTACACGTGATCGCGATTGTTCTGTTCCTGGCGCAGATGGGGTACGGTGGGTGGGTTGCGTACCTCGCGTCGCGCGGTGGCGGACCGGGTTGGCTGGGGCTGGGCGTCATGGGAGTCACGTTCGCGGTCGCCGGGGCGCTTTTCACGGCATCCACGGTGGCCGGCATCCGCACGGGGCGTCCTCTGCAGAAGAGTCGCTTCTTTCCCCTGGCTTCGATGCTCATGCTGGTGGGAGCGGCCGCGATGGTTCTCGGAATGCTGTTCGCACTCTGATTCCGGCAATTTCCGTTCGGCGCACGCGCTCAGGGCGCCGTCACACCTTCGTGGGCGGGACGGCCTCCCCGGGGGCGACGCCGTCATCGGTGGGGGCGGTGATGCGGCGGCGCAGGGCGGCGCGGGCGGAGTAGTAGCCGCACATGCCGTGGACGGCGCCGCCGGGCGGGGTGGACGCGGAGCAGATGTACAGGCCGTCCACCGGGGTGGCGTACGGATTCCGCCGCGGCGCGGGACGAAAGAACACCTGCCGCAGCGTCATGGCCCCCGCACTGATGTCGCCGCCCACCAGGTTGGGGTTGTGCCGTTCCAGGTCCGCCGGCCGCATTACGCTGCGCGCCGCCACCACGTCGCGGAACCCAGGCGCGAACCGCTCGATCTGGTCTTCGATCGCCCGCGTCATGTCCACGTCGCTGCCAAAGGGCACGTGGCAGTATGCCCAGGCGATGTGCCCGCCCGCCGGCGCGCGGGATGGATCGAACAGCGTGGGCTGCACCACGAGGGTAAACGGCTTTTCGGGAATGCGCCCCGCCAGCGGCGCGTGCTCCGACGCGGCGACCTCGTCCATGATCCCGCCCAGGTGCACCGTGGCCGCGCGCCGGCATTCCGGATTGCGCCACGGGATGGGCTCCCGAAGCGCCCAATCCATCTTGAACGAGCCCGCCCCGTAGCGGTACCGCTCCAGGGTGGCGCGATACCGCGCGGGAAGCCGGTGCCCGGCGATGCGCAGCACCTGCCGCGGCGTAAGGTCCATCAGGATCAGGGGTGTGCCGGCGAGCTCGTCGATGTTCTCCACCGGCGCGCCCGTGACGATCTCGCCGCCCAGCGAGCGCAGGTGCGAGGCGAGCGCGTGGGCGATGCTGCGCGACCCGCCGCGCGCGATGGGCCACCCCACCGCGTGCCCCGCCGCGGCAAGGGTGAGCCCGAACGCCGCCGTGGGCGACTCCGTGAGCGGCACCATGGAGTGCGCCGCGTTGCCGCTGAACAGCGCCCGCGCCTGGTGCCCGCGAAACGAGCGCTTCGCCAGCCCGTACGCGGACTGCAGCCCCGACAGCCCGAAGCGGGCCAGCAGAAACGGGTGGTCCGGAAACTCCAGCGGGCCCAGCACGTCTTCCGCCAGCACCAGCCACCGGTCCACCCACGGCTTGAACATCTTCTTCCACGCCCTGGCATCCGGCCCCAGCGTGGCACCCGTGTCGTCCATGGACCGCTCCAGCATGGCCACGGTGCCGTCGTCGAACGGGTGGGCCAGGCAGGCCGGGGAGTGGATCCACTCCAGCCCGTGTTCCTCCAGCGGCAGCGTGCGAAAGAAGGGAGACGACACGCCCAGCGGGTGCACGGTGCTGCACACGTCGTGCAGGTAGCCGGGCAGGGTCAGTTCCTCCGTGCGCATCCCCCCGCCGATCACGTCCGCCCGCTCGCGCACCACCACGCTGCGCCCCGCCTGCGCGAGCGCGATCGCCGCGGCAAGCCCGTTGGGCCCCGATCCCACCACCACGGCATCCGTTCTCGCCATCCCTCCGTCCCCCGCTGGAATCCGCTCGCCGTCCCGTGCGGCGGGGCGGGCACGAGGCATACCACGCCGCGCGGCGACGAATCCGCGGGGCGCGGGCGGTGCGTATCCATCCCCGGCAGGCCCGCGCGCGAAGGCACTCCATCCGCTCCGGCGGGAACCTTGCACGCAGGTTGGGCGTTACAGCCATACCCGCCCGGAACGCGGCGCGGCACCATCGCAGAGAGGGACCCGATGCTGATCAAGAAGCCCGAGATTCCGTCGTCCGAAATCACCCCCGAGGGGCTGTACCTGAACCGCCGCCAGTGGATCGGCGCGGCGGCGGGCGCGGTGGCGGCGGCGTCCGTGCCCTCCGCGCTGCTGGCCTGCGCGCCAGGCGGCGAGCAGGACGACAAGCCGAACTCGTACGAAGACATCACCAGCTACAACAACTTCTACGAGTTCGGGACGGACAAGAGCGACCCGGCCCGTAACGCGCCGCGCACCCTGCGCACCAGCCCGTGGACGGTGGAGATCGGCGGGCTGTGCGACCGGCCGGGCCGCTACGCCTTCAACGACCTTGTGCGCGCCAACCGCGTCGTCGACCGCACGTACCGCATGCGCTGCGTGGAGGCGTGGTCCATGGTGATCCCATGGCGCGGCATTCAGCTGCGCGACGTGATCAACCAGGCGCGGCCGCGGGCGGGGGCGCGCTTCGTGGAGTTCACCACCCTGCACGACCCCGCGCAGATGCCGGGGCAGCGGCGGCAGGTGCTGGACTGGCCCTACCTGGAGGGGCTGCGGATGGACGAGGCCATGCATCCGCTCACCCTGCTGGCCACGGGCATCTACGGCCGCCCGCTCCCCGCGCAGAACGGGGCGCCGCTGCGGCTGGTGGTGCCGTGGAAGTACGGCTTCAAGAACATCAAGTCCATCGTGCGCATCCGCTTTGTGGACCGGCAGCCGCGCAACACGTGGCAGGTGTCGGCGCCCACGGAGTACGGGTTTTACGCCAACGTGAACCCGCAGGTGGACCACCCCCGCTGGTCGCAGGCGCGCGAGCGCCGCATCGGTGAGTGGCGGCGCCGGCCCACGCTCATGTTCAACGGCTACAGCGAGGTGGCCAGCCTGTACAGCGGCCTGGACCTGCGCCGGAACTTCTGAGCATGGCGGCTCCCGCGCCCTGGCAGCTGCAGGCCGCCCGGTGGATCCGGCCCGTCGCGTGGATCGGCGGGCTGGTTCCGCTGCTGCTGATGGTGCTGGCCGCGTTCACCACCGGGCTGAGCGCCGACCCCATCAAGGAGGTCACGCACCGCACCGGCTGGGCGGCGCTGCTCATGCTCATGCTGTCGCTTTCCGTGACCCCGCTGCGCGCGCTGACGCGGTGGAACTGGCTGGCGCCCGTGCGGCGCACGCTGGGGCTGTGCGCGTACGGCTACGCGGTGGTCCACTTTCTCATCTACATGGTGGACCAGGGCTTCTCGTGGGGGTACATCACCGAGGACATTCTGGAGCGCCCGTACGTCACCGTCGGCTTCGCGGCGCTGGTGATTCTTACGCCGCTGGCGCTCACCAGCACCAAGGGGATGATCCGCCGGCTGGGCAAGAGGTGGCAGAAGCTGCACCGGCTGGTGTATGTTGCGGCGGGGCTGGGGGTGCTGCACTTCCTCTGGCTGGTCAAGAAGGACCTTCGCGAGCCGCTCATCTTTGCGGCCGTGCTCGCCGTTCTCCTGCTCTTTCGCGTTCTGCCCATCGGAAAGGCGAAGAAGCAGAAGCGCGATCCCCCGCGCCGCGCGCCCGCCCCGGAGCGGCCCGCGGTCCGGGGGTGACGGCAGACGATGCGCGGCGGTGGCGGCTTCCGGGTCCGGCACACTGAATCAGGAGACGTGGGGATGGATGGCCTGGCCATGATGATCGTACTGTGCACGCTGATCCTCACCACCGGCGGTGTGCTGATCCTTCGCCCGATCTCCAAGCGGCTCGGAGTGTTTCTGGATGCCGTGACGCAGGCCAAGCTGCGCGCCACCCCCGAAGTGGAGCTGACGCGCATCCGCGAGGTGCTTTCCAGCATTGACGGACGGCTGGACCAGATCGAGGAGCGGCAGGACTTTGCCGAGGCGCTGATCACCACCGATCCCAAGCTGCTGGCCGGCGCGCCTGTGCGGCCCGAGCGGAATTGAGCGGCTGAACCTCGTTCTGGTTGATGGATGGAAGAAGGCCGCCCGGGTGCACGGGGCGGCCTTTTTCGTGGGCGATGGATGGGATGGGATGCGGATGATTGTGCGGATCCGCGGATGTGGCCCTCACCCGTCCGCGCTGAGACGCGTCCACCCTCTCCCACGAACAGATGTGGGAGAGGGGGCACACCCCAGAATCGTGCGTCGGGCGGAGTCGAGGCGCATTGAGGCACCCCGCTCCCCCAGCCCCTCTCCGCAAGCGGGGGAGGGGGAGCCGTTCGGCGCGGAGACGGAGGATGGTGCGGGGGTCGCCGGGGTCCGTGCCCGGCGGTTCAAACCGCGCCTCGAATTACACAAAGTCCGCCTCCGCGGACTGCGGCGGTTGGTCCGGTGCGCGCCCCCGCGCCGGACCGTTCGCCGGGTCGGTTGAAGCCTCGATCGTGGACGCGTCAGCGGCCGCGAGTCGGGGCTTACCGCTGTTCGAGCGGCGGATTCATCCGCTCAGGATGGGGCCGGGCGGGAACGGCGTCGCGCTGTGCGCGGGCCCCTCCCCGTGCAAACTGCCGCACGGAGAGGGGAGAACTGCATTTCAGTGTGGTTCGGACGGTGCCGATGCGGCGGAAGGAGGCCCCCTCCCCCCAACCCCCCTCCACCCGCTCCGCGGGAGAGGGGGAGCCGTTCGGCACAGGGGCTGAGGTCGGCGCGCGCGGCCGGCAGGGCCCCTCCCCGGCCCTCCCCGTGCAATCAGCCGCACGGAGCGGGGAGAACGTCATCGGCAACCGCGGCCGCGTGCAGGTGAAGTCTCCCCGTCTGTTTGGGGAGACTTTCCGCCGTTGTTGCGGCGACTTCAGTCGCTCA
>NZ_DASVTX010000010.1:0-29334 GCF_036387355.1 Longimicrobium sp.
CCCCGTGTACCTCACCGCCAGCATCGGCATCGCCGTCAGCGGCGGGGCGGCGGACGACCCGGAGCGGCTGCTGGGCGGCGCATGGACGGCGCTGCTGCGCGCCCGCGGCCGCGGCGGCGCCCGCCACGTGCTGTGCGACCGGCAGATGCAGGCGCGCAGCCAGGCGCGCCGCCGCATGGAGGCCGATCTGCGCCGCGCGCTGGACGGCGACGGCGTGGAGGTGCACTACCAGCCCATCGTGGCCGTGGAGGATGGGCGCATCGAGGGGTTCGAGGCGCTGGCCCGGCTGCGCGCGGCGGACGGCTCGCTGGCGCCCCCCGCGGAGTTCATCCCCCTGGCGGAAGAGACGGGGCTGATTGGCGCGCTGGGGCTGCGGGTGCTGCGCATCGCGGCGGGGCAGATGGCGGAATGGCAGCGGCGCTTTGCCTCCGCTCCCGCGCGGGTGATGAGCGTAAACCTGTCGCCGCGCCAGTTCGCGGACCCCGGTCTGGTGGACGACGTGGCGCGCGTGCTGGCGGAAACCGGGCTGCCCGCCGGCTCGCTGCGGCTGGAGTTGACGGAAACGATGCTGGCGGGAGACGTGGATGCCGTGGCGTCCGCGCTGGGCGAGCTGAAGCGCGCGGGAGTGAGCATCGCCATCGACGACTTCGGCACGGGCTACTCGTCCCTCGCGTGGCTGCACCGCTTTCCGCTGGACGCGCTCAAGGTGGACCAGTCGTTCGTGGCGCGGATGGGCGAGGAGGGCGGCGAAGAAATCGTGCGCACCATCGTCTCGCTGTCCCGCGCGCTGGGGCTGCAGACCGTGGCGGAGGGAGTGGAGACGGACGACCAGCGGCGCAGGCTGCAGGCGCTGGGGTGCACCCTGGCGCAGGGGTGGCTCTTCGCCCGCCCGCTCCCCGCGGCGGAGGCGGAGCGCCTGCTGGCTGCCGAGGCCGTACCCGTGCCGCGCGCCGCCGTGCGCGCCTTTGCCGTCGCGCGCGAGGTGGGATGACGGACCTGAGTTCCGGCCGCCCGCCGCTGCGCGCGCTGGTGGTGGACGACTCCGCCGTCGCCCGGCAGACGCTCTCGCTGGTCCTCACCCGCGCGGGGATGGCGGTGTCCACCGCGCCGGACCCCGTGGTGGCGCTGACGCGCATGCGCGCCGAGCGGCCGGACGTGGTGGTGCTGGACCTGGAGATGCCTCGCATGGACGGCCTCACCTTTCTGCGCCAGCTCATGCGCGACGCGCCGCTCCCCGTCGTCATCTGCTCCACCTCCACGGGGCCGGGGAGCACGGCGGCCATCGAGGCGCTGAGCCAGGGCGCGGTGGCCGTGGTGGAGAAGCGGCGGATGGGGGTCGCGGATTCCGCCGAGGCCGCGGACCTGGTGCAGGCGGTGATCGCCGCGGGGAGCGCCGCCGTCCGCCGCGCGCCCGCCGTGCGTCCGGCGGAGCCCGTTCGGACGTTGGCTCCCGCGGCGCTGTCCGCGGCGCGCGCACCGGGATCGCTGATCGCCATCGGCGCATCCACCGGGGGAACGCTGGCCATCGAAGAAATCCTCTGCGCGCTGCGTCCGGACACGCCGCCGATGGTCATCGTGCAGCACATGCCGGCGGGGTTCACGCGGGCGCTGGCGGCGCGGCTGGACCGCGTGTCGCCGCTGGAGGTGCTGGAGGCGACGGGGGGCGAGGCGCTGGTCCCCGGCCGCGTGCTGATCGCGCCGGGCGACCGGCACCTGCGCGTGCGCCGCGCCGGCGGCGGGCTGACCGCGGAGGTTTGGGACGGCCCTCCCGTGAACCGCCACCGTCCGAGCGTGGACGTGCTGTTCCACTCCGTGGCCGCCGCCGCGGGGCCGCGCGCGGTCGGCGTGCTGCTGACGGGGATGGGGGAGGACGGGGCGGACGGGCTGCTCGCCGTGCGCAACGCGGGCGCGTGGACCATCGCGCAGGACCAGGCCACCTCCGTCGTTTTCGGGATGCCGGCGGAGGCGGTGCGCCGCGGGGCCGCGCAGCAGGTGCTTCCGCTGCACCGCATTGCCGCCGAGCTCGCCCCCCGCGCCGCCGGACGCCGCACGGCGATGCCCTGACGGTTTCGGCCCGCCGAGAGGCGCAGCCGGTATTTTCGACCCGCGAAAGCCATCGTCGCGGATGCAGTTCATCGACCGGGAACGACGTACGCCCGGCGGCCGCCCGGCGCCGCTCCGACTCAAATCCCCTGCTGGAGAATCAATGCAGTTCAGGACCCTTGCCGCGCTCGGCTGCGCGGCCCTCGCCGCCGCCGCGCCCGCGGCGGCGCAGAACTCGTTCGGCCATGCACAGTCGCCGGTGGACATCGCCGCGCCGGTGGCGCGAACGGGACTGCCGCCGCTCGGCGCGCACTATCCTGCTGTCGCGGGTGTGGCGGTTAACAATGGCCACACCGTTCAGGTGCAGGTGGCGGACGGAGACACGCTGAACGTGGACGGCGGCCGCTTCGCCCTGCTGCAGTTCCACTTTCACTGGCCCAGCGAGCACCTGCTGCGCGGAGACAGCTTTCCCGCCGAGGTGCACATGGTCCATCGCGACGCGCAGGGGCACCTGGCCGTGCTGGGCACCTTCATCCGCCTGGCGGAAAACGACAACCCGGAGTGGGCATCGTTCTTTGCCGCGCTCCCCGCGGAAGGCGATTCGGTGCGGATGAACACGGTGGATGTGGCGCGGCTCTTCGCCATCACCGACCTGCCCGCCGAGCGCGTGTACCGGTACCAGGGCTCGCTCACCACGCCGCCGTACACCGAGGGCGTGCACTGGCTGGTGCGAGACCGCACGGTGGAGATGTCGCGCGGCCAGCTGGAGCGGCTGCGCGCGGTGATGCACCACCGCTACAGCCGCGAGGTGCAGGCGCTGGAAGGCCGCGAGATCACCGTATCCGGCTCCTGACGCACGTCTTTTCGTCCGATGATCATCACCGGCCCGCGCCTCTCCCGCCGCGGGCCGGCCTGCGTTCCGGATCTCGTGCCGCGCTGTCGCGAAACGCATCGGTGCATCCGCGCTGCTCCCGTGATGGAAAGCTTTCTGCGCAGGCGGCTCTGTCCGAAAACAGAGGGCGATCAGGTGGATGGATTCGGGGCGCCGCGGTTCGTCCGCGCCCCTCGTGTTCCGCCGCGTGGGCGCCGTTGCAGACCGTCATCCCGGAACGAGGCCGCAGATGAGCGCGATGACCATGGAACCCCAGCTCCTGCGCACCACGGCGGGAGACTTTGACCTGCAGGAGTACCGGCTGCGGCTGGCCGGGCGCGAGTGGGCCGTCGCGCACACCGGCGCCATGCTGACGCACGACGACGAGCAGAAGTTCTTCAAGGAACTGCGCGACCGGCTGCCGTACGGCGTGGCGCTCTGGCCGTCGTCCATCGCGCTGGCGCACGAGGCGGCGGCGCGCGCGGACGAGATGCCCGGCAAACGCGTGCTGGAACTGGGCGCGGGCACCGGGCTTCCGGGGATCGTGGCGGCGTCGCTGGGCGCGCGCGTGGTGCAGACCGACATGGCGGAACTGGCGATGTCCGTCTGCCGCCGCAACTGTGCGCGCAACGGGGTGGAGGCCATTGAGCACCGACTGGCGGACTGGACGGCGTGGGAGGACGGCGAGCGGTACGACTACATCCTGGGATCGGACGTGCTGTACGGCGAAGCGTTTCACGGGGCGCTGCGGGCCATCTTTGAGGGCAACCTGGCCCCCGGCGGCCGCGTTCTGTTGGCGGACCCGTTCCGCGCGCCCAGCCTGAAGCTGCTGGAGGCGCTGGAGGCGGACGGCTGGTCCATCGCGCTCGCCAAGTGGAACGTGGGGGAGGACAACGCGCCGCGCCCCATCGGTGTGTTCGAGCTCACCAAGGCGACGGGCGACTGAAGTCGCGGCAACAACGGCGCAAAGTCCGCCTGCGCGGACTGTGGCGGATGCGTGGGTGTGAGAGGCGGGGCTTTGCGCGTCCGCCTGTCCAGAGCGAATGAATTCGCCGCTGGAAAGGCACGAAGTCCGCCTTCGCGGACTATGGCCGCTGCGTGGGTGTGCGCCCCCGGTTGCGGTGCGTTGGTAGGGCGCGCAACCTGTTGCAAACTCGATACTTGTTATCCTGAGGAGGCGCCGGACGAAATTTCCGACGCACCGCCGAATGGCGCCGACGAAGGATCTGCTTTCCGGCCCTTCCAACACCGCGCCACGCACGGAAATCCCGCCCCACGCCCGATTGTCCCCTGAAGCAGGTGAAGCCCCGATCGTGGACGCGACAGCGGCCACGAGTCGGGGCTTTCCGCCGTTGTTGCGGCGATTTCATTCGCTCAGCACAGCACCAGGACCGCCACGGTTCGCCGTCCCGCGACGGAATTCGCCGTCCCACGACGGAAATAAGGGCACCCGGCCGATGCGGCGGGTGCCCTCTGGCTGAACGATGCGGATGCCTCGCGGTTCAGCGGCGGTTGAGCAGGTTGTCGATGCGGGTCCATTCCTGGCTCAGGTCGGCGCGGTCGTCGGCGTCCATGTCGTCGCCGCCCTCCTTCATCAGCTTCATCAGTCGGTCGCGCCGCTGCTCCAGCTTTGCGCGTTCCGCCTCGGACAACGATGTCGCGTCTGCCATGTGCGCCTCCCTCCGGTGGATGTGGGGCAACTCGCTCCCGCAACGTGGCCGCGAGGTGCGCCCGCCGTCAACGGTGCAGGACGGCTACGCTCACCAACAGCGATCTTTCCATGGCAAGGCAGCCCAGTTCAACCGGGTTCTCACCTTCCCATGACGGCAACCTGATGCGGAAGGCACTCACCCGATGACGCGCGAGCTGGAACAAGCCGGCAAAAGTGGCTTAGGGGTTCGATGGAGACAAAGAAGGCACCCGGCGCGGCCGAGTGCCTTCTCCAGGAGGTTACGAGAACCCGGGGCTACATCTGCTCGGATGGTTCTGCAAGCCCGACGAGTTCCGGATTTTCGCGTATCTGACCGGCACCGGTCGTCCCCTCAAAATCGTACCCTGATGTCATGGCCATGACATTGATGGGAGGCACAGTCCATCCGCCGAAAGGACCCCGGCCGGTGAGTGACTGAATCGTCTCGCGAAGGTAGGGGAACAGGATCGCCGGCGCGGAAGTCTGCACAAAGGGGCGCAGGGCCAGGCTAGGTGTACCCACTTGAACAGCGAATTCTCCAATCATTCCGACCCGCACTTCTTCACGCACTGTCGAGGTCGGCTCCACCACAATCCCCAAAAACACCGCGAACGTTCCGGCGTCGCTCATCTGCCAGTCCCAGATCACCCGGAATGGGCGCTCGTCAGCGTCTGGCGCGGGTTGCTCCTCAGCCTGCGCACTGTCGGCCGCGTCCAGAGGCTCAAGCACTTTATAGTGCTGCTCCAGCGCATAAACTTGGAGCAGGCGGTAGCCGGCCAGCGGTGGCTTGTCGGGTGTGGTCATCGTACGTGCTGCGCATACGTGGCGCTAAAAACATCAAGTCGCATGACCACACCGCGCGCCACCGCGCGCGACACACCTACTTGGCGCACGTTCCGGATGTTGTGAGCGGCCCATGCACGCAACTCGTCGTCAGATTCTGCGATCAGCGCAGTCTCCGCTCCGCTTCCACTCTCAAGTTCCTCCACCGCCTCGCCCCATTGCAATCCTGCGGATGGGACCGCGATCGCGGGCTCGTCACCCGCCTCGCCGTCCAGAAGCCTCGAGATGGAAACACCGAGTGCATGCGCGATTCGCGCAAGCGTATCCAACCGCGGGTTGGCATCACCCCGCTCGATCTCCGCGATTCGCGGCTGGCTCACGCCAATGCGTTCGGCCAACTGCCCCTGGGTCAGCTTGAGGCGCGTACGCGTTCGGTACACGTTTCCAGCAAGGATGAAAGGCGGGTCAACCTCAGGTGCGGCGTCCGCGACCTCAGGGAGTTCTTGCGCAAGTTGATCAAAGAAATCATCGACGCGCACGTCACTTTCCTCCGCAGTTGCGTGCGATCCAGTCCAGGCGAAGCCGTTCGGCTTCGTCCACAAGTTCAGCGTAGTTGTCTCCGCCAAGATCGCGGCGATGTTCTACGCTGACAAACACGATCAAAGGGGTGCGGCATGGCGACTCGAAGAACGGCAGCCGGTAGGAAACCGGTCCACTCTGTACTTTGAGAACATACAGGTGCTTACTTGGCCTCTTGATGAGCTTGCTCTGCAGCGCCTCCGCCAGGCTCTGCTGGCGCAGCAGATCAATCTTGTTACGGATCGTCCGGATGCCCCGAACATCACTGCGCGCGATTCGGTTAAGTTCCTGGCCAACGTCGGATACCCCGTTGGTATCCTCGTAGAACTCAGCCTCCCAACGATAGTTGTTGGCCATGTGTTGTCTCGGAGTTGATTATACGGCAAAGCGTATCATGGCGCAACTCCCGTCGTACGCCGTTCGGCGGTTGCGGGACGGAGGACAACAATAGGCATCATCAACGCGCCGGGGCAAGCAAGCGATAGCAAACTGAGGGCGCCCATAAGCACCGGTCCTGAGCTCCGGACGAGTACCCGGAGCCGACGGATCTCTGCGGAGATTACGTGCCCAAGGACCTGTCACCCCGCAGCGAGGACAACCACCGGAACGGAGTGCACCTGTCCGGCGACTGCAGTTATGCTTACGTCAGGTTCATCCATCCACCACCGAGGCTTTTGCCATGCGCCGCCGTTTTCAGCAGGTAGACGTGTTTTCGCCCACCGCGTATCTGGGGAACCCGCTCGCGGTGGTGCTGGACGGCGACGGGCTGTCCATGGAAGAGATGCAGCGGATTTCCAGCTGGACCAACCTGTCGGAGACCACCTTTCTGCTGCCGCCCACCTCGCCCGAAGCCGACTACCGGGTGCGCATCTTTTCACTCGCGCGCGAGCTTCCGTTCGCGGGACATCCCACGCTGGGTAGCTGCCATGCGTGGCTCACCGCGGGCGGCGCGCCGCACAATCCGGACGTCATCATCCAGGAGTGCGGGGCCGGTCTGGTGCCCATCCGCCGGGGCGAGCACGGATTGGCGTTCGCCGCGCCGCCGCTCATCCGCAGCGGGCCGGTGGACGAGCCGTTCCTGGCGCGGGTGGCGGGCGTCCTCGGCATCGCACGGACGGAGATCGTGGACGCGGAATGGGTGGCCAACGGGCCGGGCTGGGTAGGCGTGCTGCTGAAGGATGCCGACGCGGTGCTCGCGCTGGAGCCGGACGCCGCGGGGCACACCGGCGAAGACAGCCTGGACATCGGCATCGTGGGGCTGTATCCGCCGGGTTCGGAGTGCGCGTACGAGGTGCGTGCGGTGTTCAGCGACGATCAGGGCACGCTGCGCGAGGACCCCGTGACGGGGAGCCTGAACGCCTCCGTGGCGCAGTGGCTGGTCCGCACCGGCCGGGCCGTGCCGCCGTACGTGGCCAGCCAGGGCACACGCCTGGGCCGCACCGGCCGTCCCCGCATCGAGCAGGACGCATCCGGCACCCTCTGGGTCGGTGGCCCCACCATCACCTGCATCCACGGCCACCTGGACGCCTGAGCGCCGCCCGTCATCCCCAGAAGCCGGCGTCGCCGAAGCGAACGGGGGCGGAGCGCACACCGCGCTCCGCCCCCGCTCCATTGGCCCCGCCACCTCCGCGCCGCCCGCGTCCTCCGCGGGAGGGCCGTTCTCGCGAGAGGATCAGAGGCCCAGCACGCTCGTCCCCTGCTCGAACACCACGTCCACGGGAATGCCGGCCCGCGACACGCGGTCCAGGTCGGCCTGCAGTTCGGCGTCAATGCGGCCGTAGCGCTCCATGAACGCCTGCACGCCGGCGTAGTCGCCCTGGCCCTGGTAGCGCAGGATCTGCTCGGAAAGCGCGTCCACCGCCTGCCGCATGCGCGCCGCGTCCACGCGGTACGTGCCCGTCGCCGCGTCGCGGGTGAAGGCACCGCGCTCCTTGAAGTAGTTGAAGCGCGCGATGTTGGCCCGCCCGTGCGCGCTGCTCGCCCCGAAGCGCACCGAGCGGAAGATGCTCGCCAGGAAGGTGACGTAGTGGTCGCTCACGTCGCCGCGCATTTCGCCCGTGTCCAGCAGGCGCGTCTCCATCCACAGCCCCAGCACGTCGGCCTTGCCCTCTTCCAGCGCGCCGGCCTGGTCGCGCAGTGCCTCGCGCACGGTGCCCCGGCCGTTGATGGTGTTCTTGATCCCCAGCCCGTGCGCCACCTCGTGGAACATGGTGTTGCTGAAGAACGCGTCGAACGTCACGTGCCGCCGCTGGTCCGGCGCGATCAGAATGCCGGCGATGGGCACCAGGATCTTGTCGAACTTGGCCTGCACCGCGTTGCGAAGCTGCAGCCGCCGCGTGCCCTTCTGCAGCTGCACCTCTTCGTCGTTCGGGAGATTGATGGCGATGGTCTTGGAGCCGGCGTTGCTGTCGCCCGCGTAGTACACCACGTCGTACGCGTTCAGGTCGCTGTCCGTGCCCGGCGTTTCGCGCTTGTACTCGTCGGCCACGGGGAGCGCGCGCTGCAGGGAGGGGAGCAGCGCGGCGTAGCGCGACAGGCGCTGGCTCCACTCCTGATCCTTTACCAGCACGTACGCTTCGTACGCCGCCTTGTAGCCGTACAGCGCGTCCTCGTACGTCTCAATGGGGCCGATGACGATGTCCAGCGCGTTCGTCTTCATGTCCAGCCAGGCGAGGTCGCTGGGCTGGTAGTTGTCGGTCAGCAGCGCGTCGGCGCGCAGCTCCAGGTAGCGGCGCAGCCCCGCGTCTTCCGCCAGCGCGGCGGCCTGGCGCAGGTAGCCGGCCGCGCGCCGCACCTGCGGCTGAAAGGCCACGTGGTAAGGCACGGCCATCAGCCGCCCGCCCGGCCCGCGGCGAACGAGCGTGTACAGGCTCTTGAGCGAGTCCGCGCGCGCGCCGCCCGCGGCCACCTGCGCATCGAACTCCTGCTTTGTCATTCCCGCCGGGTACAGGTTGGATCCCTCCGGCTTGGCGCCGAAACCCGGAACAAAGGGCGCGTTGTTCGCCAGGCGGTCCCACGGGCCGTAGTTGATCTCGGCGTAGCGCCGCAGCCGCGGATCGGGGATGGCGGCCAGCAGCGAGTCCAGGTTGCCGAACGCCTGCAGGCGGAACACGGCGTCCATCTCCTGCGCCGCCTGGATCAGCAGCGGAATCATCCGGCGCTGATTGGCGGTGAGCGGCAGGTTGGTGGTGAGCCGCACCGGCGTGTAGCGCGCCAGCTTGATGTCGATGGAGTCGCGCATGGCCAGCGTGGTGCCGGACGGCGCGGTGGTCGTGGGCGTAGCCGTGGTGCCGGGGGCGGGCGCCTGCACCGTGGGCGCGCATGCCGCCAGCGCGCCCGCGGCCACCGCCGCGCAGGAGAGTCGGAGATTCATGAGATTCTCGGAAAAGGTGTTCCGCTGTGCTGTGGCCGCCACGATACCGCGTCAACCGTGCGCGCGGCAAGCATCCCCGGTGTTTGGGGGATGAACGGCGACGGCCACTGCCTTCGCGGTGGAGACCGGGATGCTCGTGAGCGACCGCATCTGCTGCGCGTTGTGGGTGCGTGCCGCCGCGGGGGTGACATTGCGGCGCGCGATCCACAGATTGGGGTTCCGCACCGATTTCCATCGACCCCGGCCGCCCGTGTCCGTGCCTGCCACTGAACGCACGCCGCTGGTTGCGCTGCACGAATCGCTCAGCGCGCGCCGCCGCCCCGAAGAAGTCGCCGAGACCATCCGCGAGGTGCTGGGCAACCGGCTGAGCGCGGACGAGGCGGCGGTTCTGGAGCGCGCCGCGGGCGGCTCGCTCAAGCGCATGCTCTTTGGCTATACGTCCATGGCCGAAGAGTTTGCGCGGCCCGTGGGGCTGGGGCGGCAGGTGGCGCGGGCGCGGGAACTGTTCGAGCGCGCGCACCCGCTCGGCGACGACCTGGCCAGCAACCCCGAAGCGGTGGAGGAGTACATCCGCCACGTGGGCGCGGAGATCGGCAAGGCGTTCGGCGCGAGCGACTTCAAGGCCAACCGGCTCACCGCGTCCGAGCGGGCGGAGCGCGGCATCGAGCTTTCGCGCCGCGGCTACAACAAGCGCTTTCGCCTGCTCGCGCGCATGGAAGCCAAGCTCGCCACCCTCATCCGCGAGCTGAAGAAGCGCGACTTTCAGCTGCTCGGAAAGTCCGGGCTGGCCTCGCGCCTCACCTGGGAGGAGTTCGCGGCGGATGAGGATTCGGCGTGCTTTGTGGCCTACTACACGGCCCGCCGCGTCCTGCGCTCCGAGTTCACCGTCGCCGGGCAGCAGCGCGCGTACGACGAAATCGCCGACATGCTCTTTGCGCGCTGCCTGCGCAGCCCGCGCGCGAACTGGTGGGCCGTGGCGCACGTGTATCCGCGCGTGGAAGTGTTTCAGCGGCTGCCGCAGGAGCAGGCGGGCGAACTGCTCGGGCGCTGGTTTTCCATGCTGCAGGAGATTGCCGCCCTGCTGCGCGAGGTGTGGTCCGCGTCACGGTTCAACCGGGCGACGATGGTGGTGGCCAAGGGGAACGACTCCACCACCTGGAACGCCACCGCGGGCGCGTGGAACACGGCGCGCGACAACTGGATCGCGCTGCTGTACACGCTGGGGATGGAGGACCTGCTGGACCGCGTGCTGCCCGGCAAGACCATGCGCCTGATCGCGGGCGACGTGGCGTGGTGGCACGCGCACGTGGGCACTCCGCCGGACCCCAACCTGGCGGTGTGGAACGAGCTTCCGCTGCCGTGGGAGGTGATGGCCGGCGACGCCGAATGCACGCGTGGCATGGTGCTGGCCGCCTGTGCCCGCCACGGCGTGGACCCGGAGAAGTCCGGGTGGACGCAGCCGCGGCCGCACGGCGCGGTGGCCGCGTTCCGCCCCACGCCCGAGCTGGTGCACGGGGTGACGGTCGCCAATCCGTTCCTGGCTGGATTTCTGAAGCGGCTTGGTTATTTTTCGGGCAAGCCGAAAGGCCCGGTCAGCGCTTCGGTATAGCTCAGCGCGGTAGAGCGCCCGGCTCTTCCCCGGGTGGACCCTGGTTCAACCCCAGGTGCCGAAGCACGCATGCGCAGACGCGGTTCCGGTGTAGCTCAGCGTGGTAGAGCGATCGGCTCGGACCGATTGGACGCTGGTTCAACCCCAGCCACCGGATCCGCCCCGCATGTTCGTTCGTTGACGAAGAAGAGTCGGCAGGATGAACAAAAGCGAGGGGCGCCTGCGGGCGCCCCTCGCTTTTCTTTCCATCCCCAATGCCGTCCGGACTAGCCGACACGCCGCCCGAGCAGTTCCCGGATCTGCCGGGCCGATGATTGTGGGACGCCCGCCTCCCGGGCGAATTGCGGCCATCGATCCACCGATTCGCGCACCTCGCCGATCACTTCGCGCGCGTGCCGCAGATCGACGCCGCAGGTTTCCGCGACCCGGAGCATGTGCCGGTCGCCGGGACGCTCTGCCTCGCCGGCGACGTCCATGGTATGCTGCCGGCCGGGGCCTTCGGAAAACACCAGATCGTAGGCAGGGGCCAGCCGCCACGTTCCATCCGGTCCCATCAGGAACGAGAAGTTCTTCACGTGGTCGTCGCGGTTGTGCGCCACCACGTTGAACGCCATCCGGCGAAACGCCTCCTCCATCTGCCTCTGGTCGCTCGTAAGCGCGAGCGTGGTGCGCAGAAGGCCCTCGTAGTCCATCGATGACACGCGATGGCTGGCATGCCACAGACCGCCGAGGCTGTGCATGTGCAGCCGGGAGCCGCCGCTCCGGTCGAACCGTTCCGCGCCGAACCACCTGTCCCCCTCCGCGGATTCGAACAGCCGCGTGCGCGGAACCTCCAGTCCCGCGGCCGCGGCCATCATCGCGTACGCCGCCTCGACGGATCCCGCATGGGGCCCGTCCTGCCGCGATCCGAACTTCACCAGGTAATGAGTATAGCCCGGCGGCAGTTCCGACGTCCCCGCCATCATGCGTCCATCATCCCTCACGCCCACAAGAACCTTGGGGCGGGCTCCACCCGGCGATCCGCCCGCGAGGCTCAAGGCAGGGAGGACGTCCGCGGCATCGCCTTCCAGAACGCGCTCCGCTTCGCGCGCCAGAACGGCGAGGTCCAGATCCCCCCCGACACCCTCAGCCTCCGCACTCGAGGGATGATACGTGAGCGCCCCCATCCCGCGGGTTCCGATGTAGGCCAGCCGGTCGAGCGGAGAAACGGTGGCGAGGCTGCGGCCCTGCCGCTTGAACTCGCGGTCCATCAGGAGGAGCCCCCAGCTGTCCGGGAGCGAATCGTCGAACGCGCCGAACACGGGAGCGAATTCCCGGTCCGTGTGCTCAAAGACGCCGGGCCGAACGGGGAGCTTGAAAGGGGAGATGGGGAGAGGCGCCGCCCTGAAGGCATCCGCATACTCGAAGTAGACGCGCCCCGAGCGCATCGCGAGCGAGCCCACGACGGTCTGCTGATCGCCCCAGTCCAGGCGGACTTCAAGCGTCTGCACGGCGCCGCCTTCCCCGTACTCGCAGGCTGGCCTGGTCCCGCGCGGCGAGTTCCGCCAGGGAACGGGCGGGAGGCAGCGCGAACAGCTGGTCGAACCCCGATCGGGCGTCCAGAATGACGGCGATCTTCAGAAGGCGGTCCAGCGCGATGCGCCCCGTCCGCTCGAAGCGGCGGTACGTGGCGAGCGTGAGCCCGGCGCGCTCCGCCATCTCCTGCTGTGTCCATCCGCGCTGCAGGCGGAGTTCGCGGACCCGCGCAGCGAGCGAGCGGGCGATCTCCCCCGGCGTCCGCAGCTCAATCGGCAACATGTTGCCCTTTAGGTGCAGATAACGGCTACATCCGCCATCATAGTAGCACTTATCCGAACCGCCGCGCCAGCCGAACGGCCCCGGTCCGGGGGGCGAACCTATGCGGACCTGAGCATCCCGCTCTCCAGCGCGAGGCGCACGAGGTCGGCGCGGTGGCTCAGCCCCAGCTTCTGCATCATCCTGGCTCGGTAGGTGTCCACCGTCTTGGGGCTCAGGAACAGCTTCTTGCCCACCTCCGCGCTGCTGTAGCCGGCGGCGGTCAGCGTGAGGACCTCGCGCTCGCGGTCGCTCAGCCGCGCCAGCAGGCCGGGGTCCTGCGGCTCGCGCGCCTGCTGGTAGCGGCTGAGCAGGGCCCGCGTGGCGCTGGGGTACAGAAACACCTCACCTGCCGCCACCGTGCGGATGGCCTGCGGCAGATCTTCCGCGCTCGCCTTGCGCACAAAGCCACTGGCGCCCGCCTCCAGCACGGGGATCAGGCATTCCTCTTCGGGCTCCGCCGTCAGCACCAGCACGTGCGTGTGCAGCACCAGTTCCGCGATGCGGCAGGTGGCGTCCGCGGCCGCCATGCCGGGCATCGCCACGTCCAGCACCACCACGTCGGGGCGAAGCCGCCGCGCCACTTCCGCCGCCTCGTCCGCCGTCCCGGCCTGCCCTGCAACCACCACGTCGTCATGCGGCGCGAGCAGCGCCTGCAGGCTGCCGCGGAGCACCGCGTCGCCGTCCGCCAGCACCACGCGGATCCTGTTCGGCATCGTCCCGCTCCGTTTCCTGATCTCCGCGCGCCGGATTCCCACGGCGCCAACGTTCTGCAAAGCTAACGCGCTGCCATGGAAGGAGATGTCAGGATTTGGAGGACAAGCCGCCGGGCCGCTCCCGACCGCTCTCCGTCGCGTGTCACGCCAAGCCGCGCGGATGGAGGATTGTCACTGTAACGGATAACCCGGTGATCAAAGGCCCGGAATGTAACGGTCCGTCGATGCGGCGAGTGGACGACCTTCGCAAGTGGCTCTGCGGCAGGGACTTCTGACAGCTACGCCGCTTCCTCCAAGGCGTGCAAAATCAGCCCGTCGACGTACCCGCGCCAGCATTGTAACGGATGATATCTGCCGGATTGCGTGCATTGTAACGGCTCCCGCGCGGCTACCTGTCCGCGTTTGTCACGGCCGCATCCACCGGAGCATCCGCGCCGTCGCGCAGGGCGTCAGCCTGGGCGAGCAGGTCTTCGGTTCCGTAGGTGTGAAAGCGGATGCGGCCCGTGCGGTCCAGGACGATGTAGTTGGGCGTTCCCTGGTTCTGCAGCGCGCGGCGGGCGGCGTTGTCTGGATCAAAGAAGACGGGGAACGTCAGCCCGTTGCTCGCCAGGAACTCGCGCAGCGCTGCGGGCGGCTCGTCGTGCGTGACGGTGATGACGCGCACGCCGCGGCGCCGCAGTTCGGCGGCGATCTGCTGCAGTTCGGGGAGATCCTGCTTGCTGGGCATGCACCAGCGCGACCAGAACGCCACCACCGTTACACTGTCGCTCCGGGCGGAAAAGGTCTGCTCGCCGCCGCCCGGGCGCTGCAGCCGGATCTCGCCACGCACCGGCAGGTTCACGGCGGACCGCATGACGCGCGCGCGCATCTCCCCGTGCCCAGCCGCCACCTCGCGCGCCCAGCCCGCCCGGTCGTAGCGCGCCCCGAGCATGGCCCGCGCGCTGTCCGCGAAGCCCGCCCCGGTGGACGGGTCGGCGGCCACGCGCGCCAGCAGCGGCAGCGCCCCGGCGGTGTCGCCCACCTGCAGCCGCACCTGCGCCGCGCCGCGGAATACGGCGGGGTCCCACGTGGCCGCCACGGCGCGCGAGAGCGTGTCCAGCGCCGCGCGGGTGCTGCCGGTTTCCGCCAGCGCGCGGCCCAGCAGCCCCAGGAACAAGCCGCGCGCGCCATCGCTCGACCGTTCGTGCTCCGCGCGCGTGGCAGTGAGCGGACGCCGGTCATCGCCGCCGGCGTCCAGGTCGCGGAGCGCGAGCCGGGTGCGCTCCATCGCGGCGGGGCGGATGGCCGGGCGCGTCATGCTCATCCGCGCCAGGACCGCGATGAAACGAGGTTCTATCCGTACCATACGGTCGCCCCAGCGCAGCAGGGCCTCGTCGTCACCCGCCGCCGCCGCGAGCTGAAACCCGCTGAACGGCACCTGCGCCGCGACCGCGTCCCCGCTGGGCTCCCACATCCGCTCCAGTTCCGCCAGCCGCTCGGGCCCGCGGCCACGCACCACCTGAAAGACGCGGTGCCTTCGCGACGTGACGTCCAGCGGCGCGTTGCGGTACATCCAATCCCGCCACTCGTGCGCCGCCGCCGAGTCGTCCAGCGCGTCGGCGTACCACAGCACGCCGCTCACCTCTTCCGCCGTCCGTGCGCTCCGGGCGCGCAGCCGTGCGGAAAACGCCTGCAGCCGCGCGCGGTGCTCGCGCGTCACGCTGTCCGCCCGCTCGCGGGTTGCGTTGGCCGTCTGCGCGTGGAACAGCCACATCCACCCATCCACGCGCTCCGGATACAGCTCCGTCATCCGCCGCGCGGTCTGCTCCATCAGGCGCGTGTCGCGGCTCTGCACGTCATCCACACGCTGCAGCAGCGCGTCCGGAAGCGGGCGGCCTGCGCGGTCGTGCGCCATCAGGTCCCACTGCTCGCCGTTGTGGTCCACCCGCGACGCGCCGCCGTTCTCCACCGCGAACACCGCGTACACGGCGGAGTCGGGAAAGGCGAAGCGGCCACGGTACTCGCTCCCGTCCCGCCGCAGCGTGCCCAGGCGCACGGTGGGCGCCCCGGCCATCCCGCGCCCCGCCGCGGTGAGCAGCCGTGCGCGCAGCACCAGGCTGTCCGCGCCGGCCAGCAGCGCTCCCGCACGGTACACGACACCGACGTCCCCGCCCGCGACGGGGGTCGCGGGGGAAAAGCTGAGTTCGCTGGCTTCCGCCGCGGCCTCCCGCGTGGAGCGGATGGCCGCCGCCGCGCCCGCGAGCAGAAGCAGCACGCCCGCCGCGATGCGCAGCCAGGGCGTGCGGCGCGTGACGGGAACCGCCTCGGTCGAGGCCACAGGGAGCAGCACCGCGTCCCCGGCGGAAACGCGCGCCGCGATGGCGTCCCAGGCAGCGGGCGAGGGCGCCGCGTCTGTGGCGCGGGTGAGCGCGGCGGGGAACTCGCGCATGTCCGCCACGGCGCGGCGGCAGTCGGCGCAGCGCTCCAGGTGGGCGGCCACGCCCGCGCGCGCGGCGTTGTTCAGCGTGCCCGCGGCGTACCCGTGCAGGCGCGAAGTGGATGGATGAATCACGATGCGGCTCCGGAGCGGAGGTGTTTCCATGCGCGGAACAGCCGCACCGCCGAGGTGCCGGCCGAGACGCCCAGCAGGGCGCCGATCTCGTCGTGCGAGTAGCCCTCGATCTCCTTGAGCACGAGGACGATGCGCAGCTTCTCGGGGAGCAGCCGCAGCCGGCGCTGCAGCGCCAGGCGGTCCAGCGCCGACTCGCCATCGGGCGACGCAAGCTCGGGGAGGTCGTCGAACGCGTCCTCGCGGCGGCGGGCACGGCCGCGCAGCCGCATGAGCGCGGTGCGGACGGCCACGCGCCGCAGCCACGCCTCCAGCCGGCCGCGCTCCTGGTAGCCGGCCAGCGCGCGGGGAAGGCCCACGAACACGTCCTGCACTACGTCTTCCGCGTCCGGACGGGTGCCCAGGATGCGGTACGCGGCGCCGAACACGGCGGGGGAGTGGCGTTGATACAGCGTGCCGAGCGCGTTCAGCGAGCCGCCGCGCACGTCGCGGACAAGCTCGTCTTCGGCGGGAACGGAGGGGCTCAAGCGGAGCATGGAAGGAGTGGGTGGGCGGCGGAGGCCGTGCTGCTCGAACCTCCAGTGCCGCCCGCCCGGCGAATCTTACATTGCCCGTTTACGCCACGGATGCGCGGCAACGGGTCCGGCCGGCGAAGTCAGCCGCCGCGGATGGCGGCGTGCAGCGCATCGTCCAGCGTGGGATGGCGATAGGTGAACCCGAGCTCCCGCAGGCGGCCGGGCTCCGCGCGCTGGCTGCCCAGCAGCGCCTCGTCCGCCATCTCGCCGAACAGGGCGCGCAGCGCGAACCCCGGAGCCGGGAGGAACGCCGGGCGGTTGACCGCGCGGCCCAGGGCGCGGGTGAAGTCCTGGTTGCGCGCGCTGCCGGTGATGGCGTTCAGCACGCCGCGGTAGCGCGGGTCGCGCAGGGAACTCATGATCATCTCCACCGCGTCGTCCAGCGACAGCCAGGGCATCCACTGGCGGCCGTTGCCTACGGGGCCACCCACGCCCATGCGAAAGGGGAGCAGAAGCTGCTTGAGCGCGCCGCCCTTTGCGCTCAGCACGATGCCGAAGCGCAGCTTCACCACGCGGATCCCCGCTTCTTCCGCCATCGCCGAGGCGCCTTCCCACGCGCGCCCCACGTCGGCGAGAAATCCCTTTCCCGCCGCGGACGCCTCGTTCAGCACCTCGTCGCCGCGGTCGCCGTAGATGCCGGTGGCCGCAGCCTGCACGAACACGCTCGGGCGCCGCGTCATGTGCGCCGCGGTGCGGGCGATGAGCCGCGTTCCCTTGACGCGGCTTTCCATGATGCTGCGCTTCTTGTCCTCCGTCCACCGCGTGCCGACGTTTTCGCCGGCCAGGTGAACGATCGCGTCCACCCCTTCCAGCGCGGCGGCGTCGATGGTTTCCGCCTGCGGATCCCACACCACGTCGCCGGGCCCGGCCCGGCCGCGCACCACGCGCACGACGGTGTGCCCGTCGCGCTTCAGCCGCTCCACCAGCGCCGAGCCGATCAGTCCGGTGGACCCGGTCACCGCCACGCGCATCGATCCCGCCGTGGCGGAAGAAGTATCAGTCATCGTCATCATCCGTTCAGGAGAAATCCGCCCGCTCCACCCCACGCACAACCCGTACTCCGCCCCGAATCTCTGCCCTGCACCGACCAACGGCACCACTCTTCCCGTTCTCCGCCGCGCCGGGCCCCCTATTCCCTATTCCCTATTCCCTATTCCTTATTCCCTATTCCCTATTCCCTACTCCCTGCCCCTCTCCCTTGCTTCGGCTTTTCTTCACCCGTAACCTGTGCGCACGTTCGCCCGCTGACCTGAACCGGTAGCCGTGACCTTTCGCCCGCCCGACCTCGAGTCGTTCTCCAGTGCCGTCGCCGGCGGGTTTGCCGCGCGATGGGCCCGGGGCGTGGCGCGCCGCGCGGCCGAGGCGCGGGTGGACGGCGATGATGATACGGCATCCGCGTGGTTCGTGGATGGGTTCGCCGGCGCGGATCTGCAGCGCGCCGCGCTCGTCGGCCGCTCCACCGTGCAGCCGGCCGCGGTCGCCGCCGTTCGCGCGATGGCGGATGTGGAGATGCCGATGCGCATCGTGCTGGTGGAGGAAGATCCCGGCCTGGTCGCGCGCCTGGCGGATGCGCTGGCCGGCATCGGCGCGGCGGACCGCCTCCGGCGCATCACCGATCCCGCCACCGTGCAGCCCGGCGAGATCGGCTTGATGGAATCCGCCTTCGCCGCCGCCGCCCCTGCGCTCGCCGCCGCGGCCGGGGACGATCCGCTGCTGCTGCGCCTGGCCCCGCTGACGGCGCGCGCGCTGCCGTGGACCGCGCTGCACCGCTTCGCCTCGCTCCCCGTGGCGGACCTGCTGGTGCGCGTTCCCGAGGAGGACTTTCGCAAGCAGGCGCGCTTTTCCGGGCCGCTGGCAGACTATCCGCCCCATCTGCGGCGCGTGGTGGAGGGCTGCTCCGCGTTGCTGGGAGATGACCGGAACGCCTGGCTGGTGGCGTGGCGTGTGGCGGAGCGGGCGGGCGGGGTGGATGCGGCGCTCGCTGCCATGGCGGAGCGGTTGCGCCTTCTGCTTTCCGCCACGGAAGAGGGCGAGCGGAGCGTGCGCACGCAGCTGCTGGAGGCGGGAAAGGATTCCGTCCGGGTGGTGCTTTCTGCCTCGCGCCCCGAGCATCCGCTGGAGTTGAACGGCGCGATCGGGGACGCGGGCGGAGAGGTCGCGCTGACTGTCGGCGTCCGCGCGGAGGCCGAAGAGGAGCCGCCGCCGGAGCCGGAGCCATCTCCCGTGCTGGAGCTGTTCCCCGTGTTGCCGGCCGCCCCGGAGCCGCGCCCCCGCGGCCCGGACCTGCAGGCGATCGCGAACGATCTGCACGCCCGTCACCGCGGCGCGCTGGTCCTGTTCCGCGACCTGCTCGCGAGCTTGGCGGAAAGTGGATTGGCGCCGGAGCAGGTCCGCGCCGCCCTTGCCCTGCTCAAGCGCGAAAGCCGCGTGCGCTACCGCGGCCTGGACGCGCCCGATGCTGAGGTGGATTTCCTGCTGGAGCCCACGCCGCCCGCGCCCCGTGTGAAGAAGGCGCGGAAGTCGTTGCCGGGAGAGCTGGGGTTGTTTGATGACAACTAGGGGACGGCAGGGCTTCGGGATTCGGACGGGCGGGCCGGTGGACTGCGCCTCCGAGTGTCTGGCGATGCAACCTGTTGCGCCGCATAGGCTTGTCATCCTGAGGAGGCGCCGGAGGCACTTGCGTCCACACGGTAGTCTCGCGCCGACGAAGGATCTGCTGTCCCCGCGAGAACGGGCGTGCGTGTCGCGAGGTTGGCTCGGTGGATAGTAGATCCTTCGACTCCGCGCCACAGTTCGGAGCCGCGGAAAGTCCGGTGCAGCGCTCCGCTCAGGATGACCGTCCCGTCAGGCGGGCACGATTCAACAGACGCGCTCATAGGGACAAATCTCTGACGGGGTGCAAGTTAGCCCCGCTCAGGCGCCCCCCGATGCGTGTACCCCGCACCGATGCAGCCGCCCCAGTCCGCGAAGGCGGATTTCGTGCTTTTCCAGCGGCGAATTCATTCGCTCTGGGCAGGCGGACGCGCCGGTTTTGGGGCTTCGCACCGATGCCTCCGCCCCAGTCCGCGAAGGCGGACTTCGTGCTTTCCCAGCGGCGAATTCATTCGCTCTGGGCAGGCGGACGCACCGATATGGGGGCTTCGCACCGATGCCTCCGCCCCAGTCCGCGCAGGCGGACTTCGTGCTTTTCCAGCGGCGAATTCATTCGCTCTGGACGGGCGGACGCGCCGGGGACCGGCTCGGAGAACTATCCTCGGGCCGGCCCCGGGGCGGACTCGGTGCTCTTCATCGGCAATCATTCGCTCTGGACGGGCGGACGCGCCTATGCCGGACTTCATCACCGACTCCGGATCGTCGACCAGAACAGAAAAGCCCCGCCGGTCGGCGGGGCTTTTCTCATCGATCAAACAGCGGTCACGGGGCGACGTCGTAAAAGACGAGGTCCTTTTCGCGGTCCACCGTGGTGCGCATGGTCCACTCGCTGTCGAACAGCACCAGCGGCTTGTGCTTGGCATCGTACACCAGCATGCGGCCGTGCCCGTGCGCCAGCCGCTCGATCTCGCGGATGGGCCCATCCACCCAGCGCGCGCCCGTGTACGACATGTGCTCCAGCCGCGCCTTGACGTTGTACTCATGCTCGAGGCGGTGCAGCAGCACGTCGAACTGCAGCTTGCCCACCGCGCCCACGATGGGCGCCGGGCCGGTGAGCGACTCGGCGTAGAACACCTGCGCCGCACCCTCCTCCGAAAGCTGCTGCAGCCCCGTATCCAGCTGCTTGCGCTTCATGGGATCGCCAATGACGATCCGCGCGAAGTGCTCCGGCGAGAACCGCGGAATTCCGCCGAACTCCAGGTCGCCGTCCGCCGAAAGCGTGTCGCCGATGCGCAGGTTGCCGCGGTCGTGAATGCCGATCACGTCGCCCGGCCACGCCTCGTCAATCAGCGTGCGCTCCCGCGCCATGAACTGCGTGGGGCTCGCCAGCCGGATGGGCTTGCCGCTGCGGATGTGCTTTACCTGCATTCCCGCTTCGAACCGGCCGGAGCAGATGCGCACAAAGGCGATGCGGTCGCGGTGCTTGGGGTCCATGTTCGCCTGGATCTTGAACACGAACCCCGTGAACGCGGTCTCCTCCGGCTCCACCATGCGCGTGCTGGACTCGCGCGGCCCCGGCGCCGGCGCCAGCTGAAGGAAGCGGCGCAGAAACGGCTCCAGCCCGAAGTTGGTCAGCGCGCTCCCGAAGAACACGGGCGACACCTCTCCCGCCAGGAACGCTTCTTCGCTGAACTCCGCCCCCGCCATCTCCAGCAGCTCCAGGTCTTCCAGAAGCTGCCCGATGGCGCGTTCCGGAAGGGCGGCCAGGATGTGGTCGTCGTCCAGCGCGCCCTCGTGCGTTTCCACCCGGCTGCTGCCGTGGTCTTCGCCGCGCTCAAAGAGGTACACGCGCTCGTCCACCCGGTCGTATACGCCCAGAAAGCGGTCGCCGTCCAGGATGGGCCACATCATGGGATAGCACTTCATCCCCAGCTCGCGCTCCACGTCGTCGATCAGCTGCAGCACCGGCGCGCCCGGCCGGTCGCACTTGTTGACGAAGGTGAACACGGGCGTCTTTCGCAGCCGGCACACCTCGAACAGCTTGCGCGTCTGCTCCTCGACCCCCTTGCGGTTGTCCAGCAGCATCACGGCGCTGTCCGCGGCCATCAGCGTGCGGTAGGTGTCCTCGCTGAAGTCCTGGTGGCCGGGGGTGTCCAGCAGGTTGATGGACTTGCCCAGGTAGTCGAACTGCAGCACGCTGGAGGTCACGCTGATCCCGCGCTCCTGCTCCATCTGCATCCAGTCCGAGGTGGCGTGCCGCGCCGCGCGCCGCGCCTTGACGCTCCCCGCCAGGTGAATCGCTCCCCCGTACAGGAGCAGCTTTTCGGTCAGGGTCGTCTTGCCCGCGTCGGGGTGGCTGATAATGGCAAAGGTCCGCCGCCGGCGGACCTCTTCGCTCAACGTGCCGCTCATGGAAGTCGTTGTACGAGTTCGTGTTCAACCCTGCAATCTAACACGTCCGCCGCCCATGCTCAACGCGGGCGGCGGCGCGGGCTCCCGCGCGCGGCTCAGCGCACGGGCAGCCAGTACGTCATCTTGAGCGCCACAAAGTTGTTACCCGGCACCTCGAACAGGTCGCCCAGCGCGCGCGGGCCCACCGCGTCGCCGTACGGCAGCGCCGACGAGCGGTCCTGCTGCCACACCAGAAAGAGCGTGCTCCCGGGCCGCCACTCCCACCGCAGCACCGTGTTGCTGCGCAGCGAGCGCACGTTGAAGTCGCGGGCGATGGTCTCCGGCTCGTCGCCGGCAAGGAAGACGTGGGCCCCCGGCGAGCACGGCTCCGCCTCCGCCGTCCGGCACGCCACGATCTCCGTATCGTCCAGCGGATCCAGGGTGAAGCTGCGCCCCCGCGGCACCTGCCCGAAGCGCGAGTACCGGCCGCTGGCGGCAAAGGGCTCGGCGTAGACTTCCACCGACAGGTCCGGCGTGACGGTGTAGGAGATGCGCACCGGCGCGGCCAGAGTGCTGCGGTCGATGGCGGAAAAGACGTAGCGAACGCCCTGCGTCGCCTCCGGCCCGCCGGCCAGCCGCGCCACGTACTGCCGCGCCTCTCGGTCGCGCTCGTAGTACGGCTCCAGCGCGATCTGCCAGTTGGGCCCGGGGTTCATGGCGGCCGACGTTTCCACCCCCCACTCGCGGCCGCCCTGCGCGTCGCGCCCCGCCTTGGCGCCCGCGGACCAGCGCACCAGCGAGGTCTGCGGCCCGCGCACGCCCAGGTCCGCGACCACCGCGCGGCCGAAGCCCAGCCGCGGCCCGCCGCGCGTGGCCGAGGCGTCCAGCCGGCGCATCTCCATCCGCACGCCGCCCTGCGTGTGCCAGTAGTTGGCCCACGTCACCCCGCCGCCCAGCGACACGTTGCCGTGGCGGCGCAGCCCCTGGTAGTCCCACCCGTTCTCCGTCTCCAGCTCGATCTCGTAGCCGCGGTGCGCGCCGGAAGGCTGCGTTTCGCGGTACACGATCTCGCCGTCCGCCGTGGAGTAGTCGGCCACCTGCATGCGGCCCGTCTCGTTGACGTCAAAGCCGGGGGAGATGGCGCTCACCCCCACGCCCCACAGCCAGTGGCGCGCGTTCCTGCGCTCCAGCGAAACGCCCGCGGTGTAGCCGTTCAGCCCGGTGCGGGCGGGGTCCAGCACGGCGTAGTCGCGGTCCGGCCGCTGAAAGAAGTGCGCGGGGGCGGACTGCACGCGGCGGATGGCGGCGGTGTCGCCGCGCAGCATGCTGCCGCCCACGAACCCGCCGACCTCGTAGTCGCCGCCGCGCAGGCGCAGCTTCCAGTCGGCGCCGCCGCTCACGGCGGTGCGCGGCAGCCACGCGGCGTCCAGCCCGCCCGCTTCCGTCCCGCGCTGCACGGCGGAGAAGTTGATGCCCGCCACCGACGCGTTGGCGCCGAACTCCTGCGCCGCGCGCACCACGCCCCACGCCGTGCGGGGCGCCAGGCGCACGGAGCGGATCTCTCCGTCCTCGTTCACGAAGCGCGCGTTCGCCTCGTCCGTCACCGCGGCCAGCGCGCCGAGCGACAGGCCGCGCTGCGTGCGCCCGGTCAGCTTGGCGGCGCCCAGAATGGTGGAGTTGCGCGGCTCGTCCACGTAGTCGGCGTCCACCCGGGCACGCGGCGCCGCGCCGATGCGGCGGGAGTAGAAGTAGCGAGGGCCGTCCGCCGCCAGGTAGCGGCTCCCCTCCGTAAAGAAGGGGCGCCGCTCGGCGAAGAACGTCTCAAACGCGCTCAGGTTCACCTCCGCCGGGTCCGCCTCCACCTGGCCGAAGTCCGGGTTCAGCGTGGCCTCCAGCGTAAGGCTGCTCCCCAGCCCGATGCGGGCGTCGCCGCCGGCGCGCACCGTGCCCGAACGCGCGCGTGCGAACGGGTCGTCCGCGTCCACCTGGCCGCGGCGCGTTCCCTCCGCCGCCACGTACGGCACCAGCTCAATGCGGCGCGAGGGCCGCACCCCGCGGATTCCCGTCAGCTCGCCAAAGCGCGAGCTCCACGCCTCCACGCCGCGGGGAACGGCGATCCAGTACACGTCCTCTTCGCGGGAGGGGACGTAGCGGTTCAGATTGATCCCCCACAGCTGCACGGGGAGATCGTTGAAGCGGAGCTGGCTGAAGGGGATGCGCATTTCCGCCGTCCACCCCGCGCTGTCCATCCGCGCCTGGGCGGACCAGACGGGGTTGAAGGAAGCGTCGCGGTTGTACTGCTGGTCGTCGCCGTGATAGTAGTCCAGCCGCACCCCCGCGGCGGTGACGCCAAAGGTGTAGGCCGTGCGCCGGTCCAGATACGTGTCGAGCGACACGAGGAGGCGCTCCGCCTGCCCGCCGTTGTCGCGGCGGCTGATGGGCGCGGTCATGGAGCGCGGGTCGCGGGCGTACATGCGCGCGCCGACGTACAGCGCGTCGTCGTCGTACAGGAAGCGCACTTCGGTGCGGTCCACGGGCGCGGCGCCCTCCACCGGCTCCTTCTGCACAAAGTCCGACATCACGGGCGCGGCGGCCCAGGCGGCGTCGTCAAGCCGGCCGTCCACCTGCGGCGCGGCGCCGCCGATGCGCACGGCCTGGTGCTGCTTGCGCGCGGGCGCCTGCGCGCCGGCGGAGGCGATGCACAGGCATGCAGCGCAAAAGGCGCACGCCGCGGCGCGCGCCCGTCCATGAATTCGGATCACGATGTCGGTCGGTCTGATCTGCGGAAGGGGATGCAGCCGGGGAAGATAACGGCACGCACGCCGTTCATCCACCACCCGCCCTGGCCGGGCCGCGCGGATCAGAAGTCCAGCGAGCCCAGAATTTCGGCGATCAGGCCGAAGACGGCCCCGGCCGCGTCTCCCGCGGCTTCCAGCAGCCACAGGAGCACTCCCGGCGCCTCCGCCACGATCTCGGGAAGGACTGAGGCGGCCTCCCACCCCGCGGACACGGCGTGCCCGGTGACTTCCACGGCGGAAACGGCGAGGTCCGGCGCGTACCACAGGACCTCGAACAGGGCGTCGGCCCCGTGCAGCCCCAGCTCCATCACTCCCCCGGCGCTGCGGGTGCCCACCGCGGCGTGGATGGCCGCGGTCCAGAGCGTCACCAGTTCGGCGTGGTCCAGCCACACGCCCCGGCACGGGCCGCACACGTCCAGCGTCACGCCCCCGCTCTGCTTGCGGCTCATGGCGGTGCCGCAGCCGGGGCACTGCAGCACGTTGGGAAAACCGCAGCCCTTGCATCGCGGCGCGTTGCGCTTGAGCGGCGCCTGGCAGCCATGGCACAGATAGCTGGATTCCGACCGTCCGCCCAGCGCGGCGCACGCGGCCGCCTCCGGAACGGCCACCAGCCGGGGAGCGTCCACGTCCAGAATCCAGTTCCCGCCGCAACGCGGGCAGTGGTCGATGTGCAGGCCGGGCCGGACGGGCACCTTCTGCAGCACCACGCCCAGGCAGGCGGGGCAGGCGAGCCGGGTGAGCGTGTCAGTCATCGAGGATCCCCCGGGCGGTGCGTTTGTCCGCAAGCTGGCGCAGGCCGGGAAAGGCGTACACCAGGTGCCCGCCGTCCGTCACCTCCAGCTCCGCGCGGCCCCGGGCCACCATGCCGTCCAGCGTGTCGCGCACCACGTCCTCGGACAGGTGCAGCGACAATCCCGCCTCCAGCGCCATCAGCTTGCCGCCGCTGCGCTGGGCCAGGCGCATCAGCTCGGCCTCGGTGGCGTTGCGGCGGAGTGCCGCCTTGTGGCCGTGAACGCGGCTCCTGTCCTGGAGATGGCTGCGCACCAGCAGCAGCGCGCTCACCGCCGGCAGCACCACGGTGAGCGCCAGCGCCGCGATGATGGCGCCGGTGGAAGCCGCGGTGGTGGTGTTCAGGAATCCCGCGAGCATGAACAGGGAGATGAGTCCCAGCCCGGCGGCGGCGGCGAGTTTCTTCACGGGATCGGCTCCGGTGCGGATGTCAGACCTGCTCCCCTTCCTACGACGGAACCCGGCCGCCGCGGGTTTCGCCTTTGGCGCGGAAACAGTACCCCTCCGCCTCCCGCGCATGAATGGGTCATCCGCCGGATCATCGCCCCGGTCTCGTCTGCCGCTCTGGAACCGGGCCACCCCACGTCTACGCTCCACGGCTTCCGCGCTGCCGCACGTCCGCACACTCCCCACGTTCCACAGGCAGCCACCACAGCCGCGATCGCTATCTTTGGATGTGTTAGCGATCGTTGACATAAGCTCACATGTCAGCGATCGCTAACATGCCCAGATCGGCTTTTCATCGAGGATCTACGAAAGAGAGTGCATACGATTCGAGATCGGGTTGCTGGTGCGCACGGAGCGCAAGCGGCTGGGTCTGTCTCTGCAACAGGTAGCCGAACGCGTCGGATGCACCCGGCAGTGGGTGGCCGCGCTGGAACGCGGGGGCGAGCGCCTGGAAGTGTCGCTGATGTTGCGAACGCTTTCCGCGTTGGGGATTGGCCTTGACGCACAACTCTCGGATAGGGCGGAACGGTGAGGTTTGGTGCCATCAGCAACGATCAGCCAGGTACTAGTGATCGCTCACCTGCCCGGAGGTGGTGAGCGATCATCTACGTTCCCGTGCGGACGGACACGCCGACGCCCGCCGTTCGCACGATGCAGCCGATGCAGCCGATGCAGTCCGCGCAGGCGGACTTCGTGCTTTCCAGCGGCGAATTCATTCGCTCTGGACAGGCCGGCGCGCCGGTTCTCACGGCCCGCGACGATGCAGCCGATGCAGTCCGCGCAGGCGGACTTCGCGCCGTTGTTGCCGCGACTTCAGTCGCCCGCCTGCGCAGTGTCAACGCAGCGTTTCGGCCTTGCGCAGGGCCGCGCGCAGGTCATCCATCGTGCCGTTCATCCCGTGCACGGCGCCGATGTTCGCAACGTCGAGGCGAAAGCGGCGGATGATTGCGTCCAGGTCGCGCGTGGCCTCCGGCGACATGACTGGGCCGCTCCCCTCGTTGATGCGCAGCAGGTCGCCCTGAAACAGCAGGCGCTCCGACGGAACGTAGACGGCCAGCATGGCCGCCGCGTGCGACGTGGGCCCCACGTTGATCACCTCCACGCGCGACCCGCCCGCCGGGAACGACCGCCGCCCCGTCACCCCTTCAATGCGCGGCTCCGCGACCGCCGCCGCCTGCCCGCCGATGCGGCCGAAGCCGCGCGTGATCCTCGTCATCCGGCGCAGGTACGGCTCGCTTCCCGCCGCCGCCAGCACCGTCGCGCCGCGCGCCACGTACGCCTGCACGCCGCCGATGTGGTCGCCGTGGTGGTGCGTCAGCACCAGCCAGCGGAAGGGACGGCCGGGGAACACCTTTTCGATCTCGCGGATGGCCGCTTCGCTGAACTCCGCGGAGAGCGGCGCATCCACCACCAGCAGCCCTTCGTCCGTATCCACCACCAGCGAGCGGTACGAACCGTTGATCCGCTCTATGTAGGCGACGCGTTCCGAGAGCCGCACCGAGCCGAGCGGCGCGGGAGGAACGGCCGCCGTGTAGCCCGCGGGGACGGCGAACAGCGAGTCCGGCAGGTCTGCGGACGCGCGGAAGTGCGCCAGCCGCTGGCGCCCCGTCAGCACGCCGTTCCACCGCAGTTCCAGCGCACGCGGCACCCGGAATCCGTCCATCGTGGCGTAGTCGCTGTAGATCGTGGCGTCCACCTCGTCGCCCAGCGAGCCCGCGCCCATTTCCTCGCGCCGGGTGAGCAGGTGCGTTTCCGCGTCGAAGTACAGCGTCACGGGGTCACCCTCCGCCGTGCTGAACGCTACCGCCTCTTCCCGCCGCCCGCCGCGCTCCACCGTCCCCAGGTGCCGAAGCGTGGAGGCGCGACCCATCGCCGCGCGGATGGCCAGCACCGGCAGGTTCAGCCCGGCGGACGCGAGAAAGCGCCGCGCCGTCGTCCCGGTCGTGTCGCGGCTGAAGGTGACGCCGCCCATCCCGCGCTCCGCCGCGGGGTTGTAGGACAGGAACTCACGCCCGTTTCCCGCCAGGCGCGAGGCGTTCAGGTATCCTCCGCCAAAGCGCGCCTCGCGGTCCGTCACAAAGCGCGAGCGGGCGTAGTCGATCCGCACGTCGAGCATGGCCGCGCGCGCGTTCCCGGCCGTGTCCCATGAAACGGAGGGGATGCGGCCCTGCGTGGGCGCGTAGTCCTGGCCTTCCCAGCGAAAGCTGGCGGCGTTCAGCCCCCGGACGGCCTCCACGCCGCCGTGCGCCTCGGCGGCCAGGCGCACCACCTCCGCGGCGCGGCGGTACGAATCCCAGAGCGGCCCCTCCGGCCCCTGCGCGGGGAGTGAGGCGGGCGCGAGCAGCGCGGCGGCGAACGCCATGCGCGTGACGGACGAGCGGATCATGGGCAGGCTCCGGGGGACGGGTGTATGTGCCAAAATTTTGGCTCCTGTGAGCGTGAAGAAAGCCGGCCGTCGATCGGCCGGCGGCGAGCGGCATACCGGTCAGCGGGGAACTTCGGTCGATGAACAGCCGGGGGTGAAGCAGCGGCCCGGCCAGCCGGGGGCGCCGCGTTCCGCCCAACGCGGATCGCGGAGCCCCGCGCCAAAGCGCGCCATAGCCCGTACGCGCACCTCCGGCTCCGCGCGCATGGCCCGGTGCAGCGCCGCGACGGACGCCGCGTCGCCAAAGCGCGCGATGCTTTCCGCGGCGCTGGCGCGCGTCGTCCAGTCCGCCGAGCCCAGTGCGCGCCACTGCACGTCCGGCCGGGGGCTCAGCCGCACCGTCCCGACCGCCAGCACCAGCGCCACGGACGCGAGCGCAACGGCGGGCACGGCGCCCCGGGGCGCGCGGCGGGGCGGCTGGCGCGGATCCAGGATGGTGCGCAGCCGGGCGCGAAGCTGCGAGCGGCGCAGCAGCCCGGCGGCCACAATGGCGGGTCCCATCCCCCGCGCGGTGTGCAGCCGGTCCGCGATGCGCAGCAGGCACTCCGCGTAGTCCGACGGACGCACGCCGGCCAGCAGCACGCGCTCGTCGCAGGCCCTCTCGCGCTCGATCCGCAGGCGGTGCGCGGCCCACCACGCGCCGGGGTGAAACCACCACGCCGCGCAGGTCAGGTGGGCAAAGAGGGCGAGCAGGCAGTCCAGCCGGCGCACGTGCGCCATCTCGTGCAGCAGCACGGCCCGGCGGTGCGCGGCCGGCCACGTGTCCGCGTCCGCGGGAAGGACGATGGCGGGCCGCAGCGTTCCCCAGGTGAGCGGCACCTCCATCCCCGGCGCGCGCAGCAGTCGCACCCGGCGCCGCACTCCCAGCGCGCGGGCCGCCTCATCCGCCATCCCGATCCAGTCCGCATCCGCCACCGGCCGTGCACGCCGCGCGGCGAGGGCGAGCGCCGTCCATCCCCACGCCAGGCGCAGGAGGACGAGCGCGGCGCCGGCGAGCCAGACCATCCCCAGCACCGAGGTCCACGGGGTGCGGGCGGCGCCGGGCCAGATCTGCGCGACCATCGTCCCCCCGATCGCCACCATCGGCCGGGCCAGCGCGGCGGGCACCACGTGCGCGCTCCACGCCAGCGGAACGCCGCGCAGGGCGGGGAGGGGAAGCAGCGCGAGCAGCGCCGCCGCCCACACCGCCGCGCGGACGTTGGCGGATGCGCGGCGCAGCAGGAGGGCGGCGCAGGCGAGCGCCAGCAGCACGACCGTGGCGCGAAGGGAGGT
>NZ_DASVTX010000011.1:0-13408 GCF_036387355.1 Longimicrobium sp.
GCTATCCGGAGTCGCTCAAGGCCGCGGGCGTGTCGGGAACCGTGCGCGTGTCCATGATCGTCGGCATCGACGGGGCTCCCCGCGACCTCACGGTCATCTCGTCGGCGGATTCCGCGTTTGATGCGCCGACGCTGGCCGCCGTGCGCATCCTGCGGTTTTCTCCCGCCCTGGTGGACAGCCAGGCGGTGGACGTTCGCGTGGACCTTCCCGTGGTCTGGCAGGCCGACCCCGCGCCCGAGGCGGTGGCCGCCGCGTACGCCAGGGCCGCAGCGATGGAAGCCGACACCATGAAGGTGGTTCCCCTGCAGGACGTGACGGAACAGCCGCGCCTTTTGAACCAGCACGCGCTGATGCGTGCCATGGAGCGGGCCTACCCTGCCGACGCCCGCCGCGAGGGTGTGCAGGCCTACGTGCTCGTTCGCATGCACATCGGCGTCGACGGGATTCCGCGCGCGATCTCCATTGTGACCAACACGGACGAACGCTTTGCCGAAGCGACCGCGGCCGTGCTCAAGGATACGCGGTTTCGCCCGGCGCAGCTGAACGGGCGCCCCGTTCCCGTGCAGTTCGACGTCCCCATTCAGTGGATGGTGGCGCAGTGATGATCCTCCCCGTCCCCCGTGCTCTTCGCCCCATGATCAAGCGGATCGTGCGGACCGCCGCCTGCGCGGGTGCGTTCGCCTTTGCCCCCGCCGCCGCGTAGCAGGCGCCCGCGGGCCAGGTGTACGAGCTGCGCGGCGTGGAAGTCGCGCCGCGCCCGCTGAACGCGGCGGAGATGGCGGCCGCGCTGCAGGCCACGTATCCGACCGCGCTCAAGGCCGCGGGGGTGTCGGGAACCGTGCGCGTGTCGATGGTCGTGGGCGCGGACGGCGTGCCGCGTGAACCCCGCGTGCTGGAATCCGCCGACACCGCGTTCAACGCGCCCACGCTGGCCGCCGTGCAGACGCTCCGCTTCAGCCCCGCGGAACTGAACGACCAGCCGGTGAACGTCCGCGTGGAACTGCCCGTGGTGTGGCAGGCTCCGGCACCGGAGGAGGCGCCGGCGCCAGGCGGGTCCGCCACCCCCGGCGTGCTGGAACTCGCCGCCGCCGAAACGCCGCCCGAGCCGGTGAATGTGCGCGACCTGATGGACTCGCTGGAGAAGACCTACCCCACCGCGCTGCGGAACGCGGGCACCTCCGGGCTGGTGCGGGTGCGGTTCGTCGTGGGAACGAATGGCACATCGAGCGGGATCACCGTTCTGCAGAGCACGGACCCTGCCTTCAACGAAGCCACCATCCTTTCCGTGAGCCGGCTTCGGTGGAGGCCGGCACGGCTGAACGGCCGCCCGGTCGCCGTCTGGGTGGAACTCCCCATTCAGTGGCAGTCCCATGGGTGCTTCGGGCACGACCGCATCACCGGGCTGAGCGCGTGTCCCTGAGTGCTGTACCACGTGGCTCCCGGGATGGCCTTCAGCACCCATCCCTTGTTCCGCCGTGAGCGGGTGAGTGGAACGCGGGGCGGGCCGACGACGGCTCGCCCCGCTCCGCTTTGCGCTACCAGCGGGACGGCCGCGGCTCCGCGATCCATAACCTGGGTGGATGAGTCGCAGCCGAAACCCGTATTTGTGCTTATCGGAACGGGGCGTTAGGCTTGCCCGTCGGAAGAGCGCGACCTGCGCACGTGCGTGCCCCCGTCCCGTGATCGACATGGATTCCGAAAGGCCCGAACCACCGCGCCCCCGCGGCACCGGCGCGCTGCTGCGCCACGCGCTGATGGAGATGGAGCGGGCGTACGAGACTGCCGGGCGCGCCACCCTGCGCGACCTGCTGCGCCCGCTGGGCACGCGGCAGACGGCGCTGGGCGCGGCACTGCTGGCCCTCCCTTTTCTGTCTCCCGTAAGCCTGGGGCCCATCACCACCCCGGCCAGCCTGCTCATTGCGCTCCTAGGCGTGCGGATGCTGCGCCGCCGCGACGACGCGCCCGTTCCCGAGCGGCTTCTGCGCGTGCAGGTCCCGCGCTCCGTCCACACGGTGATGGTCGCCATGCTGCAGCGCGTGTCGCACTGGGCCGACCGCGGGCGCGGCGCACGCAGGTCGCCGTGGGTGCGGGGAACCGCGGGGCGGCGGCTCTGCGGGGCGGGCGTCCTCGCGGGCGCGCTGCTGCTGGCCGTTCCCGTGCCGCTCCTCCCGCTCACCAACACCCTTCCCGCGGCCGGCATCATCCTCTTTGTCCTGGGGTGGACCAACCAGGACCTTCGCTTGACGCGGTACGGGATGGGCGCCCTGGCGGGCTCGCTCCTGCTGTTCGCCACGCTGGGGGCCGCGGCGGCGACGGCGGGGTGGGCCGCCGTGCAGGCGCTGCTTCCGGGCTGACGGCCGGGCGGAGCCGCGCCCACGGCACGCACGTCCGGGGGTGATGGAGGAGGGCGGCCGGCTGAGCCGCCCTTCCTGCGTTTTCCGGAATGCGTGCGGGATGGCGCGCGGGCTGTTAGATTGGCCGCCTTTCCGGACCCGGGGCACGGGTTCGTGGCACGTTCACCAGCAGAGCACGGGCGGCGCGTCCACTATGTCGATGCGGGAAAAGCTGGAGAAGCTGGAAGAGCTGCGCCGGCAGGCGGAGCTGGGCGGCGGCGAAAAGCGCATCAAGGCCCAGCACGAGCGCGGCAAGCTGACCGCGCGCGAGCGCCTGGACGTGCTGCTGGACGAGGGCTCGTTCGTGGAACTGGACCGGTTCGTGGTCCACCGCGCCAGCGGCTTCGGGCTGGAAAACGAGCGGTACCTGGGCGACGGCGTCGTTACCGGGTACGGCACCATTCTGGGGCGCCTGGTCTACGTCTTTTCGCAGGACTTCACCGTCTTTGGCGGCTCGCTCAGCGAGGCGCACGCGGAAAAGATCGTCAAGATCATGGACCTGGCCATCCGCAACGGGGCGCCCGTCATCGGGCTCAACGACAGCGGCGGCGCGCGCATCCAGGAAGGCGTGGTGTCGCTGGGCGGCTACGCCGACATCTTCCTTCGCAACACCCTGGCGTCCGGCGTGGTGCCGCAGATTTCGGCCATCCTGGGGCCGTGCGCGGGCGGCGCGGTGTACAGCCCGGCCATCACCGACTTCATCTACATGGTGCAGGGCTCCAGCTACATGTTCGTCACGGGGCCCAACGTGGTAAAGACGGTGACGCACGAGGACGTCACCATGGAGGAGTTGGGCGGCGCGGCCACGCACGCGGCCAGGAGCGGCGTAGCGCACTTTGCCGTCAAGAGCGAGGTGGAGTGCCTGCACCGCATTCGCCACCTGTTCGAGTTCATCCCCAGCAACAACGCCGACGACGCGCCCCGCAAGCCCACGGACGACCCGTTCGACCGGGCGGACGAGGAGCTGCTGGACCTGGTGCCCGACCATCCCAACAAGCCGTACGACATGCACGACGTCATCCGCCGCGTGGTGGATGACGGCGAGTTCTACGAGGTGCACGCGGACTTTGCGGGGAACATCCTGGTCGGCTTTGCGCACGTGGGCGGGCACAGCGTGGGGATCGTGGCCAACCAGCCGGCCGTGCTGGCCGGAGTGCTGGACATCGACGCCTCGGTAAAGGCCGCGCGCTTCGTGCGGTTCTGCGACTGTTTCAACATCCCGCTGCTCACGTTCGAGGACGTGCCCGGCTTCCTTCCCGGCGTTACGCAGGAGCACGGCGGCATCATCCGCCACGGCGCCAAGCTGCTGTTCGCCTTCTGCGAGGCCACGGTGCCCAAGGTGACCATCATCACCCGCAAGGCGTACGGCGGCGCGTACGACGTCATGAGCAGCAAGCACATCCGCGGCGACATCAACTACGCGTGGCCCACGGCCGAAATCGCGGTGATGGGGGCCAAGGGCGCGGTGGAGATCCTGTACCGCCGCGAGATCAGCGGCGCGGCGGACCCGGCGGCGGAAGCGGCGGCCAAGCAGGCGGACTACGAGCAGCGCTTCGCCAACCCGTTCGCCGCGGCCGCGCGCGGCTACGTGGACGACGTGATCGATCCGCGCGAAACCCGCGCCCGCGTCATCAGCGCGTTCGACATGCTGCAGAACAAGCGGGACAACAATCCGCCCAAGAAGCATGCGAATATTCCGCTGTAGGGGAAGACGTGCGGAGTACTGAGTGCGTGAGTGCTGGGTGCGTGAGTGCGTTGGATGGATGAAAGGCGGGCCGTTCTCCGAGGGGAGAGCGGCCCGCCTGTTCGTTCGCGGATGATGGAGGGGCGGCTACAGTGTTGGCGCGGCTTGGCGCACGCGTGCGGCGGCCTAGCGGGGCGCGGTACTTCCTGAGCGCGCTGCAACCAATCGCGCAGGTGATCCCTTTTTGCCGAACGCGCGCAAGCCCTGGGCTGTCCCCCGCCCGGAGAGCACCTCCGTGACCGGCCGTGCCGCACCGGATGTCCTCTTTGGACCACATTTCGCCGTAAACTGCGTCTGGTGAGCTTGAGGTCGTCCCGTGTTCGCCCCTGTTACCCCGACCCCGGACCATGCTTTTTCCACCGCCGCCGTGGACCCATGCCCCGATCAGATTGTACCATGGAACCGTCCTGAGCGACGCGGAGGAGATCGTCGCCGCCGGGGTGGACATACGGCGAGGCAGAACACGAACGGACTTCGGTGCCGGGTTCTACACGACCACGCTGGCGCGCCAGGCAAAGAGTTGGGCCTATCAGCGCGCACAGGGAACCCGGGCGGGGCAGGCGGCCGTCGTTGCGTTCGACGTCGACCGGGAGCGATTCGGAACGTTGGCGACGCTCCCGTTCGTGCGCGGGGACTTTGACGCGGAAGACTTCTGGAGCCTGGTCGTCCACTGCCGCACCGGAGGAGGCCGTCATGGCTTTCCGGGACGCGCGGATGGCATGTATGACGCGGTTGCGGGGCCTGTGGCCTTTCTGTGCCAGCAGCGTCTTACGATCCAGGGCGTTGACCAGATCAGCTTTCATACGCGCGCCGCGCAGGACGTGCTGAACTCAGGCCGGAGAACGATCACTTGGACATCGAACCGCTGAAGGACGCTTTCTGGGCGATCGTCGCCGATTGCCTGCGACATTTTCACGGGATGGATACGTTGGCCGCGGAAAGGGCCGCCGCTTCCTTGCGGACGCGGCTGGAGACACCGTCCGCCCACGACGAACCGCCCGCCGGCTACGACGCCGATATCCTGTATCACAACGAGCCGTTCTACATGGCCTGCGACATCACCGGGCGGGAATTGGACCTGGAAAGCCGCCGCGCCGAGTACGACCGCATCGCGCATGTCCGGTACGCAGTCGCGGAGCACGCGGCGATGGCCGGGGTTGTGGCGTAGCGCTGATCCGCCGCAACCGCCTTGGGGAACGGGGCCGCTCGCCGCAGGAGCCGGGCGGCCTTTCCGTATCCATCTCCCGACCCCACAGTCGCAACGGATCCGGGAACCAGCGCATCCTGCGGATTGACATATACTTAGGGATCGCCTAGATTATAGGCACAACGAAACAACACGATGACATGCGGCGCGGGCCGCGACGGCGCTCGATGGATGGCGCATTCGCGACACCTGCTTTCGCGCGGGCCCCGGCCCGCCACCGTTTCTCAATCTGGCGCCCCTGAGACCTTGCGTGCGGGGGCGTACGCGCTTGCGAACTGAATCGGAAACCGGGCCCGCACGGCCGGTTCCGCGAAAGGGAACCGCGACAATGAAGCGTGACAACCTGCTGATGATCGCCGCCGCCGCCCTGACCGTCGGCGTGACCGGCGCCCTGGCGAACGAAGCGGCGCGTCCGCACCCGGTTGCCTCCCCGGCGGCGCACATGAGCGCCAAGGCGGCCCCGGTTGCGCAGGCTCCCGCCGCCGTTCCGCAGCCCATGGCTCTGCAGGCCGCGCGCGCCGTGCTGAACGGCGTGGGCGTGGAAAGCGGCGCCCGCCTCACCAAGGTGCAGTCCGCCGTCAACACGCTGGCCCGCGGCGTCAAGCGCCAGAGCGACCCCAACGCGCTCACGCTGGCCGTGCAGGCATACTACAGCTACAAGACGGCCCACCCGGACGAGGTGCGCAAGCCGTACCTGTACTTTGTGGACTACGGCCTGGACAGCCGCACGCCGCGCGGCTACGTGTTCGACATGCAGCAGCTCAAGGTGGTGGAGGGGCCGTTCATGGTGGCGCACGGCCGCGGCAGCGCCGCGCCCAGCGAGGGCCGCCCGTCGCGCTTCAGCAACCGCAACGGCAGCAACGCCACGTCGCTGGGGCTGTACCTGGCCCAGGAGACGTACCGGTTCACCGGCAAGACGGGCGGCCGCCGCTACTCGTCGGTGGGGCTGCGCCTGAAGGGGCTGTCGGGCTCGTACAACAGCAAGGCCCGCGCGCGCGGCGTGGTGGCGCACGGCGCCCCGTACGTGACGGCGTCGCGTGCCGGCCGCAGCGAGGGCTGCCCGGCGGTGGAGCCGGCGCGCGCCCAGCGCCTGCTGCCCAAGATCGCCAACGGCGGCCTGGTGTTCCTGTTCAGCCCGCTGGACCGCACCTGGATGCGCCAGGACCCGTGGGCCAACGGCGACCTGGGCAGCCTGGACCAGCTGGCCAGCGCCGAGTAACCACGCGCGCTTCCCAAAGCACGAAGCCCCGCCGAGGATTCCGTTCCTCGGCGGGGCTTTTTCGTATCCCTGAGTGTAATAACCGCGTCTCTCACTGCGGTCCGGAGGGCGGCAGAAGCGGACACTCGCGGAGTCGCGGCAAAACCTACGAGTCGGGGCTCCGAGGGGCCTCTGTTCCTATTCCCTATTCCCTATTCCCTATTCCCTGCTTCATTGCCCCAGCACGATCCCCTCGCCCAGCCGGTGATGCGGCGGAAGCGACACGGGAAGGTGCCCGGGCGTCCCCGCCTGCCCCAGCAGCGATCGGCCCGCCGCGCTTTCGGCGGATTCGCCCACGTCCCACGCCAGCAGATACCCGGGGACGGCGGGAAAGGCGTCCAACAGGTACGGGCTTCCCAGCGACACCACGATCACCTTGCGCCCAGACGCCGCTACCGACTGCACCCACGGCCCGAACCCGCCCGAAAGCCCCAGCCCCTGGTACTGCACCGGCACCACCGCCACGCTCACCACCACAACGTCCGCCTGCGCCGCGCGCGCCGTCAGCCGCGCAAAGGTGGATGCCGGGGTGGATGCGCCCACGCGCACGAATTCCGAGCCCGCCGTGCCCGCCGCCAGCACGCGCTGCAGCACGCTCCCCGACGGGCTGCCGCCGCGGTTGGAGTAGGTGACGTGCAGCACCCGCGCCCCCCGCGCAAGGGGGACGAGGCCGCCGCGGTTGCGGACGAGCGTCATGGAGCGCGCGGCCACCGAATCCGCCAGCGCCACGTGCGCCGCCGCGCCGGTGACGGACTCGGCCGCGGCGGGGTCCACCCGGGCCGCACGGTGCAGCCCGGCGGCGGCCTTGGCCGTCAGCACGCGCCGCGCCGCCTCGTCAATGCGCGCGCGGGGGATGCGCCCGGACTCCACCGCGGCGACGATCCCGTCGATCACCGCGGTGTGCTCCGGCGGCTGCAGCAGCGCGTCGGCGCCCGCCAGCAGCGAGCGGATGCTCGCCTCGGTGACGCTGATGCCCTGCGTGGCCCCCTGCATGTTCAGCGCGTCCGTGAACACGATCCCGCGAAAGTTCAACTCCCCGCGCAGCATCTGCTGCACCAGGCGGGGGGACTGCGACGCGGGCGGCGCGTTCGCCCCCTCCACCCCCGGCGCGGCGATGTGCCCCGCCAGCACGCCGTCCATCCCTGCGCGGATCCCCGCCTCGAACGGCACGAACTCCACCCGCCGCAGCCGCGCCGCGTCCGCGTCAATGCTTACCAGCCCCACGTGCGAGTCCGCGTGCGTGTCGCCGTGCCCCGGGTAGTGCTTGCCCACGGTGAGCAGGTCGCCCTGCCGCGCGCCGGCCACCCACGCGGCGGACAGGCGTGCCACGGCGTCGGGCGACTCGCCGAACGAGCGGATGTTGATGATGGGGTTCCGCGGATTCCCGTTCACGTCCATGATGGGCCCCAGCGTCATCTGGATCCCCACCGCGCGCGCCTCCAGCCCGGTGACGCGCCCGGCCTCGCGCGCCAGCGCCGTGTCCCCCGCCGCGCCGAACGCCATGGCCGGCGGCATGCGCGTGCCGCCGGGGGTAAGGCGCACGCCGGGCCCGGTCTCCAGGTCCGAAACGATGAGCAGCGGCACGGGTGCGCGGGCCTGGGCGGCGTTCAGCTTGGCCGCCGTGGCGCCGGGCGAGCCGGTGGAGATGATGAATCCGCCCACCTCGTCGCGGGTGACGGAGGCGAGCATCCGCTCCATCTCCTCCGGGTTCTGCGTGGCCGACCGCCCGCTGATCCACGGAAAGACGAGCTGCGCCACCCGCTGCCGCAGCGTCATGCCGGCCAGCGTGCCGTCCACCCAGGCCCGGCCTTGGGCGTCCGTCTGCAGCGGTTGCACGGCGGGCGCCGCCTGCACGGGCATGTCGCGCGGTGCCGGCGCGCTGTCTCCCTGCACCGCGTGCGCGCCCGCGCCCGGCGACGAGCACGCCGCCATCGCCATCACCGCCAGCCATCCACCCACCCCACGCAGCGTCAGCAACTCGCCCTCACGTTCTGGTAAACCGCGTCTGTGCGCCCCGGCCGTCCTGCAAACCGGTGGCCGGAACCGGCGGATCTCCGCTCCTCGGGATGATGGCCTTCCCTCCCCCGATCCGCCAGCGCCCCCATTTGCCGCCGCGAAGGTTCCCTCAGCGCGCCTCCTGCCGATCTCGTTCGTCCGCCGTGCGCTTGAAAGAAACTGTCTGCGGATGCGCTTCTCCCCCCGTCAGCACCAGCCTGCGACGGACGGTACCCCAACGGATTTGTGCGGATACTCAGCGGCACGGGATGTGATCACTTCGTTTACTTGTGTACCCGGATGCTGACAATCCTGACACGAGTGCGAAGCATGACACGCATCCCGATGGACAGCTCCAGCATCGCTTCCGTGGGCTACGAGCCCGAGAAGCGCCTGCTGGAAGTGGAGTTCGTTACGGGGAGGCTGTACGAATACGCGCAGGTGCCGGAACCCATCTTCCGCGGCCTGCAGGAGGCGGAATCGGCGGGAAGGTTCTTTTCCACGCACATTCGCTCGGCGGGGTTCCCGTATCGCAAGCTGGCGTGATCCGTGGGGCGCCGGCGAGGTGTGGTGGGGAGGCGAACATCGCGCGGTCATGTCGGCAGGGTTGCGGATGCCAATCGCAATCCGCCAGCTTGCCGGCCTTCTTCGTCGCCCGCCACGACCGTTCCGCTTCTCATGAACACCACAGTATCCGCCACCGCTGCGCTGCCCACGAGCATCGACGAGGTGCTGGTGCGCCTGAACGGCATCCTGGACAACGCCCTGCGCCAGGGCGCGCGCATCGGCTACTTCGCCGCGCTGTACGAGCGCGTGACGACCAACGTGCGGCGCGCGTTGGTGGCGGGGAACATGTTTCAGGACAACGCGCGGATGGAGCGGTTGGACGTGGTGTTCGCCAACCGCTTTCTTGCGGCGTGGAACGAGCACGCATCCGGCGGAACCCCGTCCCGGAGCTGGCGGGCCGCGTTCGCGCTGCTGGACGACCCCGGCCCGCTGGTGGTCCAGCACCTTCTGGTGGGGATGAACGCCCACATCAACCTGGACCTGGGGATCGCCGCCGCGACCGTCGCGCCCGCGCCGGATGAGCTGCAGGCGCTGTGGCCGGACTTCAAGGCCATCAACCAGGTGCTGTCGCGGCTGGTGAAGGTAGTGGAGGACGAACTGGGTGAGGTTTCGCCCCGGCTGGCGCGCATCGAAGAGATCGCGCCGGGGCTGGAGGACCGCGTCTTCGACTTCGGCATCGACGTGGCGCGCGACTTCGCCTGGGCGCTCGCGACGGAGCTTTCGCAAACGCCCCCCGCCGGGTGGAACGCCGTCATAGGCGCGCGAGACGCCATCGTGGCGGACGCGGGCCGGGCGCTGTACCCGCTGCACGGCATTCCCGGCCACGTTCAGAACTGGATCCGCGCCGCCGAAAGCACCGACATCCGCTACAACATCCAGGTCGTGGCGGAGTAACCCGCATGAGCCCCTGCCCCGCGGCAAACGACCGATGAGCGAGTACCAGTACTACGAATTCCGGGCGGTGGACCGGCGGCTGGCGCCGGAGCAGATGCGCGAGTTGCGGGCGGTGTCCACCCGCGCGCGCATCACGCCCTCCAGCTTCGTGAACTCCTACGAGTGGGGCAACTTCAAGGGCGACCGCGCCGCGTGGATGGAGCGCTACTTTGACGCGTTCCTCTACTTCGCCAACTGGGGCGCGCGCCAGATCATGCTGCGCCTTCCCGCCGGCACGCTGAATGACGCCGATGCGGCGCCCTACGCCGCGGGGCACTCGTTCTCCGTGCGCGTGGCGGACGGGGCGCTGATCCTGGATTTTGCGTTCGCGGATGAGGAAGGGGGCGACTGGAAAGAAGACGGAACGGGATGGATGTCGTCCATCCTGCCGCTGCGGGCGGAACTCGCGGCGGGCGACCTGCGCGCGCTGTACCTGGGATGGCTGCTCTGCGCGCAGCAGGGCGACCTGGACGATGACGAGCCGGAGCCCCCCGTGCCGGCGGGGCTGGCGGAACTCTCCCCGGCGCTCACCGCGCTCGCGGGTTTCCTGCGGCTGGATGACGATCTCATCCGCGCCGCGGCGGAGGGCAGCCCGCCCTTTCCCCCCGTGCCGGACGCCGCACAGGTGCGTGCCTGGGTCGCCGCGCTTCCGGACGCGAGGCGCGTAGACCTGCTCACGCGGGTCGCCATGCACGAGGCGGCGCGCGTGCACACGGAACTGGCGCGCGAGCTTGCGCAGGCGCGGCGCTCCGCTGACGGCGCCACCTCCGGCACTCCCCGCACCGTGCGCGAGTTGCTGGACGCTGCGGACGGGATCGCCGCCGCGCGGCACCGCACCGAAACCGAGCGCGCCGCGCGCGAAACCGCGAAGCGCGCCGCCCATGCGGCCGAGGTGCGCGCCCGTCATCTGGACGCCGTGGCGGCCCGGGGCGAATCCGTGTGGCGGCAGATCGAGGACCTCGTCGACAGCAAGAAGCCCGCATCGTACAAGCAGGCGCTGGAACTCATCGCCGACCTGCGGGATCTGGCTGCGCGGGGAGATACGACGGAGGACTTCGACCGCCAAATCGCCGGCCTCCGGATCCGCCATTCCAAGAAGACCACGTTCCTGCAGAAGCTCGGCGAAGCCCTGGAGCCGCAGTCCGCGCCGGGAACGACGGGCCGCCGCACGGGCCTGTTCCTGGGAACGCCCGGCTCCTGAACGGCTCCCTCCGTGCTGCCCGTCCCGTCCGCGGTGAACGGCGCAACAGCGGCAACGCGCGCGAGGAGCGGACCCCGGGCCTAACCGTCCCGGGGTTCTTCCTGTCATGGCGGATCACGGATGACCGTATTGCGTTTCGCCGTACCGCATTGCACATCGCGGTTGACACGCCCGTCCGGAGCAGGCGGGGACTGCGTTTGCGGTGATTTTGCGCCATGCCGTCAAACCCCTTGCGGACGGCCGGACGCCGCTCAATATTGGCGTCACATCCTACATACATGGCCCGCGGCACCCCCCGCTGCCGCGCGGCAACCGTTGGATCTCCCCTCGGCACGAACCCGAGCGCGGCATCGCGCGCGCTCCCGATCCAGAGACCCATGCGCTTTGATCTGTTGATGGCCATCGCCGCCGCCCTGCACCTGGGCGACGCACCCGCGGTTCCCCACACCGCCGTCACCGCCTCTCCCCGCCTCGCGGAATCCGCCACCACCGACACCATTCCCGGCTCTGCCCGCCGCGCCCTGCAGGCCGCGCGCGCCGTTCTGGGCGGCTTCGGGATCGAGAACGCCTCCGCGAACGCCCGCACCAGCGCCGCGCTGAACGCCCTTCGCCACCGCGTGTCGCGCAGCAGCGACCCCGACGCGCTGCGCATGGCGTTTCGCGCGTACTACAACTACAGGGCGGCGCACCCGGAAAATGTCCGCAAGCCGTACCTGTACTTTGTGGATTACGGGCTGGACAGCCGCACGCCGCGGGGATACGTGTTCGACATGGAGCGGCTGCGGGTGGTAGACGGGCCCTTTGCCGTGGCGCACGGCAGCGGATCGGAGCCGCAGCGCACGGGGGTACCGCGCCGGTTCAGCAACCAGTTCGGCAGCCACGCCACCTCGCTCGGCCTGTTTCTGGCGCAGGAAACCTACAACTTCGTGGGCCACGACAGCGGCCGTCCGTACCGCTCCATCGGCCTGCGGCTGACGGGGCTTTCGGGCGTGTTCAACAACACGGCGCGCCAGCGGGGCGTGGTGATGCACGGCGCGCCGTACGTCACGCGCCTAGGCGCCGGCCGCAGCCAGGGGTGCCCCGCGGTGGAGCAGAGCCGCGCGTACTGGCTCATTCCCGAGCTCGCCAACGGCAGCCTGGTGTTCCTGTTCAGCCCGCTGGACCGCGACTGGATGCGCAGCGATCCCTGGGGCGCGGGCGGCCGCGGCTGAGCGCTCTGCGTTCGGCTCCAACGGAAATCGCCCTTCGGCCGCTCTGGCCGGGGGGCGATTGTTTTGCTCGATGGAGAAATCCGTTGGGTGAAAAGCTTGTGCCCGGCGTAATCCCCGGTTCGCCAGAAGCTTTGACGTGGGGACGCCCGCCCCGTAGGTTCCATTTCCTGCCTGTCCTCATTTGGAGAACCAGCCATCCCGCCCAGGGCTGAACCTTCAGTGCATCGTGATGAGCGAAGATGATCTGACGGTCTTTCCCGTGGTGCGCGGGGCGGACGACGAGAGCCGGGCCGCAAGGCTCGCGGACGCGGCGGCGGGGATTACGCGGCGCCTCGCGGGCGAGGCGGAACGCGCGGCGAGCCTCGGGGCCGGCGCGGCGCGCGGGATCGGGGCGCGTGCCCAGCGAATCCGCGTGCCCGAAGATCCGGACGTGATCCTGGCATCCCCCTCGTTCACGCCCCTCCCCGGGCACCTGCCCGCGACGGAAATGCTGAGCGTTGCGTGGCAGGCCGATGCGCTCGTCGGCCTGTCCGCGATGGGTGTGACCGTGTGGGAGAAGGAGATCGTAAGCGTCACCCGGTCCGTTTTTCACGACGGACCGGGGCACCAGGCGGTCAGCCGCCGCCTGTTCGGCGCGGACTACGACGCCATCCACCGGTGGATCGACACCGTCCCGGGCAGCGGAATTCGCGGCGGCGGCATTGTCCATCGTCTGCAGCACGGGCACGATCTGGCAGCCGCGCAGCAACTGTACGTGGAGCACGGTCTTCCCGGCCTGCTGGTGTGGATGCAGCACATGGGGCAGGACATCGCCACGCCCACGGGCATTCCCCTGCCTATCGGCGCGCCCACGCTGGCCGGCTGGCTGGTGGATGCCGGGTACGCGACACCCGGCAAGG
>NZ_DASVTX010000012.1:0-12515 GCF_036387355.1 Longimicrobium sp.
CATCCCGAACTCGGAAGTGAAAACCCGCTGCGCGGATGGTACTGCCGGGGCCACCCGGTGGGAGAGTACGGCGCCGCCGGCCTTACATTCAGAACCGCCCGTCCCGAGCATCCGTGCTCGGGGCGGGCGTTTCTGCGTTTGTAGACCGGCGGCGGTAAGCCTCTCCATTGTCCGCTGAGCAGTGCCCGGTACCAAGTGCCCAGTGCCCAGTGCTCTCTGCAGTTCCTCCGTGACCTCCGTGAGAGACGTGGTTGACGGGCCTTTATCGTCAGCGAGTTCATCGTTGTTGGTGATCCGGCCGTGCGATATGTTGTCTGGCCGCGGGTGGTGCTTCTCTGTAATCCCCAAGCTGCAATGACAGAGCTTCCGGTATACACGGCCACGCGCTACGTGCAGCCGCTGCGGGAAGGAGGGACGCTCCCCGCGGTGGTGGATACGCACGGGGGCGGGCTGTTCGTCGCCAAGTTCCGCGGCGCGGGGCAGGGCGCCAAGGCGCTCGTCGCCGAACTGCTCGTGGGGATGCTGGCGCGGGCGGCACGGCTGCCCGTCCCTGAGCTGGCGATGATCGAGGTTCTGCCCGAGTTCGGGCGCGGGGAGCCGGACCCGGAGATCCAGGACCTGCTCAAGGCCAGCGTGGGGCTGAACGTGGGGCTGCGCTATTTGGACGGCGCCTTCAACTTTCAGCCTTCCGTCGCTGGCGACCTGGTGGACCCGGAGCTCGCCGCGCGCATCGTGTGGCTGGACGCGTTCACCACGAACCCCGACCGCACCGCCCGCAATCCCAACCTGCTGATCTGGGAGCGCCGGCCCTGGCTCATCGACCACGGCGCGGCGCTGTACGCGCAGCACAACTGGCGCTCGGTGGACGAGGCGCGCACCCGCACGGCGTTCCCCCTCATCCGCGACCACGTGCTGCTGGCGGGGAGCGGTGATCTGCAGGCCGCGGACGCGGAAATGTCCGCCGCGCTGTTGCCGGAGGTGATGGAGGAGATCGTGGCGGCGCTGCCGGACGCGTTGCTGGAAGATCCCGCGATCGTGCAGGACTTCGCCACGCCCGCCGAGGCGCGGGAGCGGTACCTGCGCTACCTGACGGAGCGGATCCGCGCGCCGCGGGCGTTCGTGGACGAGGCGGCGAATGCGCGCGAGGCCCGCCGCCGCGAGCCGCCCCCGCGCCTCAGCAGCCGCCGATGAGCAGCACGGCCGCGCCGGCGTGGACCGCGTACAGCTTTGCCGTCCTCAAGGTGGTTCCGCACCCGCATCTGGCCGTGGGCGTCCCCGTGGGCGTGCTTCTGCACGCACGCACCAAGGACTTTCTCGGCATCCGCCTGGTGACCGAGCCCGGGCGGTTGGCGGCGCTGCTGGACGTGGCGGACCTGGAGCTGCTGGCGCGCTACCTGGAAGGGATCCGCGCCATCTGCGAAGGTGTCGCCGATGCCGGGCCGGTGGCGCTCGCCCCGCCGTCTGAGCGGTTCCACTGGCTCACGGCGCCTCGCTCGGACGTCATCCAGAGTGGGCCGGTACACGCGGGGCTGTGCATGGAGCCGGCCGAGGCGCTGGACGAGCTGTTCGCCGTCCACGTCGCCGCCGGCGCCTGACCATCACCGTCCGTCATCGGAAGAAACGCCCGGCCCCGTCATCGACAGAAAACGCCCCGGTCCACGTGTGTGGATCGGGGCGTTCTAGCGTGCATCCATCCGGCTCAGTTCGCGGCGGCCATGCGGGCGGGGGCGGTGGCCGTGGGAAGGCGGATGCAGAAGCGGGCGCCGCCGCCGGGCGCAGCTTCCATCCACGCATCCCCCCCGTGCCCGCGGGCCACGGCGCGGACGATGGCGAGCCCCAGCCCGCCGCGCCTGTCCGGTGCGCCCGGGGTCGCCAGCGCGGCGAACGGGCGCCAGATGCGGGCGTGGAGCTGCGCGTGCACCCCCGGCCCCTGGTCGGTGATGCGGACGAGCGCGTGCCCGCCCTCCTGCGCCGCGTCCACGGTCACCTGGTCGCCCGCGGTGCCGTGCTGCAGCGCATTCTCGATCAGGTTGTCCAGCGCCAGGCGCAGCGCGTCCGCGTCGGCCTGCACCATCAATCCGCCGGGCGGGTCGGCCGTGAGCGTCATTCCCCTGGCCCGGCTGGCCTCCAGTGCATCCGCCACGGCGTCCTCCACCAGCGCACCCAGGTCCACCGGGCGGGGCAGGAGGGGGAGGCCGGGGCGCGACAGGCTGGCGTAGGCCACCACGTTCTCCACCACGCGGGCCAGACGGCGCGTGGAGGACTCGATTTCCAGCACGGCCCGCTCCTGGTCGTCCGCGCCCGTCACGCGTCCGCTGGCGAGCATTTCCGCGTTCATGCGCACGTGGGCCAGCGGGGTGCGCAGGGTATGCGCGAGCCCGGCGGCGATGGCGCGGCGGACGCGCTCGTCCTCACGCTCCACGCGGCGCTGCAGCAGCGCGGCGGCGCCCAGCCCCACGGCGGCGGCCAGCAGCGTCAGCGGCGCGGCCCAGCGCGGAAGGGCCGCGCCGGCGAGCACCAGCACGGTCGCGGCGGCACCCGCCATCCCCGCGGCGCCGGCGAGGGTTGACGACCCCAGCCGTCCGCCGTAGCCGCGGCGCGCGACCTTCATCTCCCCCGCAACCACTCAGCCCTGCCCGTACAGCACGGCGCCCACCGCGGCGCGGGTGGACACGCCCAGCTTTCCCAGCACCTGCTCCACGTGGTTGCGCGCCGTGAAGTAGCTCACGGAAAGCTGCTTGGCGATTTCGGCGTTGCTGTAGCCCTCGCCCAGCAGGCGGGTGACGGCGATCTGCCGCGCGGTGAGGCCGAAGCGCTCGCGCAGCGCCTCGTCGTCCATGGCCGCGGCGCGGGGCGCCTCGGCCGCCGCGGCGGCCACGGGGGCCGGCTTGTTGGCGCGGCGCAGCAGGGCCGAGATGCGCGCCAGAAGCTCCATCACGCTGAACGGCTTGGTGACGTAGTCGTCCGCGCCCAGCCGAAAGCCCTGCAGCTTGTCGGCTTCCAGGCTGCGCGCGGACAGGATGAGCACCGGGCAGGTGCTTCCGCGGGTCCGCAGGTCCTGCAGAACGGTGTATCCGTCCCGGTCCGGAAGTCCCAGGTCCAGAACGATCAGGTCCGGGTGGTCGCTGGTGGCCAGCGCGAGGGCGTGGGCCCCCTTCATGGCCAGCGACACTTCGTAGCCGTCCATCTCCAAATTGCGCTGCAGCCCTTCGGCGAGGTCGGGGCTGTCCTCGACGAGCAGGATCCGGTGCATGGCTCAGTGGCTTGCGGGTGGGCGCCGGTGCGGCGCGGTTGGCTGCGGGGCGAAGCTACCCGCCGGCGCGGGCGCCGGCATGGGTAGCGTGACCCATCGGGAACGGACATCGGGAGTGCGGGGAGGGCAGGGGACAGTGCCTGGTGCCCAGTGCCCAGTACGAAAGTACGAAAGTGGGCGCTCCGGGCGGGTCCGTGATGGGCCGCCCGAGAGTACAATGGCGTCAGCCGTCGATCTCTACCTCGATGCGCGCCGGCTCGGCCGACGTGCGCTCCATCACCAGATAGCCCTCACTGTCGGGCGAAGGCGACGGGCTGGCGGCCGCGGCGCGGGGGGCGGGGAGGGTGAAGTGCACTGTGGTGCCCACGTCCAGCTCTGATTCCACCCACATCCGTCCCCCGTGCGCCGCCACCAGGGCACTGGCGATGGAGAGGCCGAGGCCCGCGCCGCGGCGGTCCGCCGGGTCCGCCTGCCAGAACGCGCCGAACAGGTGCGGCAGGTGCTCCGCCGGAATGCCCGGGCCGGTGTCGATCACCGACACGCGCACCATCCCTTCCGCCGGCTCCGTGCGCACGGTGATGCTGCCGCCGGACGGGGTGAACTTGATGGCGTTCCCCACCAGGTTGGAGAGCACCTGGATGACGCGCACCGAGTCGGCGTGCACCCGAAGCTCCTCGTCGCACTCCATCCGCAGCTCCAGCCCGCGCCCCGCGGCCAGGGGGCGCAGCATGGCCTCCGCCTGCTCCAGCAGGTCCATGGCGAACAGGTCGGCGGTCTGCAGCGGCGCGTCCGTCGCCTCCAATCGGCCCACGTCCAGCAGGTCCTCCACCAGGCGGTGCACCTGCGTGGCGGAGGCCTGGATTCCGGCCAGCGTCTCGCGGGCGTACGCGGGGGAGCGCGGCGGCATGAGGTGCAGCGCCATCTCCGCGCCCATGGCGATGCTCGCCAGCGGGTTGCGCAGGTCGTGCGCGACGATGGACAGAATGCGTTCCCGCGCTTCGGTGGCGCGGCGCGCGTCGGCAAAGAGGCGCGCGTTCTCCAGCGCCAGCGCGGCGCGGCCGGCCAGCTCCTCCGCCAGCGCCTGGTCCTCGCGCAGGTAGCGGCGCTCGGGGCTGAAGGAGATCATGGTGAGCGCGCCGATCACGCGGCCGCCAGCGCGCAGCGGGGTGGAGACCAGCGACTGCGGTTCCACGCCCATGAAGGCCAGCCCCGTCTCGCCGAACTGCGCGGGAAGGCGCGGCAGCGTGAGCGTGCGCGCCCGGCCCAGCAGCGGCGCCAGCGGCGAGCCGCTGCCGGCGAAGGAGCGGAGGCGCGCTTCGGCGGCGGGATCCGCGTGCGCGATGGCGCGAACCGTGGTCCCGTCCCCCTCGCCCAGCTCGATGACGCACAGCTCCGCCATGCGCGGGACGAGGATGCGGGCGAGCTGCTCCAGCGCCGTGGCGCTGTCCAGCGAGGCGCCCAGCGCGCGGCTCGCCTCGGAAAGCAGGGTGGCGCGCAGGGCGGCGGACTCGGCCGCGACCCGCGCCTCGCGCTGGGCCAGGTACAGGCGCCGCGTTTCCAGCAGGTTCTGCACGCGCAGCAGCACCTCGCCCACGTCGAACGGCTTGGTGAGAAAGTCGCGTGCGCCCTCGCCCAGCGCGCGGTCGCGCGCCTCGGAGGTGATGTCGGCCGTGAGCACCAGCACGGGGCGGTAGTCGCCCTCCGGCGTCATCCCGCGCAGCTCGCGCAGCACCTCGAAGCCGCTCATCCGCGGCATGTGCAGGTCCAGCAGCACCAGGTCCGGCACGTGCTCGCGCGCCATCTCCACCGCCTGCAGCGGGTCCTGCGTGCGCAGCAGGGTGCCCACCCCCGCGCCGCCCAGGATGGCCTCCAGCAGGTCCAGGTTGGCCGGCTCGTCATCCACCAGCAGCAGCGTGGGCACGGCGTCGGCGGTCATGCGCCCTCCCGGGTGGCAAGAAAGCGTTCCACGGTTTCCAAGAACTCGTCCACGTCGATGGGCTTGCTGAGGTAGGCGTCGGCGCCCAGCGCGCGCAGCCGCTCCGCGGTGGCGCGGGTGGCGTCGGCGCTGATGACCACGATGGGGATGTCCGCCGTCCGGCGGTCGGCGCGCAGGCGCCGCAGCACCTCCTCGCCCGGGATGTCGGGAAGGTGCAGGTCCAGCAGCACCAGGTCCGGCCGGTGCTCGCGCGCCAGCTCCACCCCGATCTGCCCCTGCAGCGCGGGAAGGGTGCGCCAGCCCGGGCGGCTGAGCAGAATGGTTTCCACCAGGCTCAGGTTGGCCAGGTTGTCTTCCACGTACAGCAGCGTGGCCGTGCCGTGCCCCGGCGCAATCACGCGCGGCCCGGCGCCTTCCGGCCCTTCCAGCACCTCCAGCGGATCGGTGGCGCCGCCCAGCTCCACGCGGAACACGCTCCCTTCCGTGCCGGAGCGCTCCAGCGTCAGCGCGCCGCCCATCGCCTCCGTGAGTCGCTGCGACAGGGCGAGGCCCAGCCCCGTGCCCTCCACCCCGGTGCCTTCCGCGCCCAGACGGGCGAAGGGGGTAAAGAGCTGGTCCGCGTTTTCTTCGGGAATGCCGCGCCCCTCGTCCAGCACGCGGATCACCAGGCGCCCGTCGTCGCCCGGCTCGCACCACAGGCGCACCCGGCCGCCGGGACGGTTGTACTTGATGGCGTTGCTCAGCAGGTTCAGCAGCACCTGCGCGAGCCGCTGCCGGTCTGCCCGCACAAAGGCGTTCTCCGGTGCGGGCCCGTGCTCCAGCGTGACCCCCCACTGCGCCGCCATGGGCCGCACCAGCCCCAGCGCCTCCTCGATCATGGGCTGCACGCGCACCGGCTCCAGCGACAGGTTGTGCCGCCCGGCCTCGATGCGCGCGATCTCCAGCACCTCGTTGATCAGGTTGAGCAGGTGCCGCCCGGCCTTGAGGATGTGCTGGACCGACTTCTGGTCGTTGGGCGCCAGATCCGCCCGCCCCAGCAGCTGCGCAAAGCCCAGGATGCTGTTCATGGGCGTGCGCAGCTCGTGGCTCATGCGGCTCAGGAACTCGCTCTTGGCGCGGTTGGCCCGCTCCGCCGCCTCCGTGGCCGCGCGCAGCGCTTCTTCCGTGCGCCGCCGCTCGGTGACGTCGCGGGAGATGACGACGATCCCCTCGTCCACCGAATCGGGGAGCAGGGTGCGGCCGATGCTTTCCAGCACCCGCCAGCTGCCGTCGGCGTGGCGGAAGCGGAACTGCACCGAGTGGCTGGTGCCGGGCTCGCCGGCCATGCGCGCCAGCGCGTCCGCGGCTTCGGCCACGTCGTCCGGGTGCATGAAGGCGAAGGGCGATCCCCCCAGCACGTCCGCCTGCGTGTAGCCCAGCAGCCGCATGATGGACGGGCTCTGGTACAGGTACGTCCCCTCCGCGCTGAGCACCGTGATGAGGTCCGACGCGTTTTCCGTCAGCGCGCGGAAGTGCTCCTCGCTCTTGCGCAGCGCCTCGGCGGCCTCGTGGCGCTCGGTGACGTCGCGCACGTTGGCCACGATGGTGGGGTTTCCATCCCCTGTCTCCAGCATGCGGCCGAACGCCTCCAGGTGGCGCCAGCGCCCCTGCTTGTCGCGGAAGCGGTACTCCGCGTTCCCCGTGAGCCCCGGCTCGGCCAGCACGCGCACGAGCTCCACGGCCACGCCGGCCTGGTCGTCCTGGTGCATGTAGGCAAAGGCGTTCTTGCCCGTGAGCTCCTCCGGCGTCCATCCCAGGATGCGCTCGATGGGGGGGCTCAGGTACACCATGGTGCCGTTGGCGTCCAGGATGAGGACGATGTCCTGCGCGTTCTCGATGAGCGCGCGGAAGTGCTCCTCGTTGCGCCGCAGCGCCTCCTCGGCCCGGGTGCGGTCGGTGACGTCGCGGGCGTTGGCCACCATGCGGTAGTCGCCCTCGGGGGTCACGATGATGCGCGCCGTGGTCTCGAGCACCATGTACTCGCCGTCGCGCCGGCGGAAGCGGTAGCGCATGGTCTGCGGGCGGGACGGATCCAGCAGCAGCTCCTGCATGCGCTCGTGCACGGCGTGGACGTCGTCCGGGTGCACGAAGTCGGCGGCCACGGTGCCCTCCAGCTCGTCGGGCGTCCATCCCAGCACCACCTCGGCGGCGGGGCTGGCGTACAGCACGGCGCCGGTGACCGCGTCGTTGATGGTGGCCACGTCGGAGGAGTTTTCGATGAGCGTGCGGAAGTGCTCCTCGCTCTCCTTGAGCGCCCGCTGCACGGCGCGCCGCTCGGTGACGTCGCGCGAGTTGACGACGATGCCCTCCGCCGCGCTGTGCTCGCTGAGCGTGCGGCCCACCGACTCCAGGTAGTGCAGCGTGCCGTCCTTGGCGCGGTAGCGGTACTCCACCGTCACGGCCAGCCCCGGCGTGGCCAGCACCCGGCCGATGGCGGCGCGCACGGTGGGGATGTCGTCGGCGTGGATGTTGTCGGCGATGCTGCGGCCCACCCGCTCCTCGGGGGTAAAGCCCAGCAGCCGCGTCATGGCGTCGTTCTCGTACCGGACTTCGCCCTCGGGGCTCAGCAGGGTGATGATGTCGTACGTGTTGGCCACCATCCGCCGGAAGCGCTCTTCGCTGGCCTCCAGCGCGCGCTGGGCCTGCTTGGCGTCGGTGACGTCGCGGATGACGGTGATGAAGGTGCCGTCGGGCACGGGAACGACGCGCGCCTCGTAGTCGCCCATCCCCGCCGGGGTGGGGAGCTGGTACTCGAACGCGGCCAGCTGCCCCGTGGCGGCGGCGCGCTCCAGTGCTTCGGTGGTGGCGTCGGCCACGGGGGGAAGCACCTCCTGCATGCGCTTCCACATGAACACTTCCGGCGGCACGGCCAGCTTGTTGTGCGAGCCGGCGCGGTAGTCCAGGATGGTGCCGTCCGCGCCCAGGCGAAAGAACAGGTCCGGGAGCGCGCGAAAGATGCCTTCCACCTCGCGGGTGCGCTCCAGCAGCGCCTCCTTGGCGGCCTCGTGCTCCGCCACCTCCTCCTCCAGCGCCTCGTTGGCGGCGGCCAGTTCCCCCGTGCGCTCGGCGACGCGCAGCTCCAGCTCCTCGTTGGTGCGCTCCAGCTCCGCCTCGTACCTCTTGCGGTCGCGGATGTCGCGGCCGGTGGCCAGCAGGCGGTCTACCCCGTTGATGGTGACGCGGCGCAGCTGCACCTCCGACCAGACGGCGTGCCCCTCCGCGTGGCGGGCCTTCCACTCAAAGCGCTGCGGCTCGCCGTCGATGGCGCGCTGAATGTATTCGAAGGCGTTCGCCACCGTGAACGGCTCCTCGCCCCACGACAGCCCGGCGACGCCGATCTCCTTCGTTTCCTCCTCCGTGTAGCCGTACATCTCGCACGCGGCCTGGTTGACCTCCAGAAAGGCCCCGGTGTCCAGGTCGTGCACCCAGATGGCTTCGGACGAGCTGTGAAAGATGGTGCGGTAGCTCTGCTCCGACTGCCGCATGGCGCGCTCGGCCGCCTTGCGCTCGCGCGCGTCGCGCACCAGCGCCAGCAGCCGCTCCTCGCCGCGGATGGTGACGCGCTGCAGGCCGACCTCCACCCACATCTCCTCGCCCGTCTGGGGCTGGATGGTCATCCACTCGAAGCGCTGCGGCACCCCCTCGCCCGCCTTGCGCAGGTGCTCCGCCGCGCGCTCCTGCGTGAACGGCGGCGGGCCGTTGGCGATGACGGTGAGCCCGCTGGCGCGCAGCTCCTCCAGCGTGACCCCGCCCAGCTCGCAGGCGCGGGCGTTGGCGTCCAGCACGCGCCCGGTGGCCAGGTCGTGCACGAAGATGGCGTCGTTGCTGCTTTCAAAGATGGCGCGGTAGCTCTCCTCGCTGGCCCGCAGCGCCTGCTCGGCCCGCTTGCGCTCGCCGATGTTGCGCGACACGGCCAGCAGGCGGTCGGTGCCCCCCAGGTTGACGCACTTGACGATGACGTCGGCCCAGACTTCTTCGCCCGTGCGGTGGTGGTACAGCATCCACTCGAAGCTGAGCGTTTCGCCGGCGATGGCGCGCTCCGACATCCGCTGCGCGTCCTGCGGGGTGTACGGCGGAGGCCCGTTCCAGATGATGGCGGGGCCGTTGGCGCGCAGTTCGTCCAGCGTGGCGCCGGTGATTTCGCAGGCGTTGGGGTTGGCGTCCAGGATCATCCCCGTCTCGATGTCCTGGATGAGCATGGCGTCCTGCGCGCTCTCAAAGATGGCGCGGTAGCTGGCCTCGCTGGCCCGCAGCGCCCGCTCGGCCTGCTTGCGGTCGCCGATGTCGCGCACCACGGCCATCACCCGGTCCGCGCCGTTCAGCACCACGCGCTGCAGGCTCACCTCGCCCCACACCTCGGCGCCGGTGTGCCGGTGAATGCTCATCCACTCAAAGCGCTGCGGCTCGCCCGCCATGGCGCGGGCGGTCGTTTCCAGCGCCGCTTCCGGGGTAAAGGGCGCGGGGCCGTTCCACAGGATGGCCGCCGGGTTCTCGCGCAGTTCATCCCGCGTGGCCGACACCAGCTCGCACGCACGGTCGTTGGCGTCCACCATGGCGCCGGTGGCCGGGTCGGTGATGAAGATGGCGTCGTTGCTGGTCTGGAAGATCGTGCGGTAGCTTTCCTCCGAGGCGCGCAGGGCCTGCTCGGCCTCGGTGCGCCCGGTGATGTCCTGGCAGGCGCCCACCAGCCCCGTCACCGCGCCCTGCGCGTCCGTCACCGCCTCGCCCACGGTGCGCAGGACGCGCACGGCGCCGTCCGGCCGCACGATGCGCTCTTCCATGTCGAACGTGCCGCCGTCGCCCACCGCCCCCAGCACGGTGGTGGCCACGCGCTCGCGGTCGTCCTCGTGCACCCGGGCCAGGTAGTTCTCAAAGGTGGGATCGAACGTGCCCGGCTCCGTGCCGAAGATGCGGAACAGCTCGTCGCTCCACGTCACCCGGTCCGCGGCGGCGTCCCACTGCCAGCTCCCCAGGTGCACCATCTCCTGCGTCTGCGCCAGCTGGCGCTCGCGGGCGTGCAGCGCGTCCGCGGCCCGCCGCTCCTCCGTCACATCCTCGTGCACGAGGACGACCTCGCGCAGGCCGCCGTCCGGGTCGCGGATGGGGAACACGGAGGCGCGGATCCACCGCGGCCACTGCACGCCGGGGTCGGCGTGCGGGCCGGCGAGCGAGGCGGGCACCTGCACGGGGTCGATCTGCACCGCCTCGCCGGCAAACGCGCGGCGCAGCGCCTCGCGGATGGGCTCCAGCACCGGGGTGTCCAGCAGGTTCATCCCCGCCAGGTCCTCCAGCCGCCGTCCCCACAGCCGCGTGTAGGCCGTGTTGACGCGCAGGGTGGAGCCGTCGGGCGCGCACACCTGCACGCTGTCGGGGAACTGCTCGAACAGCTCGCGAAAGCGGGTTTCGGAGGCGCGGATGGCCTGCTCGGCCAGCACGCGGTCGTGGATGTCGATGGAGGTGCCCACCAGCTGCAGGGGCCGCCCGTCCGCGGCGTAGGCGGCGCGGCCGCGGGCGGCCAGCCAGCGCACCTGGCCGTCGGGGCGCACGATGCGGTAGGGGATGTCCAGCGGCTCGGCGTTGCGGATCACCTGCGCGCAGGCATCCACCACCATCTGCCGGTCGTCCGGGTGCAGAAAGGCCAGGAAGCCCGCCTCGTCCGTGGGGCCTTCCCCCGGCGCCACGCCGTGCAGGCGGCACTGCTCCGCGGACCAGGTGATGCGGTTGGTAAGCAGGTCCTGATCCCAGCTCCCCAGCCGCGCAATCTTTTCCACCTCCCCCACGTACTCGTTGCGCATGCGGAGCTGCTCCTCCGCCGACGCGCGGGCGGCGCGCTCCCGCGCCAGGCCGGCGCGCTCGGCGATGGCGGCGGCAAAGGCGCCCTCCGCGTCGGTCCACGGCCGGTCGGCGCCGCGCTCCAGCCGAACGAAGCCGGCCAGGGCCCCCCCGCTCCACACCCCCGCGTCCAGCGCGTCCGTTCCGTCGCCGCCGTCCGCCGCGAGCCGCGCCAGCCGGTCCGTGGCCCAGCGCCGCTCCGTGAGCGCGGAGGTGCCCGGCCAGGCGCCGCGCGCCTCTGCGCCCTCGTCCCACGCCTGCGTGTCGGCGTGGTAGCGCGCGGCGCAGCGGAGCGTTTCGCCCTCGTCCGCGAACAGCCAGAGCGCGGCGGTGCGCGCGCCGGCGGCGGTGGCCGCGGCGTGCAGAAGGTGGCGTACTTCCTCCGCGAACGAGGAAGACGGGGCGCGTCGGGCAAGCTCCAGAAGAACGGCGTCCAGCGGCGTCTCGGAGGTGGCCGGGGCGGAGGAACGGATGGACTGCATGGCCGGGTACGGAGAGGGTCCAGCGGGGCGGGACGGGGTGGACGCGCGACGGATGGCGTCCGGGACGGAAAAGTAGGCGTGCGGGGGCGGATGTACAAGTGGTGGTGGGAGATAAGTGCGGAGTGCGGAGTAGGGAATAAGGGAAGTACGAAAGTACGAGAGTACGAAAGTACGAGAGTACCGGCGGGTCGTGCGGCGCGGTGCCTCCGCTCCTGGGGACTTGGCACTGAGCACTTGGCACTTCAAGTTCTCCGCACTCCGCACTCCGCACTCCGCACTCCGCACTCAGCACTCCGCACTCAGCACTCCGCACTCCGCACTCCGCACTCAGCATTTTCCCCTTGGGGTGCAATTTACCCACGCGTGCTTCAGGGCGGGGTGACAGCTTATCCGCGTCCGGCAGGCGCCGGCGGCGCTCCGGCGCTTTTGACCGACTGAAATCCGCTTCTTTCGCTGAGGAGTTCTCCCATGCGTGGTCTGTCCCGCACTCTCGTTTTCTCCGCCGCCGCCCTCGCTCTCACCGCGGGCGACGCGCACGGACAGCTGGGCGGCATCGCCCGCCGCGCCGCCGGCCGCGTCGTGGGCGGTGCAGCCGCGCAGGCAGCGCAGCCCGCTGCCGCGCCGGCCGCGGCCTCCCGCGCGCCGCGCTTTGACGATGAGACGCTGGAGATCACGACGGACGTGGTGAACCGCTTCGTGCTCGCGCTGAACACCGAGGCCACGGAGCGGCAGAAGCTCGCCGCCGAGCGCGCCGCGGCGGGCTCCATGCGCGCCGAGGTGGAGCGCTACGAGCGCTGCACCGCCCGTGCGGCGGACCAGCGCCAGGACCAGAACGCCGCCCTGAGCGCCAACGACGACCAGCTCGCCATGCGGATGACGCAGGCCATTCTGCGCAACGACACCGCCGCGTACCGCCGCATGACGGACTCGCTGGTGGCCGCGCAGGCGCGCAACTCGGACAGCAGCGTGTGCG
>NZ_DASVTX010000013.1:0-7769 GCF_036387355.1 Longimicrobium sp.
CTCTGGCGGCGGAGGCGCGGCGCAAGTGGCAGATCGCCCGCCGCTGCGCCGCCGCGCGGGAGGCATGGTCGCGCGGCGACCTGGACGCCGTCCTGGCCCACTACGGCGAGGCGCGGTCGCTCTCCGACGACGATCCCACCATCCTCATGGCGCTGGGCTGGGCATACGCGCAAATGGGCCGGCCCGCCGCTGAGTCGTTCCTGGCCTTCCGCGCGGCGGCCCTTGCGCTGGCGAAAGAGGATCGCACGGTCGTGGTAGACGGCGCCACGCTGAGCCTGCGCGGCCTCGCGTACACGCTGGCCCTGTCGCAGTCCGTCCAGGTGCTGGAGGAGGCAGACCTGCGCGGCGCCTGGCGCGCCGAACTGGACCGCATGCTGCGTGGCGCGATCACCGCCTTTGAGCGGACGGCCCTCGCGCAGGCGGACGGCCCCGCGGTGCGCGTGGGGGAGCGGGAGATGGCGCTGTACCGTGCCCGCCCGCTTTCTGCCGCGGCGAACTACTATCTGGCCGCGCGCCTCGCGCTTTCCGCCCCGTTCCTGCCCACCACGGCCGAAGCGCCGCGCCTCTCCGCACGTGCGATGGAGATGCAGTCGCGCGCCGCCCTGCTCCATCCGTCTGCCCGCGAGCGCGTGTTCTCCACCCGGGAGCGCTGGAGCGTGGAACTGAGCGGGAGAGGGATTCTGCCGGGGGCGGGGCAGGATGCCGTTTCCCCCCGCCGATCTCCCGCGGGATGAGCGGCACCCGGCGCATCAACCGTTCTGGCCGCCGGCGTGCGCAGAGACTGTCGCGCAGGCGTTGCGGGCGCGCCGCATCCACGCGTACCCTTTCGCACCGCGCAAAACACGGCGCGTGGTCCCGCATCCGCGGGGCGGCGTGCCCGCCTCCGGCGCGCCGCGGCGAATTCCTCACCGCCAGCCCGACCGACAGAGGGCGGCAAACGGAGTGCCCGCCTTCCTCCTTCCACCGATCATGATCATGGATCCGCTCCTTGCCCTCGTTCTTGTGCTGCAGGCCGTCTGCATCGGCCTGCTGGTCGTCGTGCTGCGAAGGCCGGGAGGCGAGGGCGCGGCGTTGCTCGCCACCAGGCTGGACGGCGTGGACAAGAGCCAGGAACGCACCGAGCGCGTGCTGCGCGACGAGCTGGCCCGCGCGCGCGAGGAGGCCGGCGGCGAGGCGGGGCGGCTGCGCGGCGAGGTGGCCGCGTCCATCAAGACCATGGGCGATACGGTGTTCCAGCACCTGGGCACCCTGTCGGCCGACCAGCAGAAGCAGCTGGGGAACGTGCTCGCCGCGCTGGGCCAGATGACGGAGGCGCAGCAGGGCGGCGCGGGGCAGCTGCGCGAAGAGGTGGGCACCACGCTCAAGGGCTTCAACGATTCCGTCGTGCGCACCCTGGGCGAGATCTCCACCGCGCAAAAACTGCAGATGGACGGCATCGGCACGCAGATCGGGCACCTGACCGCATCCACCGGGGAGCAGATGGAGAAGCTGCGCCTTTCGGTGGAGGGGCGGCTGGAGCAGATCCGGGCAGACAACACGGCCAAGCTGGAGCAGGTGCGGCAGACCGTGGACGAGAAGCTGCAGGGCGTGCTGGAGCAGCGGCTGGGCGAAAGCTTCCGGCTGGTGAGCGACCGGCTGGAGCAGGTACACAAGGGGCTGGGCGAAATGCAGACGCTGGCCAGCGGCGTGGGCGACCTCAAGAAGGTGCTCAGCAACGTCAAGGTGCGCGGCAACTGGGGCGAGGTGCAGCTCGCCAGCCTGCTGGAGCAGGTGCTGACGCCCGACCAGTACGTCGCCAACGTGGCGACCAACGAGTTCAGCGGGCAACGGGTGGAGTTCGCCATCCGGCTCCCCGGCCACGACCAGGGCGACGTGCTGCTCCCCATCGACGCCAAGTTCCCGCAGGAAGACTACCTGCGCATGGTGGAGGCGCAGGAGGCGGCCGACGCCGCGGGAATGGAAGCGGCCGCGCGGGCCATGGAGGAGCGCATCCGCGGCTGCGCGCGCGACATCTGCACCCGCTACCTGAACCCGCCGCGCACCACGGACTTCGCCATCATGTTCCTCCCCACGGAGGGGCTGTACGCCGAAGTGGTGCGCCGGCCGGGGCTTACAGACGCGCTGCAGCGTGACTGGCGGGTGGTGGTCGCGGGCCCGACGACCCTCTGGGCGGTGCTGAACAGCCTGCAGATGGGCTTTCGCACCCTCGCCATCCAGAAGCGCTCCAGCGAGGTGTGGACGGTGCTCGGGGCGGTAAAGACGGAGTTCGGAAAATTCGGCGGGGTGCTGCAGAAGGTGCAGAAGAAGCTGGAGGAAGCGAGCAAGCAGATGGACCAGGCCGGCGTGCGCACGCGCGCCATCGAGCGCAAGCTGCGCGACGTGCAGCAGCTCCCCGCCGCCGAGGCGCACACCCTGCTTCTGGGCGAGGGCATCGTGATCGCGGACCTCGCCGAGGCCGCGAGCGACTGACTCCGGTCCGCGAACACAGCCCGGCCGCAATCAACTGCTTTCGCACGCTACGCTACCCTGCGCAGAAACGCCGGACCCGCTGATGCGGGCCCGGCGTTTTGTGTGCGTGATCAGCGGGGATCACAGGAGAGCTCTGAACTGCTGCGGAGTGAGGCCCGCGTCGCGCACGATACCGCCCATAGTGGAAGGCGTTGATCGGATTGTTGCGTGGGATCGTGAGCACACGCACGCCATCGGTCATGATCACGTGCTTGCTCTGTCGGGCGATCGTGAACCCTGCCTTCTGGAGGGCACGAATCGCGTCCAGATGATTGACTCCGGGTAGCTTTCCCACTCAGGCGGCTACCTCCACCTCGCGAACATCGCGGCCACGGGTCAGGTCATTGACCACGGCGAGGTATTCCGAGATTGCGTCCTGAATATTCGCAAGCGCCTCCTCCTCGGTGTCACCCTGCGACCAGCAACCCGGAAGGCCCGGACAATGGACGCTGTACCCTTCTTCGGAGTGCTGCATCACTACCTTGTATCTCATGGCCTGTCTCGGTAAGGGGTCCGGGATGTCGCGAGCGCGTCCCGCGTCAGCTCGCAGTCGTGACCACCGGCATTCATGGGCAATCCCGCGCGGTTCCACAACGAAGGCGCTCGTCATCCTGCGATCAGATTGTACGCTTGGGACTGATACCGATTGCCATCAACGATTGTGCATTCTCGTCGGAAGCGACTGGATCGACGAACCTGCTGGTCAGCCCCTCCTAGTCCTGATCGTTGCTCCGGCGACTATGCACAACGACTCTCGATAATCGGTACGACCAGACCGTGTAAGTATGATTATACGGTGAGTCGCGATCAGGACCAAACGACGGATGGGGAATCGCGAGGGGAGCGCATCGGGTGGGCGAATCCCCTACCGAACGCGACGAGAAAGAAAACGCCGGACCCGCGGATGCGAGCCCGGCGTTTCTCTCGATGCTGAAGACGAGCGACGATCAGGATGCGGGAATGGTGACGTACTTCTCCAGGCGCGCGACCTCGGCCTCGTTCACGTACTTGCCGATCTCGCGGCGGAACTGCTCGATGCCGCGGTACGGGCGGTACTCCTCGAACTCGTGGCTCATGCGCGCGCCCACGCCCGGGATCAGCTCCATCTCCTCGCGCGTCGCCTTGTTCAGGTCGATGGGCTTCCAGAGCTGCGCGTACACCTGGTCCTTCTGCTGCTCGCTGAGCCCGGTGAGCTTGGCATCCACCGCGCGCATGTCAGCGTACGGGCGGCCCTGGATGACCGCGTCCGCCAGCTGCGGCGTCATTCCCGGGATGGCCGTCAGTTGCTCGCGGGTGGCGGAATTCGGGTCGATGAGCCCCGTCTGTGCCGCCGCCGGAGCCGCGGGTCCCGCGGGCGCGGTGGGCGCCGCCGAGTCCGCGGGCGCAGCCGGGGCGGGCGCCGCGGGCGCGGCGGCAGATGCCGTGTCCGAAACCGACTCCTTTTCGGCGCCGGACTCGCCGCCGCACGCGGCCGCGGTGAGCGCCGCCAGGATCAGGGCGGAAGAAAGAGAGTGCTTCATGAGTTCTCCGTGATGTGTGTACGTGCCGCCGGATGGCGGTATGCCGCGGCGAGGCCAATGAGCCCCAGGTGGGCGAGCGAGCCGGGCGCCAGCGCGGGCGTGGCGCCGCGCAAGGCGCGCCAGAACAGCGCCAGCCCGCGTGCGCCGGCGTCCATCTCGCGCTCGAACTCCAGGTTCCCCTTCAGGTGCAGCACCACGCCCGCCGCACCGGCGACCACGAACGCGAGCATCGCCGCCTGAAAGAGGCGCAGCGAGCGGCGCCCGGGACGCAGCAGCACGACGACGCCGCTGCCGAGGCCCGCCGCCAGCGCGGCGAACGGAACCCACTGCGTCCAGGAGTCAAAGTGCTCCAGGAGCACCAGTTCCGCCGCCAGCCCGCCGATGCCCAGCAGCACCAGCGCGAGCACGATGCGCCGCAGCGGGCCGCCCTGCGTGCCGTCCTCCGGTTCCGACGCGATCCGCACCCGTCTGCCCCTCGCTCATCCTGGCCACAGCGGCCGATGCTGCCGCGCGGCGAACGTTAGAACGCCGCACCCCGCCGCGCCAGCCCGGTCCTCACCAAGGTTCCTGATCCCCGCTCTCCAGCCCTGCCTGCTTCCGCCCCGCGAAGAAGCCGAGCCCCCACGGAAGCCCCGCAGTTCCCCCGCGACCTCCGCGTCCGCGCGTGAGATGCCGTTGCGGTAGAACCAGCCCCGGTCCGGGGCCGGGCCGAACGCAAAAAAACGGGCGCGGAGCCGAAGCTCCGCGCCCGTTCATGTTTCGCGCGATCCGTCCCGCGCGACGAAAGCTTACGCCTCGTCGCCGGCCGGAGCGGCTTCCTCGGCACCCTCGTCCGTCGACGCATCCGCCTCGGCGGCCGCGGGAACGGGCAGCACGGGCTGGCCGCCCTCGAACTTGGGCACGCGCAGCGTCTCCAGCACGATGCGGTGGTTGGCCGCATCCACCTCGGTGATGCGCATTTCCAGCTCGTCGCCCTCGGCGAACAGGTCCGCCGGGTTCTGCAGGCCGGTCACGCCGATCTGCGAAACGGGCACGAAGCCCTCCACGTCGTTGCCCAGGTCCACCGCCACGCCCTTGTCCTGCAGGCGGGTGATGGGGCCGGTGATCTCCTGGCCCGGGTGGTACTGCGTGGCGATCTCGCCCCACGGATCGTCCTGGGTCTGCTTGAGGCCCAGGGAGATGCGCTTGTTGTCGGCGTCCACGCCCAGGATCACCACCTCGACGTCGTCACCCTTCTTGACGACTTCGCTGGGGTGCTGAATGCGCTTGGTCCAGCTCATGTCGCTGATGTGCACCAGGCCGTCGATGCCCGGCTCGATCTCCACGAAGGCGCCGAAGCTCGTCAGGTTCCGCACCTTGCCGCTCAGGCGCGTACCCACCGGGTACTTGGCCGGCAGCGCGTGCCACGGATCCTCTTCGATCTGCTTCATGCCCAGCGAGATCTTTTCGCCTTCCGGATCCACCTTCAGGATCACGGCCTCGATCTCATCGCCCAGCGACACGATCTTGGACGGGTGCCGGACGTTGCGCGTCCAGCTCATCTCGCTGATGTGCACCAGGCCCTCGACGCCCTTCTCCAGCTCCACGAAGGCGCCGTAGTTGGTGATCGAGACCACCCGGCCGCGCACGCGGGCGCCCACCGGGTACTTCTTCTCGACGTCCTTCCACGGGTAGTCCTGCAGCTGCTTCAGGCCCAGCGACAGGCGCTCGCGCTCCCAGTCGATGTCCAGGATCTTGACTTCCAGCTCGTCGGCGATCCCCACCACCTCGCTCGGGTGGCCCACACGGCCCCACGACATGTCGGTGATGTGCAGCAGGCCGTCCATGCCGCCCAGGTCGATGAACGCACCGAAGTCGGTGATGTTCTTGACGATGCCCTTGCGCACCTGCCCGACCTCGAGCTCCTTCTTGAGCTTCTCGCGCTTGATCTCGCGGTCGGCCTCAAGCAGCACGCGGCGCGACACCACGATGTTGCGGCGGCGCTTGTTGAGCTTGATGATCTTGAACTCGTAGTTCTCGCCGATCAGGTCCTCGATGTTCGGAACCCGGCGCAGCGCGATCTGCGAGCCCGGCAGGAAGGCGTCCACGCCCATGAGGTCCACCGTGACGCCGCCCTTGATCTTGCGGGTCAGGATGCCCTGCACGGCCGTGCCGGCCTCGTATGCCTCGCGGATCTTCTCCCACACGCGCAGGAAGTCCGCCTTCTTCTTGCTCAGAACAACGACGCCGTCTTCGTCTTCCAGGTTCTCCAGGAAGACTTCGACCTCGTCGCCGATCTGCAGCGAATCGGGATCCTTGAACTCGTCGCGGGTCACCGCGCCTTCGCTCTTGAAGCCCAGGTCCAGAATGACGGCCTTGTCCGTGATGCGAAGGATGCGGGCCTTAACGATCTCGCCTTCCTCGATGTTGCTGAGGGTCGGCTCGTACATCGCAAGAAGCTCTTCGTACTCGTCCGAGGTGTACTCGTCTTCGTCGAAGAGGTCCGGGCGAATCCCGAGCGACTTGGCGCGGTCGGCGATCTGCTGGATGGTAAGCTCGCTGCCCCAGTTGCGGTTGGGCGCTTCGGCGACGGCGATGCCGCCGTCCTCGCGAGCGAACTGCTCAGTGGTGTCGGACATGTAGTGGAGGATCTCCCGTAACTCTCCGCCGGGAAAGCTGCACCCGGCGGCGGGTTGAGGGTGGACGGTTGAGGGGGCCCTAAGCCCGGGAAAACAGAATAAGTTAGGGCATTCCCGCAACCCGGTCAACCCCGCCGCGCTCCCGCGCCAGCCCTTCAATGCGTGCCACCTGCTCGTCGAACGAGAGCTGCGTGGTGTCGATGACGACGGCGTCTTCGGCCTGCCGCAGGGGGGCGGCTTCGCGGGTGCTGTCGATCTGGTCGCGCCCCTGCAGCCGCGCCGCCTCGGCCCGCACGTGCTCCAGGGAAAAGTCCTGCGCGCCCTGTTCGCGCATGCGGCGCAGGGCCCGTTCTTCCGGGTCGCAGATGAGGTACGCCTTGAGCTCCGCGTCGGGAAACACCACGGTGCCGATGTCGCGCCCGTCGGCCACCAGCCCGCCGCGCGCGCCCGCCTCGCGCAGCGCGTCCATCAGCCATTCGCGCACCGAGGCCACGGCGGCCATCTGCGACACGTGCGCGTTCACGTCGGCGCCGCGGATCTCGGCGCTCACGTCCACCCCGCCCACCGTCATGCGGTAGCCGGTTTCGGTGGGGTGCCCGTGCACGTCCAGCGCGTCCAGCTGCTCGGGGGAGAGCGTGCTCCACTCGTCGGGGTGAATGCCGGCGCGCAGGGCGGCCAGGGTAATGCCGCGGTAGAAGCCGCCGGAGTCCAGGTGCCGATAGCCCAGCCGCGCCGCCACGGCCTTGGCGGTGGAGCTCTTGCCCGACCCCGCCGGCCCGTCCAGCGCGATGATGATTCCGTCGGGGCGCGGGGGATGGGGATTGTGTGTGGTCACGGCAGGGCGGAGTGCGTGAGTGCTGGGTGCGTGAGTGCGGAACTGGAGTACGAAAGTACGAGAGTACGAAAGTACGAAAGTGCGCCGCGATCCGGGGTGTGGCGTGGGGGCGGAGTGTGGCCCTCACCCGGCTCGCTTAGGCTCGCCACCCTCTGATAAGAAACAACCGGGTTCGGCGCCTCAGGCGGCGGTCCTCAGTTGGACGGCGTAGCCCATGCGCTCCAGCCTGCGTACAAGATTGACGACCGTTTTCCCGGAGTCGCGCTTTTGGAAGTGTTCGGCCCCGAG
>NZ_DASVTX010000014.1:0-15618 GCF_036387355.1 Longimicrobium sp.
AACCATCCGCCATGCCGAACCGTGGCGCGGAGTCGAAGGATCTACCTGCCGCCGAGCCAACGTCGCGACGAGCACGCCCGTTCTCACAGGCGCAGTAGATCCTTCGTCGGCACCAGAATGCCGTCCCGCCGCAAGTGCCTCCGGCGCCTCCTCAGGATGACAAGATCCTGCGTTACAAACACTTAGGTGCACAAAAGCCTGTCATCCTGAGCGGAGCGCTGCACCAAACCATCCGCCATGCCGAACCGTGGCGCGGAGTCGAAGGATCTACCTGCCGCCGAGCCAACGTCGCGACGAGCACGCCCGTTCTCGCAGGGGCAGTAGATCCTTCGTCGGCACCAGAATGCCGTCGGGCCGCAAGTGCCTCCGGCGCTTCTCAGGATGAAAGCCTTTGCGACGCAATGAGTTCGGCGGCTCGGGATCGGGCCAGCGGCCGTACCATGGCCCTTTCCCGCTCGCGCCGCCACCACCGTCCCGCGGACGGTCACCGTCCCCGGTGAGCGGGCCATCGCGTCGGCGGACGGCGCACCGATGGACGCGCGGACTCCGAAGCGCGCGCCGGACGATCATCCACCCGTCCACAAAAGCGGCGGCCCGGAAGAGAGCGAGTCTCCTCCGGGCCGCCGTTCATCCTCCGTCATCCGCCCGAAACCGCGCGGGCGGGAGATCGTCCTGCCCGCAGCCAGCCGACCGCCTCGTCGGGGTCCAGGAACACGCAGAGCGAGGCCGCCACGTTGTCGTTGGTCAGCAGCTCGAACTGGCGGCCGCGGCCGTAGTCGCTGAGAGACCGCACCAGGATGGCGGCCTTGCCGCCGCCGATGCGGTCGTTATGGCGCAGATGGTTGGCGCGGGCCTGCGTCATGGTGCCGAAGTCCGCATCGCCAAAGGTGAGCTGCCGATGGTCGAACAGCACGTCGGTGCCGGGGCGCCACCCGGGGCGGCTCACGATGTCCTCGATCATCCGCAGATGGTCCGCCACGCCGAACGTGCCCGAGGTGGTGACGACGGCGTGCCTATCCGCTTCCGGAATGTCCACTGTCCACTTCATCCGCCCTGCCCTCCATTCACGATCCCGCGCCCGCGGCGGCCAACGTTGCTCGGCGGGCGAAGCGGCTGATACCCGCAGCCCGCCCCCCGGTTCGCACGAAAAGCAGCGATGATGCCGGAACCCTCGCTGAGCAGCGGTCCGGCGCCCACGCACGACCGGGCAGGCGCGAGGTCTCCGCGCCTGCCCGGTCGTGCCGATGCAACCCGTTGCCGCTCCTTACGTTCCAGTCCTCGGCCACCGGACCGGCACGCGGAAGGGGATCAGCGGGAGCCGCGGATGCCGCCCGCCCGCGTGAGCGCCGCGCTTCCGCCCACCACGGGGAGCGAGATCGACGTTCCCGCGAGGTCCACCGTCAGCCGTGCGCCGGCGCGGGGCCAGAGCGTGAACTCCGGGTCGCTGGACATGATCATCACTGCCAGCTGCTTGCCGGCGGGAATCACCTGGTCGTCCGGCTCCAGGTCGAACGTCACGTCGTAGAACCGGCCCGGTACCAGCGGCTCGCCGCGGCGCGTGGAGCGGTACAGCCCGCCTGCGGTAAGCGACGCATGGTTCTGGATGTCGGCCCACCCGCGCGTCACCACGCCCGCGCGGCTGGCGGAACCCGTCTGCGCCGAGTCGTACGGCAGCGTCACCAACCACACCGACAGGTTGGCGGCGGGCCGGTCCACGGACACGCGCACGGTCACCCGCGGCGTTCCGGAGATGCGGACCGAATCCGCCAGCGGCGCCGTCGCAAAGAGCAGGCGACGGTCGGAGCGCGCCGCGCCGGCGTTCGCGCTCCCGCTGATGGAGGCGTCGTCGGTCAGCGACTCGCGTCCGGTCCCCGCGCGCAGGGCGAGCGGCCCGACGCCGTTGCCCCCCGCGGTGGGATACAGCCGCACCATGGCCGAGCCCGGCGCCGGGAACGAGGCGAACGGAACCGGCGCCGGCATCACGGGGCGCCCCTGCCCCGCGCGCGCCCGCGCCATGGCCGAATCGGCCGCGGTGCTGGACACGATCCACACCGGCGGATCGCGTTCAACGCCGTTGTCCACCCCGTACAGGTAGTGCGTGAACCAGCGGTTCACCATGTCCGCCGGCGGGTTGCCCCCGTGGCCGCCCTGGTGAAGGTACATGGAAACGGGGATCCCGCGCGCCTTGAGCGCCTCGTACACGTGCACGCTGTGCGAGGGCATCACGTTGAAGTCGTTCAGCCCGTGCGCCAGCAGCACCGCCGCCTTGACGTTCCCCAGGTGCGGCATGAGCTCGCGCGCCGCCCAGAACGAGTTGTAGTCGCCCGTGGCGCGGTCCTGCCCCTGGGCGAACACGCCCGCCTTCCAGATGCGGTCGCACGCGGCGCGGATGGCCGGGTCGCCGCTGGCGATGAAGTCGTAGAGCACGTCCACGTCCTCGCCCAGGTACCCGCCCGGCGACCGCACCAGCCCGTTGGCGCGGTAGTAGTCGTAGTACGAGGTGTTGGCGGAGACGGGGATCACCACCTCCAGCCCCTGCACGCCGGTGGTGGCCGTGGCGAGGGGAAGCGTGCCCTCGTACGACGTTCCCATCATTCCCACCTTGCCGGTGGACCACGACGTGGCCGACACCTGCTCGCCCCCGGTGCGCGTGGTATAGCCCCGCGCGCGGCCGTTCAGCCAGTCCACCACGAACTTCATGGCCGTGCGCTCCGGCGTGTCGCCGATGGTGGCGCACCCCTGCGAGCGGCCGGTTCCCGGCGCCTCCGAGTGCACCACCGCGAAGCCGCGCGGCACCCAGGTGCGCACGAGCTGGTCGGAAATGCGCGTGCGGGTGGAATCGTACCGGGGCGCGGCCAGCGCGCCGCGGACAGGCGAGGGCTGGCCCAGTTCCTGGCGCACGTTCCAGAACTCGGAGCCGTTGGACGTGCCGGCGTAGTACGGGCTGGAGCCGTACACCACCGGCACCTTGAGGCCGGATGCCGTCTGGCCCGGGCGCGTGACGTCCACGTGCACGCGGTCCATGCGGCCGTCGCGGTCGGAGTCAAAGTCCGTCTCCACCCACAGGTTCTGCCGGATCCACTGCGTGGAGTCGGCGAACGCGGGAACCACCTGCGCCATCCCGTTCTGGAACACGGGCCGGGCGTCGGACTGCGGGGCGGCCTGCGCGCCGAGCGGGGCGGCGCAGGCCAGGGTGAGCGCGGCGGCAAGGCCGGCGCGGCGCGAACGGATAGGTGTCATGTGCGGTTCTGGCGGTGCTCGCCCAGCGGAGCGAGGCGGAGGTTGGGACGGCGATCGCCCGGACGGGTCGGGGGCTGGCGAGAACAGTACCGATTCCGCGCTCCCGCGAAAAGGGAGCCGGGAGCCCGGATGCGAAGCCCCGGCGCGTGCCTCTTCCGTCCCCATCCCGTTGGGCGATGATCACGGCGGGCTTCCGAGCGTCCTCACCGGCAGGGCCGGTGCGTAGCCGCTGGTCCGGGCGGCCGGGCGGCGCTCCTTCTACGACGACTCTTGCTCGGCATCGAAAGGTCCGGTATCTTTGCTTTTCAGGCCCGCCCGCGTGGCTGCCCCAACCGGCAGTGCTCCGCCGGCCGATTCGGCCACACGCCGCCGTCGTGGCGCCGTGCCCTGAACGGCGACAACCATCGATCAGGTCGCGGGGTCTGAACGATGGCGGCGCACCGGAGCGCCGCCGCTTCCCGCCGTTGACGGCCGTCCCGCCATCATCCTCCCCAAACGAACATGAAACGCTCTCCGCTCATCGCCGTCCTGCTGCTCGCGATCACCATGACGGCCACCGCACTTCACGGGCAGCGCAGGGCGCCCGACCTGCCCCCGGTGTTTGATGATGAAATCGGAACCGGCGTGCGCCTCGTGGAAGCGGATTTCGCGGCCCCAGCCCTCGCGGTGTGGTCCGTGCTGCCCTCTGTGCTTCTGGATCTGGGCATCGAGCCGCAGGTGGATACGACACGAACCGGCGTGATGGGGAACAACCGCATCATCACGCCCCTCGTGGCCGGTGAACGGACGCGCAACTTCGTTACCTGCGGCAACGACGTGGGCCCGGGGCTGGCCAACATGTTCCGCACCCGTCTGAACCTGGTAGTTCAGGTGGCGCCCGAGGGGGAGAGCACGCACACGTTCATCCGCCTGGTCGGCACCGGGCGGACGGTAATCGGAAGCGGAAGCGACGCCATCCAGTGCATCACCACGGGCCGGCTGGAGCAGAGAATCATCGACGGCATCACCGCCGAACTGACCGCCTACGGAGTCCTGAAGCAGTCGGCCGGAACCGCTTCCGCGCCGTAAACGGCAGGCGGAACGGAACGGGCGGAGGGCACGTCCGAGATCAGCAGAAACACGAATGACGGGAAGGATTCGGTGGTGGCATCGAGGCAGGGCTTTTCGAATCACTGGATTGCCATCGAGGTGAACGAGGCCGGCGAGAACGATCTCGCCCGCCTCGTTCCGCTTGTACCCATACGGAATCCATCAGAACTGGCACCCGCGTCCCTGCTGAACCTTGCAGCCGCTCGGCCCACCCGAACGAGAACCGGATGTTCTCAGCGGCCGGAAGCTGCGCAAGGAGGTCAGACGACACGAATCAGAACTGGTCTTCTGGTTCTTCCACGGTTTCCCGCGGGGTTGTGCTCCCGGTCGCCATCAGCGTGTGCCGGTACTCGCGAACATTCGGTCCTGCGCGGCCTGCGACGAACGGGGTACGTGCTGGCGTTTGAACCCGACACCGGCGATCAGCCATGGTGCTCCGCCGAATCGTCATTCACCCCGGGTAGGCTGGATCGCTTCCTCCACGAGGGCACTCAGGCGGACCGCACAGTTCTTGCACGGCTCTTGGACGAAGATTCTTCGCGGGAGTCTGCTGGGTTGGCAGCGACCTGCGCGCCGGCATACTGCATTCACCTTGGACAGGTCTGGTCCCGTGGCGTACCGCGAGTTCTGCGACCCCGCCGGAGTCGAGTGGCGGGTGTGGGATACGCGTCCCAGTTCCTCCGCGAACGTCCGGCCGAACTTCGCCGCCGGGTGGCTTACCTTCCAGAGCGCGATTGAACGCCGCCGTCTCAGCCCCATCCCGGATGTGTGGGACCACGCTTCTGACGCTGCGCTCTGCCTGTTCCTGGATCGTGCAGTCCGAATGACAGCCGTGGAGTACACGGCCGCGGGGCGGGAGCCTCAGAGCACGGGCGGCTCTGATGGCAGCATTCAGCGTCCCGCCTCATCGGGTGCGAGTGAGCCGCAACCGGCCGATTCTACGCTCCTGCCGCTGGTGGAGAAACTGGCGGGCGAAAGCCGGTCCGCCATGGACCGGGCACGCGATGTTCTCGTAGCGGTAAACCGGACGCTGACCGGAGCGGGTCCGAACGGGACCGGAGACTGACACGACCCGGATCGCACGTTCACACAGCGAAAGCCTCCCGCGAACTCCGCGGGAGGCTTTCGCTCATTCGTGTCCGGGACGCTGGAAGCCTTTTCCATCACCGTGCCCGTGCGGACGGAACGGGGTTAGGTCCGCGTGATCTGCTTTGGCCTCCGCTGCCGGACGACGTTTCTGCCTGGGAACGGGCTCCTGATGAACCGTAGCTACCGTCCGCACTCCGAAGCCGCGGCGAACGGGGAGGTCCATGCGCGGGGGCTGGCGTACCGCGGGCGGCTCGCCGCGTTGACACGTTCAACAAGAACCCGGGCCATGAACCCGGGCCTTTCATCGATCACGACAGGGCGAGGGCACGGAGGTGAATCACAGGTGTCCCAAGAAATTTTCCCTGCCTGCCCGTCAGCCATGTGTGCGGTCAGACACGCGGGGGACGCGCGCGTCCAGGTCTTTGGGACCAACTCACCGAGCCGAACCGGCGGGGCCGGCATCCCGGGCCAGCAGCGCTTCCACCTTCGTGAGAAGGCGGGCGAGGTCGATCGGCTTGGTATCGTAGTCATCGCACCCGGCCGTCATGGCCCGCTCCCGGTCTCCGGCCATGGCGTGGGCATGGGCCACCGGCGCTTGATGAGCCGGGCGAGCACCCGCGCAAACTCCACCTCATTGGGCAGGTGGATCGCGACGTGGTACAGTCCGCTGAAGCCCCGGCGGGGCCGGCTGACGGCACCCGGGTGCAGCACGATCAGCGTTTCATCCGGGGTGCCCAGTTCCAGCGCGGCCTCGTTCCGGCCGCGCAGATGCAGGCCGACGACGTCCTTCCAGAAACCGAGCGAACGGTCGGCGTCAATGACGTCCAGGTGCACGGGGCCAAAGGTCATGAAGTCGGCGGAACCGGTGCCGACGTCCACTGTCTCCTCCCTGCCCATCGGAACCGTTGGTGTAGCGTTGCTCATGATCGAATCTCCTCGAACGAGGTGAACGAGAACTGCTGCTCAGGCGCGGGGCGCGATGGGCGCGGCCTTGCCGCGGCCCCACGCCACGAAGGCCGCGAGGGCGCCCAGCACCAGGTTCACCGGCAGCATCCCGAACTCGCCGCGCGAGGCGTGCGTTCCCGACGCCAGCACCATCACCACCACCAGGCCCAGCGCAGCGAGCACCGTCAGGCGAGGCTGAATGCGGGTGGCCGCGGGAAGGATCAGGCCGATGGCACCCGCCAGTTCCGCGGCGCCGATGAAGCGCACCAGGGCGGCCGGCACGCTGGTCACCCATCCCATCTGGGCCGCGAGAGCATCGATGGGCTGCGACAGCTTCATCAGCCCGGACATGGAGAAGGCGGCGGCCAGCAGGATCTGCACGATCCAGAGCGTGACGCGAAGGCCGCGGCGGGACTGCGGGGCGGTGGCGGTGGAAGCGTTGGTGGTCATGGCGATTTCTCCCGTGTTGTTAGAACGTGGTTTGTTAAAACAGGTTTACTGCCGAACGAAATCTCCGCGGTTCGGAGGTGAGGGTGTTCAGGCGGCGGCCGGGCTCTCCGAATCGTCGAACAGCTCCAGCAGCGAGCGGAGCATCTCGACCTGTTCGGGCGCAAAGCGGCGGAACTGCTGCTTGTGCAGGCCGTCCACCACCGGCGTGGTGTCCAGCAGCATCTGCCGTCCCGCGTCGGTGAGCCGCGCGCGCACGAGGCGGCGCTGCCGGGGGTCCCGCTCCCGCACCAGCAGCCCGGCTTCGGCCATGCGGTCCAGCAGGCGCGTCATGTCGGGCACCGGGGAGAGCAGGCGGCCGCCGATGTCCGTGCCGCACAGGCCCTCCGCGCCCGCGCCGTTCAGAATGCGGAGCACGTTGTACTGCGTGGGCGTGAGGCCGTACGGCTTCAGCAGCTGCTCCATGCGGTACATGGTGCGGTGGACCACCCGCCCGAGGGCAACCGCGGCCCGCTGTTCGGGCGACACCGGCAGGGATACGGATCTCGTGACTGGCTCATTCATGGCCTAACAATACATGTTGCAACAGATGATGTCAAGTCTGACATCACTGGCCCCTGCTGGCCCGCGGAGCGTTGATGTGAAACGACTCGGGCCAGGAGCGGGTCCGGGGGTCAGCGTGATCGTACGCCGAATCGTCAATCACCCCGAACGCTCCCTCTACGAGGGTGGATAGTTCGGCTGTTCCTCGAAGCCGCGAGCAGACCTCTCCCGCGAGTCCCGCTACCCGGGTGCTGGCCTTCAGGCCCTCGCGCACGCACACTCGGCCACACCACGCAGATCCTGCGATGGCGGGTGCAAAGCTCCTGCCCCACGTCCCTCAGGAGAGCGATCGCACGCTCGCGGACCGCCCTTGGCAATCCCGCTGCCGTTACGGGCCCTGCAGCCTGAGTTTACCGGGCCCGGAACAGTCGTGCGTCCCATGCGACAGGAACTTCGGCCTCGAGAATGATGCGGCCGAAATCCGGATGGACTGGATTCAACAGCAGATTCCGGCCGTACGGGCGCGCGGTCGCGGCGGGGACCGAAAGGATGGCCGTTCTCTGCTCGTCCAGCCAGCGGTCCCCGAACGCCCGCGACGGCGACGGATTCTCGTCCGCCCACCCGGGCAGATCGCCCTCCTTCAGGATCTCGACCGCCAGCCCGTCAGGAAAAACAGCCCGCGCGCAGTGATGAGGGCCGGGAAGCGCGACCGGCGCGTTCGCGTGTACCAGAATCTCGAGAAGCGCACCCGCAAAGCTGTCCGCACAGTAAATCAGAGGGCGGCCGCGAGAGTTCCAGCGGCCGCCCCCGATTGCCGCGCCGGTCCCGTCGAAGACCGGGTAGCGCGTCTTGCAGACCCGATACGCAACGTGCATCAGACGGGCAGTCCGTACTCCAGCGCGATGAGGATCTCACGAACACGCTGCGCTCCCGAATCCGTACCGCAGACATCCAGCGGAGTCTGCCCGTCCAGCAGCGGATGCGGGGTGGTCAGGAACTCCTCCGCGTCATGCGCGTTCTCCCACGTGTCCAGCGCCATCCGGCGAATCTCGTCCGCAGCGGACAACGTTCTCGAATCGCGCGTCGCCACCGCTCCCGTGCCTGATTGCACCTTGCCAAGGCTCAGCGGAGCCACGGCCGGGGCGATGTGCCCGGGACTGAGAAAAACGAGCGAACCGTCGGCCGATTTGAATTCGACGTCTCCCGCGCCTTCAGGCACACGGCGGGATCGGCCGGGTTTGCGGGTAAACGTCCCGAACCCGGCAATGGTGATCTTTCCGTCGAAGTCCAGGGCCTCAGGGATCGCGCCTGATTGCGAATCGAAAACGGCGTCGATCACCCGCGCGGCTTCTGCCGGGGTGATCGACGCTTTTTGGGCGACCTGTGACGCGAACTCAGTTCTGGTCATCCGTTCCTGCCCTGAGCAACACCAAACCGCCCTGAGAGATGATAATCGCTCCGGACGGCTCCCTCAAGCCTTCCGCTACTCCACCGTGACCGACTTGGCCAGGTTGCGCGGCTGGTCCACGTTGGTGCCGCGCAGCACGGCGATGTGGTAGGCCAGTAGCTGCAGCGGCACCGAGGCCAGGATGGGCGTGAGCGCGTCGTGCGTGCGCGGAATGCGGATCACGTGCTCCACCACCCCTTCCAGCTCGTCGTCGTCCTGGCTCACGACCGCGATGATGCAGCCGCCGCGCGCCTTTACCTCGTCGATGTTGCTGCGCACCTTGTCGTACACGCCGTCGCGCGGGGCGATGACCACTACCGGCATGTTCTCGTCGATCAGGGCGATGGGCCCGTGCTTCATTTCGGCCGCGGGGTAGCCCTCGGCGTGGATGTAGCTGATCTCCTTGAGCTTGAGCGCGCCCTCCAGCGCCGCGGGAAAGTTGTAGCCGCGGCCCAGGTACAGAAAGTTCCTGCTGTCCTTGTACTGCTCGGCCAGGGCGCGGATCTCCCCGTCCATCTTCAGGATCTCCGCCACCTGCTCCGGAAGCTGCCGAAGCGCCCGCACGATCTCACGCCCGCGCGAGGCCGTGAGCGTGCCGCGCAGCCGGCCCAGGTGAATGGTCATCATCGTCAGCACCACCACCTGCGAGGTGAACGCCTTGGTGCTCGCCACGCCGATCTCCGGCCCGGCGTGCAGGTAGATGCCGGCGTCCGTTTCGCGCGGAATGGTGCCGCCCACCGCGTTCACCACGCCCAGCGTGGTGGCGCCCTGCTGCTTGGCCTCGCGCATGGCCCACAGCGTGTCGGCCGTTTCGCCGGACTGCGAAATGGCGATGGCCAGCGTGTCCGGCTCCACCACCGCGCGGCGGTAGCGGAACTCCGACGCGTACTCCACCTCGGTGGGAATGCGGGCGATGTCTTCCAGCAGGTACTCGCCAATGAGCCCGCTGTGCCACGACGTGCCGCAGCCCAGAATCACCACGCGCTTGGCGTCGCGGAGCTCCTGGTCCATCCCCGTGAGCCCGCCGAGCTTCACCGAGCCCTCGTCCTCCAGCAGCCGCCCGCGCATGGTTTCGCGCAGAGTGTTGGGCTGCTCCATGATCTCCTTGAGCATGAAGTGGTCGTACCCGCCGCGCTCCACCTCGCCCAGGTCCCAGTCCACGCGATTCACCGGGCGGCTCACGGGGCCGCTCTTGGGGCGGTGCACCGTGTAGCCGTTCTTGGTGATGGTGGCCATGTCGCCGTCATCCAGGTAGATGACGTCGCGCGTGTGCGCGATGACCGCGGCGGCGTCGGAGGCCACGAACGTTTCGCCGTTCTCCCCCACGCCGATGAGCAGCGGGCTGCCCAGCCGCGCCACCACGATCTTGCCCGGGTCGCGCGTGCTCACCACCGCGATGCCGTACGTCCCTTCCACCTGCGCCAGCGCCGTTTCCACCGCGCGCTCCAGCGACTCGCCGGCGCGCCCGTCGCCGGCGTTGTACACCTCTTCAATCAGGTGCACCAGCACCTCGGTGTCGGTGTCGGAGTTGAAGACGTGGCCGCGCTCCGTGAGCCGCTTCCGCAGCGTCTGGGCGTTTTCGATGATGCCGTTGTGCACCAGGGCAAAGTCGCCGTTCTCACTCACGTGCGGGTGCGCGTTGCGCGTGGTGGGCGGCCCGTGCGTGGCCCAGCGCGTGTGCCCGATGCCGTAGGTTCCCTCGGCGGGTTCCGCCTGCAGCAGCTTCTCCAGCTCCACGATCTTGCCGGCTTCCTTGCGGACCTCCAGGTGGCCGTTGTTGGCCACCACGACGCCGGCGGAGTCGTAGCCGCGGTACTCCAGCCGCTTGAGGCCCTGAATGAGCATGGGCGTGACCGGCTGTTCTCCAATGTATCCAACGATTCCGCACATGGCCTGTGGACCCCGCGTGATTTGTGTCGATTGAGATGTCAGGAAACCGCGAACCACTCCCGGGGCGTGCCCCTCCGCTGCGCTCCGGGTCGGGCTTCGCGCGCCGCAGGGCACGGAACAACTGTGCCGAACGGCGCGAATTCCTCAGAGCAGGACGAGGAATTGCCCAGTGCCCAGTGCCCAGTGCCCAGTGCCGGCCACTCTCGTACTCTCGTTCGCTCGTACTGCAGTTCCGCACTCAGCACTCACGCACCCAGCACTCCCGCCCTCACCCGGGCAGCGCCGCCCGCAGCGCCTCCACCAGCGCCGACGCATCCGCGCGCGTAGGCGCCTCGCAGATGATGCGCACGATGGGCTCGGTGCCGCTGGGCCGCAGGTGCGCCCACTTCTTTTCCGCCGCCCACGAAAGGCGCAGCCCGTCCTGCCGGTCCGCGTCCGCGTCGGGGAACTGCCCCGCCAGCGCGGCGTAGACGGCGTCCAGCGGCTGCGAGGGGCGCGGCACCTTTTCCTTTACGATCTCGTAGCGCCCCAGCTCGCCCGCCAACTCGTGCAGCGGCTGCCCCGTCTCCGCCAGCAGCTGCAGCACCAGCGCGGCGGCCACCGGGGCGTCGCGCGTCAGGTGCACGTCGGGCAGAATCACGCCGCCGTTCCCCTCGCCGCCGATCGTTGCGCTTTCTGTTTGCATCCGGCGGGCCACGTTGATCTCGCCCACGGGCGCGCGCACCAGCGGCACGCCGGCGCGCTCCGCCACGTCGTCCATCAGCCGGCTGGTGGACAGGTTGGTCACCAGCGGCCCGGGACGGTGGCGCAGGACCAGGGTGGACGCCAGCGCCAGCGTGTAGTCCTCGCCGATAGCGTGCCCCTGGCCGCTCACCAGGGACAGGCGGTCCACGTCCGGGTCCGTCGCCAGGCCAATGGCGGCGCCGCTGGTGCGGACCAGTTCCTCCAGCTCCTTCAGGTTCTCCGCCACCGGCTCCGGCTCGCGGGGAAACAGGCCGTCCGTCTCCATGTTGATGGCGGTGACGGTGCAGCCCAGCGCCTCCAGCAGCCGGGGAAAGATCGTTCCGCCCGCGCCGCGCACGCAGTCCAGCGCCACGTGAAAGCGGCGGGCGCGGATGGCTTCCACGTCCAGGAAGGGGATGGCGAGAATGCGGTCCAGGTGGCGCTGCACGGCCTGATCGTCCGTGCGGCGGCCGCCCAGGTCGCTCCACACCGCGCGGGGGATGTCGGCTTCCAGAAAGGCGCGCATCTCCGCGGCCTCGTCGCCGTCAAGGAACATCCCCGTGGGGCCGATGAACTTGAGGGCGTTCCACTCGATGGGGTTGTGGCTCGCCGTCACGGCCAGCCCGCCGGCCGCGTGCAGATCCTCTACGGCGAGCTGCACCGTGGGCGTGGGCGCGATGCCCACGTCCACCACGTCGCACCCCACGGACTGCAGCCCCGCCGTGGCGGCCAGGGCGAACATGGGGCCCGACACGCGCGAGTCGCGCCCCAGCACCACCGTCTTTCCGGGTCCGCGGCGCAGTGCATACGCGCCGAAGGCGGCGGCGAACGCGGTGATCACTTCGGGCGTCAGCCCCTCGCCCACGCGCCCCCGCACGCCGGAAACGCTCACCATCAGGTTGGAGGTATCGATCACGTACGGTTCCGCGTCGTTGTCGTTGGATGATGGAACCTGCCTGCGCCGCCGGACACTCCGGCCGGGGCGCCAATGTGGGCGCCGCCGCCGAACAACGTCAAGCCGCCGCGCTTTCCCGCTCCGTGTCCGCCGTCCCGTCTCCCTCGCGTGCCGCCGCCGGCTGCGCGGCCGGCCTGCGCCCCGTGGTGATGACCGCCACCGCGGCGATGATGACGGCCGCCGCCAGCAGCACCCGCGCGGTCAGCGGCTCGTCCGCCAGCCACCACCCCAGCATGACGGCGACGACGGGGTTCACGTACGCGTAGGTGCTCACGCGCGCGGCGGTGGTCACGCCCAGAAGCCAGATGTAGGCCGTGAACCCCACGAGCGACCCGAAGGTCACCAGGTACACGAAGCCCAGCACGCTCTCCGTCGTGACCGTGGCCGGGTTCCACGCGCCCAGCTCGCCCCGCAGCAGCCCCACGAGCACCAGGGCCGCGCCGCCGCACAGCATCTCCGCCCCGGTCGCCAGGAACGCGTTGCGGGGGAGATCGGCGGAGCGCGAGTAGATGGAGCCCGCGGCCCAGGCCAGCGAGCCGGCCATCACCAGCCCCGCGCCCCACAGGTCCACCGGCTCGCCGCCCACGCGGCCGGGACCCACCAGCAGCACCATCCCCCCGAATCCGACCAGCAGGCCGGTGATCACCCGCGCCGTGGGGCGAATGCCGCCGGGGCGCGCCCACTCCAGCAGCACCATCCACAGCGGCACCATCGCGACGAGCAGCGCGACGACGCCGGAAGGCACCGTGCGCTCCGCCAGCACCACCCCGCCGTTGCCGCCCAGGAGCAGGAGCACGCCCACCATGGCCGCGTTGCGCCACTCCCGCCGCGTGGGCGCCGCCTCGCCGCGCAGCCGCATGACCGTGTACAGCAGCACGCCGGCAAGCAGGAATCGGACCCCGCCCATCATGAGCGGCGGCAGGGTCTGGATGGCGAACTGGATGGCGAGGTAGGTACTCCCCCAGATCAGGTAGACGGCCGCGAACGCCGCCAGCACGCGCCCCAGCGGAGCGCTTCGCGTTTCAGCCACGGGGGCCTCCCGTCTGCGGCTCGTACAGCATGGTGGTCTCCTTTACCGTGTCCAGCACGATGGTGCTGCGCGTGCTGCGGATCGTTTCGATGGCGCCGAAGCGGTCGCGCAGCAGTTCGCCCAGCTCGCGGGTGCCGCGGACGCGCACCTTGGCCAGAAAGCAGTCTTCTCCCGCCACGTGATGGATTTCCTGCACCTCGGGGATGGCGGCCATCTGCTCCGCCGTCGTGAGCGCGCCCGCCCGCTCGTCCGCGCGCACGAAGACGTACGCCATCAATCCCAGCCCGTAGGCGTCGGGGTTGATGCGCACCGCGTATCCCTGAATCACCCCGCGCTCCTCCAGCTTGCGGATGCGCTCCAGAATGGCGGACGGCGCCATTCCCACCTGCCGCGCGATCTCGGCGTTGGGGGTGCGCGCGTTCTCCTGCAGGATTTCCAGAATCTGCCGGTCGATGTCGTCGATCATTCTTGCATTCTCCGTTTCGACAGACGATACTTCCGTCATCGCTGCCCGTCAACCATCATCATTCTGCACAGGGCGGGCCACCACAGAATGATGATCGATCGCCCCGCGCCGGGACGGGCGGCGGTTGCTGGCGGCGGGCGGCGCGGGTAGGTTGCGGGCTCCCCGCGCGGGGGCCGCCGGGACGGCATGCATGCACGCACACACGCGGAACGAGCGGATGAAAGACCAGACGAACTACGCGGGGATGGGGCTGGGCACCATCGCCATCCACGCCGGCCAGCGCCCGGACCCCACCACGGGCGCCATCATGATGCCCGTGTACCAGACCAGCACCTACGTGCAGCCGGAGCTGGGGCGGCACCTGGGCTACGAGTACGCGCGCACCCACAACCCCACGCGCGAGGCGTTCGAGGCCAACGTGGCCGCGCTCGAGGCGGGGACGCACGGCATCGCCTTCGCCTCGGGGCTGGCGGCCACCGACACCATGCTCAAGCTGCTGAACGCCGGCGACCACGTGGTGTGCGGCGAGGGTGTGTACGGCGGCACCTACCGCCTGTTCAGCAAGGTGCTGTCGCGGCTGGGCATCGAGTTCACCTTCGTGGACAGCTCCGACGTGGAGGCCATCCGCGCCGCGGTGACGCCGAAGACGCGGCTGATCCACGTGGAAACGCCCTCCAACCCCATGATGCAGCTCACCGACATCGCCGCCGCGGCGGAGGTGGCCCGCGCGGCCGGGGCGTGGTTGAGCGTGGACAACACCTTCGCCTCGCCGTACAACCAGCGGCCGCTGGAGCTGGGGGCGCACCTGGTCATCCACTCGGTCACCAAGTACGTCAACGGCCACAGCGACATGGTGGGCGGCATGATCGTGGTGCGCGACGACGATCTGCACGAGCAGCTTCGCTTTCTGCAGAACGCGGCGGGCGCGGTGCCGGGGCCGTGGGACTCGTGGCTGGGGCTGCGCGGCACCAAGACGCTGCACCTGCGCATGAAGGCGCACAACGCCAACGGCCAGCAGATCGCCGAGTGGCTGGACGCGCACCCCAAGGTGCAGGCGGTCTACTATCCCGGCCTGCCGCAGCACCCGCAGCACGAGCTCGCCAAGCGGCAGATGCGCGGATTTACGGGAATGATCAGCATCGAGATGGGGAGCCTGGAAAAGGCGGCGGCGTTCGTGAACGGCGTGCGCATCTTTGCGCTGGCCGAGTCGCTGGGCGGCGTGGAAAGCCTGATCGGCCATCCGGCGCTGATGACGCACGCCTCCGTCCCGCGCGACCGCCGCTACGCCATGGGCCTCACCGACGGCCTGGTGCGCCTGAGCTGCGGCGTGGAGGACGTGGAAGACCTGATCGCCGACCTGGAGCAGGCGCTCGCCAACGTTTGACGGAGCCGGCCCGATGCGGGTTTTCCTGAGCTGGTCCGGCCAGCGGAGCAGGCAGGTCGCGGCTGCGCTGCGCGAATGGTTGCCGGATGTGCTCCACTATGCCGAGCCGTGGATGTCCGACGCGGACATCCACGCGGGGCAGCGATGGGGAGTGGAAGTCGGGGCGAACCTGGAGGCGTGCAATATTGGCATTCTGTGTGTCACGCCGGAGAACGTGAGTGCGCCCTGGCTTCTTTTCGAGGCTGGGGCGCTCTCCAAATTCGTTGGTGAGGCCGCCGTAATCCCTTTGTTGATGGATGTGAGTTTCAGCGACATCAACACTGGCCCGCTGGGACAATTCCAGGCTAAAAAGCTCGATGCGCAAGGTACT
>NZ_DASVTX010000015.1:0-19261 GCF_036387355.1 Longimicrobium sp.
CGTTCGGCGCGGGAGCCGTCCACGGCGCCCATCGCCCGCCTCGCTGACGAAGTCCGCCGCCGCAGTCCGCGCAGGCGGACTTCGTGTTTCTCGAGGCGCGGTTTCAACCGCCGGCCCGATGCGGCCCGCGCGAACCGAACCCGCTCGTCGGCGCGGACCAAATCCGTTCTGCCGCGTGGACCGGAATCATCCACCCGCGCGAACCGAACCTGCTCGCCGCGCGAACTCACCGGACCCGCGTCCGCCCGCGCGGAGCCGAGCCGCCGGCCCGATGCGTCCGGCCACCCCGCACCGAGCCCGCAAAATGGGAGGCCCCGGCACCGTGCGCAAACGCACAGTGCCGGGGCCGCAAGGGGAACGCCGTCCCTATTCCCTATTCCCTATTCCCTATTCCCTATTCCCTGCAGTCCCGCCGTTACTCATACCGCAGCGCATCCACCGGGTCCAGCCGCGCCGCCTTGAACGCCGGGTACAGGCCAAAGCCCATTCCGCCAATCGCGGCCACCAGCAGCGACGCCACCACCGCCCAGAGCGGAATGGCCGCCGGCACCGGCGTGAGCGCCGTGATCAGCCCGGCCATCCCCATGGCGATCAGCAGCCCGATCACGCCGCCCACCAGCGTGACCGTCATGGACTCCACCAGGAACTGCCACAGGATCTCGCGGGGGGTGGCGCCCAGCGCCTTGCGCACGCCGATCTCGCGGGTGCGCTCGGTGACGCTGATCATCATGATCCCCACCACGCCCACGCCGCCCACGATCAGCCCGATCCCGGCCAGCACCAGCATCACCAGAAAGAACACGCCCGTGATGCGGTCGAACATCTCGCCCAGGGCTTCCTGCCGCATCAGAGCGAAGTTGTTCTCCTCCCCGGGACGCAGCCCGCGGGAAATGCGCAGCGCGGCCGTCACGTCGTCCATGGCCTGCGCCTGCGTGACGTTGCTGGCGGGAACCACCAGCAGGCTCATCCACTCCGGGTCCGCGCCCAGCCGCTTGATGGCCGCCGTGGTGGGCACCACGGCGTAGTTGTCGGCCACGCCGGAGAAGATGTTTTCCTTCTGCTTGTACACGCCCACCACGCGGAACGGCTGCCCGGCCAGGCGCACCTCGCGCCCCACCGCCCGCCCGCCGGGGAACAGCGCCTCGGCCAGGCCGATGCTGAGCACCGCCACGCTGTTGGTGCGCGCCTCGTCCATGGGCAGAAAGTTGCGCCCCTGCACGAAGTCGCCCTGCGAATACTCCGGCCAGGTGGCGCTGTACCCCTGCAGCTGCACGCCGGGCACGGTGCGGGAGCCCACCTTGGCCTTGCCCCCCGTCCCCGCCGAGGTCGCCACGCTGCGGATGCTGGGCAGGTCGGCCAGCATCTGCGCCTCGGCAAAGGTGATGGACGGCTTGCCCTCCCACGGCGGCGGCCCGTTGCCGTCGGAAATGCGCACCAGCGTCTGGTCAAAGCGGTCGACCGTGAAGTTCTTGGGCCCGACGCTGTCGAAGGCCTCCATCACCGATCCGCGGAACCCCGCGATGGCCGCGGCCATGGTCATGACCGTGGCCACGCCGATCACGATGCCCAGAATGGTCAGCGACGCGCGCACCTTGTTGGCGCGCAATGACTCCAGGGCGATGGTGACGCCCTCTCGTCCAGCGGTCCAGTTCATGGTACGCTCCTATTCCGACCGAAGGGCGACGATGGGATCCAGCCGCGAAGCCCGCCACGCCGGGTACACCCCGGCCGCCAGCCCCACCCCGATCCCCAGAAACAGCGCCAACCCGATGGCGCCGCCCGACACGCGCGCCGGCAGCGGCGACACCGCCGACACCAGCGTGGCCATCCCGATCCCCAGCCCGATCCCCAGCAGCCCGCCCATTCCCGACAGCGTTCCCGCCTCGATCAGGAACTGCAGCAGGATGTCGCGCCGGCGGGCGCCCAGCGACTTGCGGATGCCGATCTCCCGCGTGCGCTCGCTCACGCTCACCAGCATGATGTTCATGATTACCACCGCGCCCACCACCAGCGAAATCATCACCAGCAGCGGCAGCGCCGTCATCAGGAACCCGTTGATCTTCTCCCAGAAGCCGAGCGAGTTCTTGGCGGTTTCCACCGAAAAGTTGTTTTCGTCGGCCGGGCGCAGCCGGCGCAGCGTGCGCCCCAGCCCGATCATCTCCTGCTCGGCCGCGGGGAGCAGCGCCCCGTCGGGGACCTTGTAGCTGATGTCCTCGACCGTGTTGGCCCAGGGAAACACGCCGCCGTTCAGCGGCGAGCGCGCCGGGGCGATGGCCACGCGGTCCATCGACATCCCGAAGAGCGAACCCTGCTTTTCCAGCAGCCCGATGACCTGGTACGGGTCCCCGCCCACGCGCACCGTCTGCCCCAGCGGGTTGCGCCCCGGAAACAGCGTCTCGGCCACGTCCACCCCCAGCACGATCACCGGCACGCCGCGCTGGGCCTCCTGCGTGGAGAACGGCCGCCCGGCGCTGAAGTCCAGCTCGCGGACGCGGAAGAAGTCGGCCGAGGCGCCGATCACGTTCACCCCCTGCACCTCGCGCCCGCGCCCGTCGCCCACCTTGGCGCTCTGGTCGTAGCTGTACGACAGCAGCCCCGGGGTGCGCATGTTGGCGCTCAGCCACTCCGCGTCGTTCATGGTAAAGCGGCGGCGCCGCTGCCACTCGCGCCACGTGTCTTCCGACACCGGCCCGTTCTGCAGCTCGGGCACGCGGCGCACCAGCACCGTGTTGTTGCCAAAGATGCGGCCGGCGAACTCCTCCTTCATGTACGCGTCCATCCCGTTGAGCAGGGTGATGACGGCGATCAGGAAGGTGACGCCCACCACCGTGCCCAGCACGGTAAAGAAGGCGCGCAGCTTGTTGGCGCGGATCATGGCCAGCGCGATCCGCACCGCTTCGCGGATGCCCATGGCTCAGGCCCCCGCGCCGACGGTCTCCGCCTGAAGCCGCGCCAGGCCGCCCGGGATCACCGGCGTCTGGCGGCGGTCGCTCTCGATCACCCCGTCGCGCAGCATCACCACCCGCTCGGCGTGCGCCGCGATGTCGGGCTCGTGCGTCACCATGATGATGGTCTGCCCCTCGGCGTGCAGCGAGGCGAACAGCGCCATGATCTCCTCGGACGTGGTGCTGTCCAGGTTGCCCGTGGGCTCGTCGGCCAGGATGATGCTGGGCCGCGTCACCAGCGCCCGCGCAATGGCCACGCGCTGCCGCTGGCCGCCGGAAAGCTGGCTGGGGCGGTGGTCCATGCGGTTCTGCAGCCCTACGTGCGCCAGCGCCTGCTCGGCGCGCGCGCGGCGCTCCTTCTTGCCCGCGCCGCCGTACACCAGGGGCAGCTCCACGTTTTCCAGCGCGGTGCTGCGCGGCAGCAGGTTGAAGGTTTGAAAGACGAAGCCGATCTCCTTGTTGCGCACCCGGGCCAGCTCGTCCTCCCCCATTCCCGCCACGCGGTTGCCGTTCAGCACGTACTCGCCGCCGGTGGGGGTGTCCAGGCACCCGATCAGGTTCATGAAGGTGCTCTTGCCGCTGCCGGAGGGGCCCATGATGGCCACGTACTCGTTGCGGCCGATCTCCAGGTCCACCCCGCGCAGGGCGCGCACCGTTTCCGCGCCCAGGTCGTAGTGCTTCTCGAGCCCGCGGGCCAGAATGACGGCGGCGCTCACGCCGCCCTCCCGCCCTTGGCCTTGGGGGCCGCCTTGTCCGCTTCCGGCTCGGGCACCTTGACGGCCTGGTCGTTCTCCAGGTCCTTGACCGCCTGGTAGCTGCCGGCCACCACGGTTTCGCCGCCGCGCAGCCCGCGCACCACCTCAAAGTAGCGGTCGCCCGCGATGCCGATGGTGACCGGCACCCACACGGCCTTGCCCTCGCGGATCACGAACACGCCTTCCACCTCGTCCTCCGGCTCGCGCTCGGCCTTGCTGTTCTGCGCGGCTTCGTCGCCCTCTTCGGCCGCCTTGAACTTCTTGCCTTCGCGGTCGCGCACCGTCAGCGCGATGATGGGCACCGCCAGCGCGTTGCGGCGCGTTTCCGTGATGATCTCCGCCGTGGCCGACAGGTCCGGGCGCAGCTCCGCCGGGGGATTGTCGAGGGTGATGATGACCTCGTAGTCCACCGACTGCTGGTCCGACGCCTGGCCGCCCGCGGTGGGCTGGATGGAGCTGTTGCCGATGCGCGTCACGTGTCCGGGAAAGACCCGGCCGGGGAACGCGTCCACCTTGATCATGGCGCTGTCGCCCAGGGTGAGGCCGGGGACGTCGGTCTCGTCCACCTCCACCTTGGCCTGCATGACGGACAGGTCGGCGATGGTGAGCAGCAGCGAGCCGGGGTTGTTCATGGTCCCCACCACCGCCGTTTCGCCCTCTTCGATGTTCAGCCGGGTCACGCGGCCGCTCATGGGCGCCACGATCGTCGTCTTGCGCAGCTGGTCGCGCGCCTCCGACACGGCGGCCTGCGACTGCGTGACGGCAAAGGTGGCGGCCTGCGCCTCCTGCTGCGCCACCTGCGCCTGGGTGCGGGCGTTCTCCACGTCCGCGGCCGAGACCAGCTCGTTGGTCTGCGCGAGCTGCTCGGCGCGGCGCAGGTCGTTCTGCGCCTTGGCCAGCTGCGCGCGGCTCTGCGCGGCGCGGGCCTGGCTCTGGGCCACGGCGGCCTCGGCGCGGCGCACCTGCGCGGCGTACTGGGTGGGGTCGATGCGCAGCAGCACGGCGCCCTGGTTCACCCACTGGCCTTCTTCCACGCTCAGCTGCACCACGCGGCCGCTGATGTCGGCGGAGATGTCGACCTTGCGCTTGGGCTCGATCTTTCCGCTGGCCTGCACCATGGACACCAGGTCGCGGCGGGCCACCTGCTCGGGGCGCACTTCCACGCCGCCCTTGTTGCCGCCGCGCATGCTCAGCGCGCCCAGCGTTCCGATCACGGCGACCACGCCCACCACGATGGCGGCCTTCTTTACGTTCGACATGTCTCGTATCCTCTCAGGTTCCCGGGGGAGAACCGGTGGGGGTCAGCGAAGGGGGCGGCCGACCAGCGCCTCGAGCGCGGCCAGCGACTTGTGGTATGCGTACACGGCGTCGATCACGGCGCGCTCGGCCTCGGCCAGGCGGGTCTGCGCGTCGGTGATCTCCACCGAGTTGGCGCTCCCCAGGCGAAAGCGCTCGCGCGTCAGGCGAAGCTCCTCGGCGGCGTTGTCGGCCACCTGCCGCTCCAGCTGCGCGGAACGGTAAGCGGTCTGCGCGTTCAGCAGCGCGGCGCGCACGTCGGCCCGCAGCGTCTGCTCCTGGCCGCGCACGGCCAGCTCGGCGTCGCTGGCCTGCACGCGCGCCTCTTCCACCCGGCGCTCACGCGCCAGCCCGTCGAACAGCGGGAGCGAAAAGCTCAGCGAGGCCTGCAGCGGCTGGCGCTCGTAGCCAAAGGGAAAGCTGGGGTTGGCCTGCTCGAAGCCGCGGCGAACGGCGCGCCGCACCACGGGGTCGGCGGCGTTGAGCCCCGCGCAGTTCTGCGGAGGCAGCCCGGCGTTCTGGCGAATGACGTTGTTCTCGTTGCAGGCGGCAAAGGCGCCTTCCAGCTGGGCGAGCTGGCTGTTCACCAGCGGAGAGATGTCGCCCGCGCTGTACACGGAGCCCACCAGCCCCACGTTCAGGTTCATGGAGGGCAGGTACTGCGAGCGGGCGGCACGCACCTGGGTGCGGGCGGCGCCGGAGTTGGCGCGGGTGGCGGCCAGCGCAGGGTTGGCCTGAATGGCCTCGGCCACCAGCTCCTCCGCGTTCCACGTGGGCTCGAACAGTTCGAACCGGCTGGTGAGGCGCGTCTCAAAGGGGAGGTCGGCGCCCATCAGGCGCCCCAGCCGCAGCAGCTCGGTGCCGTAGCTGTTCTGCTGCTGCACCAGGGCGGCGTCGGCGCGGCCGCGGTCCACCTGGGCGCGGCGCACGTCCAGCGGGGTGCCCGAGCCCACTTCCAGCTTGGCGCGGGCCAGGCGCTCGTGCTCGGCGGTGCGCTCCACCTCGCGCTGCGCCTGCGCCACCCGCTCGCCGGCCTGCAGCACGCTCAGGTACTGCTGGCCCACCTGGGTGGTGAGGCTCCACTCGTACCCCGCGATGCGGCTTTCCGCCGCCTGGTGCTGGGCGCGGGCAATGCGCGGCTGCAGCAGCTTGGTGCCGCTCAGGTCGTACTGCAGCCCCACGTTCCAGCTGGACGAGTAGTAGTCGGGGCTTTCGCCGAACGACTGCGCGCCGTAGCGCTGCACGCCGGACGCGGTGTAGCCCACGCTGGCGCCGGCGTTGGCGCTGGGCAGAAAGTCGGCGCGGGCGGCGCGCATGCCGGCGCGGGTGGTGCGCACGTCGTTGCGCTGCGCCTGCATGTCGGGGTTCTGCTCGCGCGCCGAGGCCACGGCGGCCTGCAGGGTGAGCCCGGGGCCGGTGGTGTCCGGCCGCTGGGCCGCGGCGGGGGCCGCAAGGGCGCCCGCCAGCAGCAAAAGGCCGGAATTCCGGCAAAGATTGGGGATCGGCATCGTCGGTCGGGAGGGTCGGGGGTCCAACAAGGGGGCGCGGCCCGGTGCCGCACGCTGGGCTGTACGCGGTGTGTGCCCCGCGGGTTTCAGATGCGTCCGGCGGATCGTCCGGGACTGCCCGCGCCCGCCCGGAGAACCGGGCGGGCGCGGCAAAGAACCGTCGTCGTGGTGCGGGTCAGAGGGCGGCGAAGCCCGCCATCACCAGCGCGTAGCAGCCCAGGATCACGGCCAGCGCGGTCCCAGTGCCCACCTTGCGGCCCAGCGCCGAAACGCCCAGCGCCAGCACCACGAACTGCCACACGGCGAACACTTCCCACGCGGTCAGGAACTTGTACAGAAAGCCGGCGGGGTCGGCGGAAGGGACCAGCGCGGCCAGGCTGATGCCCGCGGCCATGTTTTCCTTCTGCAGGATGATGGGGAGCTTGGCCCACATCCCCACCGCGCCGATGAGCCCGGCGTGCGCCGCCACAGACAGGTACTGGCGAAAGCTGGCCTTGCCGCCCATCACCACCGAAAAGACCAGGGTCAGCAGCCCGGCCGTGATCACCAGGCCGATCCACGGGCCGAACGCGGCGGAACCGAGGGCAAAGATGCGCTGCACGCCCGCCATCTGCTCCGCGCCGGCGGGCATCGCCTGCCCGCGCTGCGCCATCGCCTCGCGCAGCGTCCCCTCGAACACCCGCGCCGGGATCATCGCCATGGCGCCCACCATCAGCACCATGCTGAGCAGGGTGACGTCTACCCAGGGCGGCCGCGCGCCGAAGCGCTGGAACATCGCGAGCGGGGACAGGAACGTGTCCAGAACCCGGCGCGGAAACGATCCGGGCGCGGCCTGCGGCTGCTCGGCCGGGGGCGCGTACGAAATCTCGGTCATCTCGAGAGTGGTGGTGCGGGAGGGGAGCCATCGTGCGCGGATTGCGCTGGGGAAGAGAGCACGGAAGATAACGGAGAACGGTCCGTCGCCCAAGGGGAAAAGGTTCGTTCAGGGTCGCGGGTTCATCGGAGTGCGATGGAAGGGTCGGAACGCCGCCCATCTGTCGCACGGCGCGGGCAGCGTTGCAGGCACATGCTCACCTTCGCTGGCGGATCGACCTGCCGCGCCGCGGCGGCGTCCATGGAGGAGCGGAAACGAAGAAGCGCGGGAGGCCGTCTCCCGCGCTTCTCTCGTCCGTCGTCCTCCGTCGCGGCTCAGCGCGGAACGGTGGTGCGCTCAGCGCGATAGGAGCGGCTGGGCACTTCCACCCGCACCACGCGGTTCAGTGCATCTACCCACACGTGGTGCTCGGCGCCGCCCGCGGGCTGCACCACCAGGTGAAAGAGCATGGCCGAGGTCCCGTTCACCGTCACGCTCTCCTCGCCGCGGCTGGTGACGGTGGCCATCACCTGCCGGTTCTCGCGCGGCACAATGACGGGAACGCGGCCATTGTGCGTGCGCTGCGCCAGAAACGAGTAGTGGTGCGCCACGCCCTCGTCCAGCACCACGGCGCCGCTGCTGGCCACGTACTCGCGAAGCTGCTCGCCCGCGGGGGTGACGATCTTGGCGCTGAAGCGCCCGCCGTTCACCGTGCCCACGATCTTGCTGGGCGAGCTGCCGCCCACCTCCACCTGATAGTCCACGGGGTCGCTGGCGATGCCGCGCGAGCGCAGCCGCGGGTCCAGCTCCAGCGTGCCCTCCGGAAGGCGCACGCGAACCCGGCCGCTGGCGGTCACTTCCTGCGCCGTCCCCGTTCCCGTCTGAGTGATGGTGAACTCCTCGGTGCCCACCTCGCGGCCGTCCACAAAGACGCGGAAGGTGCCCGAGTCCGAGCCCTGCGCCGCCACGGGGGCAGCCAGGGCGAACAGGGCGAGCGGCAGGGCGAGTCGGGTCAGAATCTTCATGTCTCCTCGGTGTTTTGGCGGCGCGCCCCTCTGCTGGGCGACGCCGGTCCGCACGAGGCATACCCCGTGGAGGGGGCAGGGTTTCGGCGTTCGTCCGGAGAACAGCCGTTTGCCCACAGCGAACGTGCAGGTTCCACGCAGGTCACGGGAGGAGGATGAAGCGGCGGTCCGCCCGCCGCGCTTCGACAAAACACGAGGGAGGAGGAGGGCGGAAAGGCCCCGTCATTCCTCCAGTTCTTCCACCGGCGGGGCGATGAACACCTTCTGCCGGATCCGCTGCAGAATGTGCTCGTAGATGGCCGCGCCCTTCTGCGCCGAGGCCAGCGTGGGGAATCCCACGACCCCCTCGCCGCCGGGGGGGATGCGCGGAAGCTGTCCACCGACGAACTTTCTGGCCCGGGCGGGGTCCATCCCGAAGTCCCGGGCGCGGTCCATCCGCACCACGTCGGGCCGCAGGTGCAGCAGCAGCGAGGTCAGCACCTCGCCCGCGTGCTCCGGGCCGCCGCCGCTTTCCACGAACGGGCTCAGGTCCACCGACAGCGCCTCCACCACCCGCACGCGGGCGCGAACCGCGCGGATGGTGGCGATGGCCTCCGCGTGGGGGCCGTGCACGTTGGCGGTGATGGTGATGAACTCCGTGAAGCCCTGCATGGCCCACCCGGCCAGCAGTTCGTTGAGCGCGCGGTGCAGCGTCTTGGGCTTGAGCCCCGCCGTGCCCGCGTACACGGCCTCGCCCGGCAGGTTTACGCCGAACGCGAACGGCGGCGAGCGCAGCACGCCGAACTCCTGCGACAGGTCACGCGCCAGCGCCTCCGCCACGCACGAGCCCGCGCCCACGGGCAGGTGCGGGCCGGACTGGTCGCACGCCCCCACGGGCACAATCAGCCGGCGGTCGCGCGTGAGGTGCGCCGCGATCTCCGTCCATGGCAGGTCGGAAAGGGCATAGGATCGGGAAGTCGTGAGCATCCAGACGACGGTAGGGGAAGACGTGGCGCCCGCGCAAGAAGCGGCGCCCGCGCCGCGCAACGGGCCCGTGCGTGATCGCATCGGCTGGGCCGCGGCGTGGGGCGCCGTTCTGCTGCTGGCGCTGTGGATGACGCGGCTCACCCCCGGGTGGCTGGCCGCCGCCGCGCTGTGCCTGGTGCTGTGGGCCGTGCTCCCCCGCGTCGGCCGGGTGGAGCGCGCCCTCGTCTTTCTGGCCCTTGCCGTGGCGGTGGGGCTGGCCGGGCGCACGCAGTTTCGCCTGTGGCGCGTGGCGGTGGACTGGGACCGCGTGCGCCCCGCGGTGGAGGAGCGCGCCGGCGAGCGGGTGAACGACGGGCTCAACCGCCTGTTCGACCGAGGGGGGCAGGCGGTGCTGGGCGCGGCCGACGCGGCGGGCGGCGCGCGGGTGGCCAGCGCCGGCCTGTTCCAGGCGATGGAGCGGGTTCGGCAGGAGACGGGGATGAGCGCGGTCGCCATCTACCGCGCCGACGGGTCGCCGCTGGTGTGGGCCGGCGAGCACCGGGGAACGGTGCCGGATTCCGTCCGCCGCGGCCTGGTGGAGTCGTCCTTTTCCGCCGGGCCGCTCTTTGGCTACATCTACTTCAGCGAGCCGCTGCAGACGGGGAACGTGGCCATCGCCGCCAAGCTGCTGCAGGCGCACGTGCGCATGGCCGAGGGCGCCACGCCGTACGCGGAGCGCTTCGCGGAGCGCAACGGCATCGTTCCGCGCTTCACCACACCGGCGCTGGCGCAGGGCGACTCCGTGTGGGACTGGGCCACCAGCCGCGACACCATCCTCAGCGGCGTGTTCGAAACGCTCACGCAGGACGCGTGGCGCGACCGCGTGGTGGACCGCGGCCGGTGGGAGGTGACGCTGGCGTGGGCGGCGGGCGCGCTGCTGCTGGCGCTGGTCTGGTGGCGGGGCCGCGGGCGCAACCCCGGCATTCCCGTCGCCGTGCTCACCGCGGCGCTGGTGATGGCGCCGCTGGGCGCGCTGGCCGGCGCGGCGGAGCTGTTTTCGGCCACGCGCTTCGTGCTCCCGCTCCCGGTGGACGTCACGCTGGGGCAGCTGCTGATCGTGCTGGCCGGCGCGGCGGTGTGGATGCTGGCGCGGCAGACGGCGGGGCGGCGCACCGGCCGGCTTCCGCTCGCCCTCCGCGTTCTGCTGGCGGGGGGATGGATGGCGGCGGTGCTGTGGATCGTCCGCTCGTCCGTGGCCGCCGCCGTGCTCGCGCAGCGCGAAGGCGGGGGCGCGCCCGTGGTGCTGGCCATGGCGCTGCTGGCCGCGCTTCCGCTCTACGCGCTCCTGGGCCGGCGCGGCGGGGACGAGCGCGTGCGGCGGGAGGCGGTGGCGGCGTCGCTGCTCGCCGCGGCGCTGCTGGCGGCGTGCATGGTTGCGTGGTGGCGCCCCGGGCGCGAGCTGCCGGTGTGGGCGGCCGCGGCGTGGGCCGTTCCTTTCGCGCTGGCCGCCTACGGCATCCCCCGCGTGGACGTGCGCCGGGGCGCGCTGCTCCCCTGGGTGTGCGCGGGGTGGATCGCCGCGTCACTCGCCCTCCCCGCGCTCTGGACGCTGCACCTGAACGAGCGGCTGGGCGAGTCCGAGCGGGAACTGGGCAAGCTGGGGACGCAGGCGGATCCCTTTCTGGACTTTCTGCTGCGCCAGTTTTCCGAGGACGTGCTGCGGCTGGACGCGGAGGGGCGGCAGGGCGTGAGCCTTCTCTACCAGGCGTGGGTAGAGGCGGGGCTGGCGCGGGAGGGATATGAGGGGCGCATCACCCTGTGGAGCGGCGGCGAGCCCGCGACGGAGCTGCGGCTGGCGGACGCGGCCGTTCCGCGCGAGCGGGTGGCGGCGCTGCTGGAGCGGGCGCGGCGGGACGAGGAGCCGCGGCTGGAGCGGATGACGGACGTCCCCGGGCTGCACTACCTGCTCGTAGTGCCGCTGACCGGCGGGCAGAGCGTGTCCGTCGCGGTGCCGCCGCGCGCGTACCTGAACCGCTCCACCTCGCTGGCCCGCTTTCTGGACCCGCAGGCCGCGGGCGAGGCGGATGACGGCGCTACGCTGTCGCTGGTTCCCGCGCCGCGGGGGGCGCCGCAGGCGGCGGGCTCCATACGCTGGGTGGCGGCGGAAAACGGCTGGCGGAGCGAAACGACGGTGCTGTTTCCCGGGCAGCCCATGCACGCCCACCTGCTGGTGCCCACCCCGGCGCGCGCCATTCTGGCCGCGCGCGGCGTAGTGTCCGCCACGCTGCTGCTGGCGGTGATGACGCTGCTCTGGGCGCTGGGGCGCACCCTGTGCGGCGAGCCGCTGGGGGTGGAGCCGGCGCGCTGGGGATGGCTGTTCACCTTCCGGGGCCGGCTCACGGGGGCGCTGTTCGCCTTCTTTCTTCTGCCGATGGCCGCGTTCGGCGCCACGGCGTACCAGGCGCTGTCCAGCGAGGTGGAGCGCACGGCGGGGGCGCTGGCCGACCGCGCGCTCTCGCAGGCGGCGTCCGGGGTGAACGGGCAGGGGCTGGGCACCCTGTCCCGCCAGGTGGGCGCGGACCTGCTGCTGTACCAGCGCGGCGTGCTGCGCCAGGCCGCGTCGCCGGAGGTCATCGACCTTGGGCTTTATGATGCGTGGCTGCCGCCGGGGGTGTTCCTGGACTTTGCCGTCGGTGAAGCGGTGGAGCGCGAGGAGCGCCGGGAACTGGCGGGGCGCGAGTACCTGGTGGCGTACCGCGGGCTGCAGGGCGGGCAGGTGCTGGCCTCGCCCACGGCGCTGGCCACGGGCGAGATCGCGCGGCGGCGGCGGGAACTGGCGGACCTGGTAGCCATCGCCGGCCTGGCGGGGGCGGCGCTCTCGCTCGTCCTCTCGCTGCTCGTGGGGCGGACGCTGTCGCGGCCCATTGAGGCGCTGAGCGGCGCGGCGGCCTCCGTGGGCGCGGGCGACCTGTCCGTGCGCCTGCCTGCCGGCCGGCGCGACGAGTTCGGCCGGGTGTACCGCGCCTTCAACCGCATGGTGCGCAGCCTTCGCCTGAGCCAGGCGGCGCTGGTGCGCGAGACGCGGCGCACGGAAGCCATCGTGGCCGAGGCGGGAACGGGGGTGGTGGCGCTGGACGCGGCCGGGCGCGTGGCCCTCATCAACCCCCGCGCGGAGCAGATCCTGGGGGTGGACGTTCCCGTGGGCGCGGCGATCCCGGGCGACCTGGCGCTCCCCGGCGTGGTGGCGGGGACAGTGAGGGACTTTCTGGCCTCTGGCGCGCGCGAGCGGGTGGACGAGCGCGAGGTGGACGGGCGCGTGGTGCGCCTGCGCCTGCGCGGGCTGAGCGTGGACAGCGTGCGGCGCGGCGCCGTGCTGGTGCTGGAGGACGTGACGAACGAGATCCGCTCCGCGCGCGTGCTGGCGTGGGGCGAAATGGCGCGGCAGGTGGCGCACGAGATCAAGAACCCGCTCACGCCCATCAAGCTGGCGGTGCAGCACGTGCGGCGCGCGTACGCGGACGGGCGCGACGACTTCAGCACCATTCTGGACCGCAACGTGGACGCGGTGCTGCGCGAGATCGACCACCTGGGCGAGATCAGCCGCGCCTTTGCGCGCTTCGGCACGCCGGCGGAAGCGGGTGCGCCGCTGGAGAGCGTGGACGTGCGGCGCGTGGCGGATGAAACGCTGGCGCTGTACCGCGGGGGCAGCGACGGGATCGACTACGGGCTGGAGGTGGCCGTGGACCTGCCGCAGGTGCGCGCGCGGCCGGGCGAGCTCAAGGAGGTGCTGGTGAACCTGCTGGAGAACGCGCGCGGCGCGCTGGACGGCGCGGGCGAGGTGCGCATCGCGGCGGCGAAGGCGGGGGGCGGGGCCTGGGTGCAGCTGGACGTGGCCGACAACGGGGCGGGGATTCCGGCGGAGTCGTTGCCGCGCATCTTTGAGCCGCAGTTCAGCACCAAGACCAGCGGCACGGGGCTGGGGCTCGCCATCGTGCGGCGGATGGTGGAGGCGTGGGGCGGGGAAGTGACGGTGGATTCCGCCCCCGGCGAAGGCACCACCGTGCACCTGCGGATTCCGGTCGCGGAGCGGGTGTAGCGGGCGCGGAAACCTTCCGCCAAGGGGCTGAGGCGGCCAACGGCGTCGCGCTGTGCGCGGGCCCCACCCCCGCCCCTCCCCGTGCAAACTGCCGCACGGAGAGGGGAGAACGGCAACTGCGGTGCACTTCGGACGGTGCCGATGCGGCCGGAGAGGCCCCCTCCCCCCAACCCCCTCCGCCCGCTCCGCGGGAGAGGGGGAGCCGTTCGGCGCGGGGGCGGAGGGGCGGCGCGTTTCGGCCCGGGTACCGCCCGGCGCGTTTCGGCCGGGGTACCGCCCGGCGGTTGAAACCGCGCCTCGCACCACGCGAAGTCCGCCTCCGCGGACTGTGGCGGACGGACCGATCCCGGAACCTGCGCCGAGCTGTCCGCCGGGTTGGTTGAAGCCCCGATCATGGACGCGACAGCGGCCGTGAGTCGGGGCTTACCGCTTTCAGAGCGGCGGATTCATCCGCTCAGGAGCGCCCGGGGCAACGCCCATCTCTGCCCCTCCGCGCCGGCCTGTCCGCCCCGTGCAGGTGAAGTCTCCCCGTCTGTTTGGGGAGACTTTCCGCCGTTGTTGCGGCGAATTCATTCGCTCAGGCGCCCGCTCTACTGCACCAGCACCTCGGGCGTGAGCTCCATCGCGATCTCACGGCCCTCGCGGCGAAGCACGATGCGCAGCGGGGCGGCGCCGTTGGCCAGGGCGCGCCACTCGTCGCCCGACAAGCCCGCCGCGGCGCGCCCATCCACCGACACCACCTCGTCGCCCGCGCGGATGCCGGCGCGCTCGGCACCCGAGCCGGCCGTCACCTGCGACACCGTCCGCACGCCGTCGCGCGCGGCGGAGCGGAATCCCAGCCCCTTGAGCGGCGGCGAGGCGGCCACGGGGCCGCGGCTCTCGCGCGCCAGGCGCAGCACGCGGGACCGCTGGTCCATCGTCACCACGAACTCCCGCAGCACCTCCGCCCCGATGTTCCACTCCTTCTGCGGATAGTCCGGCGGCATGGGAACCGTGTGGATGATGGGCCGCTGGAACTCCACGTCCCCCAGCCGGATCGTGCCGTTCAGCCGGGCCGCGCCCATCTGCTGCGTGCCGATCCCCGGCCCGGAGGCCGTCCCGGTCACCACCGGCGCGGCGGCCAGCGGCAGCGCTTGCGCTTCCGCGGGCGTAATCTTGAACCCGCGCTCCCCCTGCGTGTCGATCACCCCCATCGCCGGCCGCCCCGCCACCGTCATCTCCACGCCCCAGAGCCCGTCCAGGTCCGTCATGGCCAGCAGGTCGCGCCCGTTCGCGGCGGGAAGCGTTCCGCGCGACAGGCGCAGCTCGCTGCGCGGATAATCCACCGTGAGCAGCAGGTCGCGGTACGAGTTCAGCCCCAGCAGGCCCTCCACGCCCGGCGCCACCTCCATCACGGAAACCCGCATCGTGCGCAGCACCGCCCCGCCGATGCGCAGTGAATCCACGGTGGCCTGCGGGTCCTCGCCCTCCGTCCGCAGCCCGATCTCCCGGGCCACGCGCGGCGTGACGATGGAGAACGGCGCGCCCGTCTCCACCACGAAGCGGTACGGCCCGCGGCCGTTCACCATCACCTCCACCTCGGGCCGGCCGCCCCGCAGCCCCATCCGCATCGCCATCCCGCCCTCCGGCAGGTCCACCCGGGCCGGCGCCGCGGTGGGCAGCGCCATCTGGTTCACGCGGGTGGATGCGCTGTCCGGCACGAACGCGGCCCCGCCCTGCGCCGCGGCGGAGGAAAGGACGAGCGAAGAGGCCGCGGCGGCGCTCAGGAAGATTCTGATCATCAGAGCCTGGCAGGTGACGGGGTGATGGCAAAGCAGCGGGCTGAAAACGCCCGCGATTGTCTTTCGTTGTCGACAATCTAGGGGGGACGAGCCCGCGCCGTCATCGGTCACCCGACCCGGTGCAATGCGAGAGAGCCCCGCCGTCCGAAAGGGGACGGCGGGGCTCTTCAGCTCCAGCGGAGCGCGCGGATCAGCTCTGGCGCAGCAGCTTGGCGCGGTCGTCGCGAATGCGGGCGGCCTTGCGGGCGTCCGACAGCCACTGGTTGAACATGTCCTGCTGCATGGCCTGCACCGCCTGGTGGCGCTGCATGGCCTTCTGCGCGTCAAACGCGGCGCGGTCCGCCTGCGTGCGCGCCACCGGGCGGATCAGGAACAGCCCCGCCGGCGTGTCGGCCACCGGGCCCACGCGGTTGAGCGGGGTGCCGAACGCCGCGCCGATGGCCGCGTTGGCCTGCCCGAACACCGGGTTGGCGTCCACGCGGGTGAACGGGCCGGTGCGCTGCACGGCCGCGCCGTTGGCCTGCGCCACCTGCTCCAGCGTCTGCTGCCCGGAGGCGATGCGCGCCACCAGCTGGTTGGCGGCGGCCACCGCGGCGGCCGTGCGCTTGCGGCGCACCAGGCGCTCGCGGATCTGCGGCGTGGCCTCGGCCAGCGACATCTCGCCCGCGGTGTGGTACTCCTTGAGCTGCACCACGTACATGGCCTGCTCGCTCTCCAGCACGTCGCTCACACCCGTGCCCTCGCCCGAGGCGCGGTCCTGCTCGGCCGTGGAGGCCCAGTCCAGCGCCTCGGCCGCCGAGCCGATGCCCGCGGCGTACGGGGCGTCGTCCGTCACGCTCACGTCCTCGCGGTACACCACGCCCGGCACGCCCTGCGATGCCCGGCGCAGCCCCTGCTGGGGCGCCTTGGCGGCAATGGCCTTGAGCTGGCTTTCCACCTGGCCCACCGCCTCGTCGCTCTTCTGGAACGAGAGCAGAATGTGGCGCGCCTTGGCCTGGTCGCCCGTGCGCTCCTGCACCTGGATGAGGTGCACGCCGAACTGGCTGACCACCGGCTGCGAGATCTCGTTCAGCGGGAGCGAGAACACGGCCGAATCAAACTGCGGCACCATCTGCCCGCGGGTGAACGTGCCCAGGCTGCCGCCCTGCACCGCACTGGCCTTGTCGTCGGACTGGGTGCGCGCCACCTCGGCGAAGTCGGCGCCGGCGGCCAGCTCGGCGCGCAGCTCCTGCGCGCGCCGCACGGTGGCTTGGCGGTCGGCCTCGGTGATGGTGAGCGGAATGTACGCCACCTGCAGGCGCGCCCCGTTCTGCCGCTTGAAGTCGTCGCGGTGCGCCTCGTAGTACTCGCGCACCTCGGCGTCCGTCACCGTGGGCGCCGTGGGGGCCAGCTTCTCCAGCGGGAGCGACACGTAGTCAACCGTGGCGGTTTCCGTGCGGTCCTGGAAGGCGCGCCACAGCTCGGCGTCGCTTACGTAGCGGCCGGCCGAAAGCTGCTGGGCCAGCTTCTCCCGCGGGAGCGCCTGCCGGAAGTACATCTCCAGCTCCGCGTACATCTGCGGCGTCATCTGCGGCCCCGACAGGAACTGCTGGTACTTGCGCAGGTCGAAGGTGCCGTTGGTCTGAAAGATTTCCTGCTGCGCCAGCCCGGGGAACGGAATGTTGCGCGACGCCCACACCACTTCGGCGTCCGTGACCCTGATGCCGCGGCGGTCCATCTCCTGGCTGAGCAGCGCGTCGGTCACCAGCCCCTCCCACGCCTGTTCGCGCAGGCGGCGCGTCACGTCGGGCGTGAGGTCGGCGCCCTGCTGCTGGGCGTTGGCCACGAGCTGGTTGTAGCGGTCGTTGTAGGCCTGAACGGTGATGTCCGTCCGGTTTACCCGGCCGAGCGCCGTGGGGCTGCCGTTGCCTTGGCCGAGCACGTCCATGCCGATCTGAAAGACCATCCAGGCCAGAAACGCCGGAATGATGATCCAGACCAGGACCTTGCCCACATTGGAGCGGATGAACTGCATCATGGGGAAACGGACTCCGTGCTTGAACGAGGACGGCCGGGGGCGCGTCCTGCCTGGGGGGTGCGCGAACACCGCTGGGGATGCGGAAAGTGAAGCCGCAAAAAATAGTTACGCGGCCGTTCTCCCGCAACCCGGGCGGGTTTGTTGACACCGCCGGAGCGCCAGATTTAAGTTGCACCCCCTGTCACTCCAGCCTCGCCCCGGCTTTCTCCCGCGCCCCGTAACACGGTATGGCCGATCTTTCCCCTGAGCTGGCGTCCCGCATCCAGTCGCTCGAATCCAGCTTCGCCGACAACCCCGGGCGCTACTTCGTGGCTCTCGCGGGCGCGTGGCGCGAGGCGGGCGAGCCGGGCCGTGCCGAAGAAATTCTGCGCGAGCACCTGAAGCGGTTTCCGGGGCTGAGCCCGCACGTGCTGCTGGGCCGCTGCCTGGCGGACCGGGGGGCGTGGCAGGAGGCTTCCAACGAGTTCCACTACGTCCTCAGCATCGATTCGCAGAACCTCATCGCGCTGCGCACGCTGGCCGAAATGGCTTCCGCGCAGGGGCGCCGCGACGAGGCCCAGCGCTGGTACAACGAGCTGCTGGCGGTGGATCCCATGAACGCCGAGGCGCGGCAGGCGCTGGCCGGGCTGTCGCGCTCCGGCGCCGACGCGGCCACGCTGGACCAGCCGGTGCAGGTGGGCAGGGAGTGGGGCGCCTCGGGCGAGGCGGACCGCGTGGCGGGCACCGCGTCGGGCGCCGGCTTTGCCGCCGCGGACGAGGAGTTCGGCCTGATCGACCTCAACTCGGCGCCGCCCTCCGCGGCCGCGCAGTCGCAGGCGGAGTCCGCCGCGGGGGAGTGGGGCGAAATTTCGCTGGACGCCGCCGCGCCCTCCACGCCCACGGCCCACACGCAGCCCGCGTCCGGCGGCGACTTTGACGCGTTCGCGTTCGGCAGCATGAGCCTGGACCACGGCGCGGCGGACGAGCCGGCCGCGCAAGGGCTCGACATGCCGTCGTTCAACGCGGGCCCGTCGCTCGATCTCCCGGCGTTGGACGCGGGGTCTTCGCTCGCCGCGGAGGGCACGGGCGACTGGGTGAACTCCGACGCGCGGCAGGACCTGGGCGAGAGCGCCGCGGCGGACCTGGCGCTCCCGTCGTTCAGCGGCGGAATGGCGGATGCGCCGGTCGCCGGGGCGGACCTTCCCCTGCTGGATTTCAGCGGGCAGGAAGACGGGGACGCGGACGGGCTGATGCAGCTGGACGGCGGCCTGGGATTCGGCGATGCCGACGCGAGCGCGCCGCAGGGCGGGGCGGGCGACCACCACGATCACGTGGACGCCGAAGTCGTCACGGAAACCATGGCGGAGCTGTACGCCAGCCAGGGGCTGCTGGCCCGCGCGGCGGAGGTGTACCGCGAACTGATCCAGCAGCGCGGCGACGAGCCGGGGCTGGTGCGCCGCCTGGCGGAGATCGAGGGCCGCATCAGCGGGCAGTCCGCCGCGGCGGACGAGGACGCCGCGCCGGCCTGGCTGCAGGGCGTGGACGCCTTTGCCTCCGGCACCGCGGCGACCACCGCGCCCGCGTTTTCCGCGGACCGCTTCGAGGAGACGTACCAGGAGGAGACGTCGTTCTCCACCGACTTTTCGGCTTCCACCCCGGCTCCGGCGGCGGATGCCGCGGCGAGCGGCTTCGCGGCGGACCTGGACCTGACCGCCGGCCTGTCGGACGCGTCCGGCGCAGCGGCCGCGGCGGCCGCGCCCGCGGCTTCGTTTCCGGGTTCCGGCGATCCGTTCGCCGATTCCTTCGCCGGCGGGTTCGACGGCATCGCGGCCCCGGCGGAATCGTCGGCCGCGGTCGAGGCTCCGGCGGGTTTCGCGCACGTTCCGACCGCCGAGGCTCCGGCTTCCGCGGAGGTTCCGGCGCCGGTGGCCGGGGATGCGGGGGATGACCGGCAGGCGTGGAGCGCGCCGACCGTCACCGAGACGGAGTCGGAGGGCTTCGACCTGATCGTGGTGGCGGACGATGGCGAGGAGCAGCACATCCATGCCTCCGCCGAGGACG
>NZ_DASVTX010000016.1:0-17895 GCF_036387355.1 Longimicrobium sp.
CGGCCCTCGTTCAGTTTCGGATCGATGGGATGATCAGGGGGTCGGGAGCGGGCGCGCGGTGGCTTCCAGCTGCGCCTGCACGGCGGCGCCCGCGATGGGGAGCGTCACGGAAGCGCCGCCGCGGCTGTAGGCGCGCACCGTGTATCCGCTCGCGCCCGCCCGCGTGAGCGCCGCGTGCGGCAGCGTGACGCCGAACGCCTCCACCCGGGGGCAGCCCGCCGCGTCCGGGCACTGCTCCACGTCGCGGCTGATGGCCACGTACTGCAGCGTCGTGTTCCCCGGCCCCGTGGCCCGCGACCAGTTGCGGTACTCGCGCGCCCGGTAGCGGTCCGTCACGTACAGCTGGTGCGACACCGCCCCCGTGGTCCGGTTGCGGAAGCTGCGCAGAAAATAGCTGGTGTTTTGCCCGTTTTCCGTCACCCGCTGCTCGCGCCCCACGTACTGCACGTTGGGCGACGCCGCATCCACCCGCGTCTCTACCCCGCCCGGGCTCACGTTCGCCCGCGACGACACCGATCCGCCGCCCGCGCACGCCGCCGTCGCCAGCACCGCCCCGCCCGCCACCGCCTGAAGTATCCGTGCTCTCAACAAGACGCCATCCTCCGTCCGAGCCGTTGTGGAGGATCGATACAAACGATCCCCGCCTCCCAGATCGGGGAAGCGGGGATTGTGCCACGGGAGCAGATGCGCGGCTGCGAGGCGCGTGCAGGCCGGGTGGACGTACATCCTCCTGCCCAACCCACAGTGCGTCGGAATCCGAAGTCGTTCGTCGCCAGCATCGCCTGACCTCGTTCGCCCGGCGCCTCGCTGGCGCCCCGATGCCGGCCGCTGGGCGCGTTGGCTTCCCGCTGGGCGCGTTGGCTTCCCGCTGGCCGCGCAGAGCACCCCGCCCGCCGCTCACTTCGGAGCCTGGGTGTCATCCTGAAGGAGCAGCACGCCGCACCATCCACGGAGCCGAATGCCGTGCGACTGAAGGATCCCGGCCGAACTCTCTGCCGGAACGCTGGCCGGCGTGGCGTCTCCCGGACTCCTCCCCACGCCCGCCGACGCCGGAGGACGACCCGCAGACGGGCGTGCACGAGAGCTTTCGTCCAGACTCCCTGCGCCCGCGCCAGAGCCGGGCACCGTGGACGGCGCCGCACAGCGCGGCTTTGGAGGATGACGCTCACGCTCTGGAGTGAGTGGCAAGGCAGCGACGCCTCACGCCGTCGTCAGAACGTCGCGGATTCGTCCAGGCTCCAGATGCGCGGCGTGCCCAGCTCCACGCTGTTTCCGGCGGGGTCGCGCAAGTAGAGCGAGTGCCCGCCTCGGGGCCACGCGAAGTCGGATTCGATCTCCACGCCCTCGCGGGCCAGGTGCGCGCGCCACCCGTCGATCTCGTTCTCGCGCATGGCGAAGCACACGTGCCCGGGACCCTCCGCGCCGTGGCCGGGCACCATGCCGCCGTCCCGCGTGCGCTCCGGGTTGAAGACCAGGAACACGCGCCCGCCGCAGCGAAAGAAGACGTGCCGGTCATCCACCCGCGTCAGCACCTCCAGCCCCAGCACGCGCGTGTAGAACGCCTCCGCCGCGTCCAGGTCCGGCGCGTAGACGCACGCCTCCAGGATCTCCCCCGCGCGCATCACGACGCGGGCCGCGCGCGGCTCAGGTCCACCACCATCTCCACTTCCACCAGCGCGTCGGGCATCAGCAGCCGCTGGATCTGCACCCAGGTGGCCGCGGGGGTGTGGCCGGCCAGAAAGCGCAGGCGGATGGCGTTGGCCGCGGCAAAGGCGTCCACGTCGCGCGTGTAGACGGTCTCCTTGACGATGTCCGCCGGTGACGCGCCGAAGCGGTCCAGCGTCGCGCGCAGGCGGCGGTACACGCCCTCCACCTGGTCGTTCATGGTCGCGCCGGGTGATACGGTGCCGGAGATGTAGAGCGTGGTGCCCGTGCGCACCGCCTGCGCGTACCCGAACTCCTTTTCGCCCTCGAACTCGTGGTAGATCTCGCGGTTCTGCGCCTGCGCGGCAGGGGCGGCGGCGGCGAGCAACAGCGCGGCAAGGGCGGCGATGCGGAGCATGGATGCGTGCGGTTGTGGGAAGATGACGGTCAGGACCGGCCCAGTCGGATGCCGGCGGAGGCGCCGGGGTTGTCCGCGGCCGGGCGCGAGGACGTCATCCACCCGCCCGCGCGGTAGATCTCGGCCCCGTGCACCTTCGCGGCGCGGCGGGCCAGGCGTCGGTACTTGCCCTCCGCCGTGGCGGCGATGCTGGTTCCGCCCAGCGGCTCCACGATCCGCAGCACCTGCTCCACCAGTCCGGCCGCCGTCCAGCTGTCCCGCCCGGGCCAGAACCGCCGCCTGCGCTGCACCAGCACGATCCAGTGCGGCATCTCCGGCAGCGCGGACACCTGCTTGCGCACCAGGAGCACCCGCTTGATCCCGCGCACCAGCGCCACCGCCTCGCGCACGGCCTCCACCTGCTGCGCGGCCAGCCCATGCGGCAGAAGGACGTCGCCGTTGCGCAGCGCGCCCACGCTGCGCTCGCCGTCCGCCGCCTCCAGCGCCCGCACCCGGTCCTGGATGCGCGCCTGGTACGCGGCGGCTTCGTCGCGCCGGCCCGTGGACGAGAAGTACTGGACGGCGAGGTGGCACGCGGGGAGAATGAAGTTGGCGTCCAGTTCCATCGCGCGCGCCAGGTGCGCCAGCCCCTCCTCGTCCCGGCGGGTGACGAGTTCCTGGCCCAGGATGAACAGCGTTCCCGCGTCCCGCCCGCCCGCCTCCGCATACGCGCGCAGGAGCGGAACCGCCGCGTCGCCGCCGCGCACACCCATCACCAGGTGCAGGCGTTCCAGGGCGCGTTCCGCATCCAGCTCCCCTTCGGCTTCCAGCACCTGCCGCCGCTCGGAGTTGCGCAGAAAGTTCTGGTGCTCCCGGGCCCACGCGGGGTGCACCGCGCCCCACCACGTCCGGCTCATCTGGTCCACCCAGCGCGCGGCCGACGCGCCCAGCAGCGCGTCCGCGGCGCTGACCGTGAGCGGCTCCGGCGCGGGCGCCGCCACTCCCAGCGCGGCGAGCCGTTCCGAGAGCGACGGGTGCGAGTCCCACGGCGCGGTGGGCTGGCCCAGGCTCTCGCCCAGCCACTCCCCCGCCCGCGCATCGGCCGCGGCGGTGCGCGCGCCGTCCCACAGCCGCTGAAACACCGCCGCGGGCGGGCCGGGCTGCTGGCGAATGCCCTCGAACACGCCCGGCCAGAACGCGCGGCCCAGGTAGCCGTCCGCCACGGCCACGCGGCAGAGCGCGGCGGCGCTGGCCGGCGCACCCGCGGCGCGCGCGGCGGCACGGTCCGCCTCGAACTCCTGCTGGCGGCTCAGGACGGCGATGTAGCTGTCAAAGAAGGGTGCGTACCAGCGAAAGAAGACGTTGAAGATCCCCTGCGCGGCGTGCCCGCTCTCCCGCAGCTCCTCCGCCACGCGGTGCCACGTGCTGCGCACCCGGTGCAGCCAGTTGCCGAACCGGCCGTGCCGCCCCGAGATGTGCCCGAACTCGTGCGCCAGCACAGCGCGGAACTCCTCCACCGTGGTGGCGGCCAGCAGCGGCAGCCCCAGCACCAGGTAGTTGCGGTACCAGCCGAACACGCCCAGCCGGGGAAGCTGGGTGACGCCCGCGTTCATCTCATCCGTCAGCAGCACCCGGTGCAGGCGCCCGGCACCCGTAGCGCGGCGCATGGCCTCGATCTCCGCCATCAGCGCGGGGGCGTCGGAGGGCCGCAGCACGATCCCCTTGGGCTCTTCCAACCGGATCCACAGCGACTTGACGCCCATGCCCAGCAGCCAGAGCAGCGGCAGGGCGAGCTTGACGATGATGGCCGTGGCGCGCATGCGGAACAGGCCGTACACCAGCACCGCCGTGGCGAACGCCAGCAGGGCCAGCACGCCGAGCAGGTACGCGTAGCCCAGCACGGCCAGCGCGGCCACGCGGGCGCGGTACAGGGACGGGTGCGCGCGCGCGTACTCGGCCAGGCGCGCCAGGCGCGCTTCGTCGGGATGGGACATCGGGAACGGCGGGAGAGCGGGGTCAGGCCGCGGCGCGGAAGTCCGCGCGGCGAATCGCGGGTTGCTGGATGGTATCGATCCCGCCCCGCTCTGTCCAGATGTTTACGCGCCTGATCGGTCCGTGTTGGCCATTCCGGATCGTCAGCGTTCGGGGGCGGAGTCCGGGGCGCGGAGGTTGTGCGTGCGCACCAGGCTGAGCGAGGGCTCCAACTCGGAGGTGAGCTGCACACGCCATCCTCCGTCCCGCCGGCGCAGGTGCATCACGTGGATGGAAAACTCTTCGTCCACACGCAGCTCTCCGCGGTCGTCGCGCACGAACGCGGTCTGCCGGTAGACGACGTACGCCGCCGTGTCGTTCTCCACCACCGCGCCGATCGGGGAGGGCGGGCCGGGATCGGGCGACTGCAGCTTGTCGCGGAGGAACGCGTCCACCTCCTCGTACGCCGCCATCGCGCCGGCCAGAAAGTCGGCCGGGGACAGTTGCCGCAGCTGCCCGACGGTGCGGATGCCGGGGAAAAGGTTCAGGGAGACGGTATCGTTTGCCACCTCCATCGAATCCGGATGCGGGTGAGCGTCCAGCGTGCCGGACGCTGTATCCACCACGAACTCGTCGCTCGTCGGGTGCTGGCCGTCCTGCGCCTCCACGCTACGCCGGTCCAGCTCCATCGAGAGCAGCTGCCGAAGCTGTTCGCGCTGGTACTCCGCCGCGGAGTTGACCGTCACCAGGTCCGCCGCGGGCCGCCACCGCCGGTCGCGCACCGCATCAAAGTACGCCTGCGCGACGGCCATGGGCAACGCCGGGGAAGTCGATGCGGGTACGCGAGCGGGGGCGGCCAGCGCGAAGCCCGCGGCGATCAGGAGTGGAATGCGGACGCGCGGCATGGCGGTCGAGGCAAGAGTTCCATCGGCGGAATCGGAGGCGGAGGATCGCCCTGCGGTCCGACGGGAGCGTGCGTTCCGGATGGGTGACGGGAAGAGGCTCGCGGACTGATCCGGCCCACTTCGGCATGGTAGGAGCGCGCGCCCATCCTGTCCAGCGTGGCGGAACGCGATGGCAACGAGCGCACCGGCCCGCGCTCCGGGGAGGAGCGCGGGCCGTTCGTCTGAGATTACTATCCGGGTGCTGCCCTGCCGGGCGGTCCGGGCATGCCCGCCGTCCGGTCCGGGCCTTATCCCGGGATCGTATCCATCACCTGGATGAGCGTGTGCGTCTCCGTCCCGATGGGCACGTGGAACGCCCGGGTCATCACCACGCGCCACCGGCCGCGGTGCATCCGCAGCTGCACCACGAGCAGTTCCGGTGTGCGATCCACGTTCTCGTTTTCGCCCAGCCCGTGCGCGACCACGTAGCCGAGCGTGTCTTCACGGATGATTTCGCCCACGATGCGAATGGTGCGGGACTCGCCCGGGGGCGGCTCGAACCGGAACCCCGCTTCGCCAAAGGCGCGCGTCAGGAACTGGGTGGGCGGCATGGCCAGCAGCTCCCGCACGGAGTGCGAGCCGGCAAAGAGGGACAGGTGCAGCGTGTCGTCCGCCACGGGGTTGAACGGCGGGAACGGCATGGACGGCCGGGTGGTGTCGGCCGCGCGCCGGCTGTGCCTCCACGCGCGCACCTGGCCGCGGTGAAACTCCACCTCCGCCAGCCGTGTCACCTCGCTCCGCTGATACCCGGCGGCGGACTCGGGCGTGATCAGGTTCGCCGCTTCACGCCACCGTCCCTCGAACAGCGCGTCAAAGAGCGCCTGGACGGTCTGCGACGGAGTCAGCGGATCCGCGGCACGCGCGGGGCGCGCCGCGGCCAGGCCGGCCGCGGCCGTGAGCGCCGCAAGGGCGGCGAGCGCGCGAAGCGATGGCCGCATGCGCTCAGGACCCCGCGTCCGGGTCGGGATCGCTGGAATACTCCGGCAGCGTGGGCACGGCGAAGGGCACGGCCAGCTGCCGCGACATCGTCACCCGCCAGCGGCCGTTCTCGCGCTGCACCGGCAGCACCATGAAGCTGGGCTCCCCCGCCGGGTCTTCCGGGTCCGGCACCGCCAGGATGACGTACGCCGAGTCGCCGCGCACCACTTCGCCCACCACGGCCGGCGGCGTGGGGCGCTCGCCCTCGTTGTTGAGCCAGGGAAAGGCCTCGCCCAGCGTGCGCGTCATGAACTCCGCGGCGGGCATGTCCAGCAGTTGGCGCACGCTGTACGAGCCGCCGAACACGTCCAGCCGCACCGTGTCCTGCGTGGCAAGGTCGAACGGCTCCCTCTGCGGCAGCAGTTCCGCGGTGTCCGGCGCAACCGAATCCGTGTACGTCACCACGGCGGCCATCTGCGCCATGTACAGCTTGGACTGGGCCGCCTGGGGGACCACCTGCATGCGGTAGCGCGCGATACCGTCATTGCTCACCAGCGCGGCGGCGCCGGCCCAGTTGCGCGTCCAGAGCGCGTTGAAGAACCCCGCCGCCACCTGCGAGGGGGTGTCCTGCGCGGCGGCCACGGCGGGGCACAGGAGAGCGGCGGAAAGCAGGAACGTGCGGATCAGGCGCATGGGTCGATGAGAACGGTGAACAATGCGTGAAGCGGATGACGGGCCGCCCGGATGCAGGGCGGCCCGTGGAAACGCCGGCGCTAGTCGTCGCCGCAGATGCTGTCGAGCTGGGTGAAGTCGATCAGCACCTCGCGGGGCTTGCTGCCGTCGGGCGGGCCCAGGATGCCGGCCTTTTCCAGCTGGTCCATGATGCGCGCCGCGCGGCCGTAGCCGATGCGCATGCGCCGCTGCAGCAGCGACGTGCTCCCGCCCTGGTGCTGAATGCACGACTCGGCGGCCTGGCGGAACAGCTTGTCGCGCTCGCCCGGCTCCTCGTCGGCCTCCAGCTCGCCGCTGTCTTCCTGCGCGCGCACCTCGTCCAGAATGTTGGCCTCGGCCGTGACCGACGGATCCAGCCCGCGCTCCAGCGCCTCTTCGCGCCGCAGACGCGCCTGCTCACGGTACCAGCTCATGAGCTGTTCCGTTTCTTCGGTGGACAGATACGCGCCCTGCAGGCGAACGGGCTCGCTGCTGGCCGGCGGCAGCATGAGCATGTCGCCGTTGCCCAGCAGCGCGTCGGCGCCGTTCTGGTCCAGAATGGTGCGGCTGTCCACCTTGCTGGACACGCGGAAGGCGATGCGGCTGGGGAAGTTGGCCTTGATCAGGCCGGTGATGACGTTCACCGAGGGCCGCTGCGTGGCCAGGATCAGGTGAATGCCGATGGCGCGCGCCTTCTGCGCCAGCAGCGCCAGCGGCTTCTCCACGTCGCCCTGCACCGTCATCATCAGGTCCGCCAGCTCGTCGATGATGAAGACGATGTATGGAAGCTCGCCGCCCTTGTAGATCCACCGGTCCGGATCGCCTTCCTCGCCATCCGCCTCCGGCGAGCGCACGACGCCGCCCTGCTCCAGCCGCTTGTTGAAGTCCGCCAGGTTGCGTACGCCATTGACGGACAGCAGCTCGTACCGCCGCTCCATCTCCAGCACCGCCCACTTGAGCACCGCCGCCGCGTCGTTGTTGTCCGTCACCACCGGGTGCCGCAGGTGGGGAAGGTCGTTGTACATCGACAGTTCCACCATCTTGGGGTCCACCATCAGGAACCGCAGCGTGCGCGGCGTGTGGCGGTAGATGAGGGATGTGATGATGGTGTTGACGCACACGCTCTTGCCGGAGCCCGTGGCCCCGGCGATGAGCAGGTGCGGCATCTTGGCCAGGTCCACGACGGTCGGCCGGCCGGCGATGTCCTTGCCCAGCGCCAGCGGCAGCGCGGCCTTGCTGGCGCGGAAGGCGGCGGATTCCACCGTTTCGCGAAAGAACACCATCTCCGGCGTGGGGTTGGGCACTTCCACGCCCACGGCGCCCTTGCCGGGGATGGGCGCCACGATGCGCACGCTGGGCGCGCGCAGGGCCAGGGCCAGGTCCGCCTCCAGGTTGGCGATACGGGCCACCTTGATCCCCGGCGCGGGGCTGATCTCGAACTGCGTGACGACCGGCCCCGCCGTCATCCCCACGATCTCGCCTTCGATCTTGAAGGTGGCCAGCTTGTCGATCAGCACCTGCCCCAGCTTGTCCAACTCCTGCTTGCTGCGCGTCTCGTCGCGCGGCGGCGGCGCGACGAGCATGGCCGTGGCGGGGAGGTCGTTGGCCAGGGGGTCGCCGCTGTCGACGGGCAGAAGCTCGCCCTGCTCCGCCTTGAGGCCACGCGCGGCGGGTGCGGCCGGCGCCTTGGCCCTGGCCGCGGGCTTCGCGCGGGCGGCGGGCGCGGCGGCGGGCATGGGCCCGTCCGGCAGCGTGGCATCCGGGTCGATGGCGACGTGCGCATCCACCGGAGCCTCGTCCTCGTCTTCCAGCCCGTCCCAGTAGCCCTCGATCTCCGCGTCCTCGATGTCGTCCTCCACCACGGCCGGCGGGCGGACGGGCATGGGCGGCAGGTCGTCGTCCTCCTCGCCTTCTTCCGCGGCGGGAGTGCCGCGGCGCAGCAGCAGCGGGCTGGGGAGGGCCAGCGTGGGACGGGGAAGCGCGATGGCGGCGTCCCGCGTCTTTACGGCCGCGTACTGCCCGCCGCGCAGCAGGGTGCGCAGCGGGTTCCATCCCACCGTGGCGATGCAGAGCGCCGCGAACAGAAAGAAGAGGACGACGGCGCCACCCACCGTGCCCACGAAGGAGACGAGCAGGAGCGCAAAGGCGGCGCCCAGCCACCCCGCGAGCCCGTCCGGCTGCCCCGCCGTGCCGCCCAGCACGCTCAACGACGCGGGCACCACGGCCGCCAGGCCCACGATCAGGATGGACCACCGCACCGCGGGCGCCGCGTCCACCTTGCGATAGGCGAACGCGCCCCAGATGGCGGCGAGCGCCGGCAGGGCCACGGAGGCGATCCCCAGGAAGCCGTAGATCGCCCGGTTCAGGGCGCCGCCCACCACGCCGACGATGTTGCCGGCGGGAAAGATGCGCGCGGCGCCGCCCAGGATGGCGACGGGAAAGAGGCTCAGCGCCAGCAGCAGGCCCAGGGAAAACAGCCCCAGTCCCCACAGCTCGCGGCGCTGCCTGTCATCCAGTGAAAACACAGGTGTCACGGGGTCCAGCGGGATGGTGCGGGAAGGATCACGGAGTGGCGCGGATGCACGCCGGGGAAACAACTGAACGTCCAAGATAGTGCGAAGGCCGCTTCCGGCCAACAGGCGCGCCGGGTTTTCGTGCGGAATGCGGCTTCTCGTTCGCGGGCACCGTGTTACGGCATTTCACGGAGCGCGGGGGCGCAGGGGCGCGGGGATTCGGGGACGCGGGGCGAAGCGGACGGTTTGTCGGGCGGGGCGGCGGGATTCCGCGGCGCCTGGATCGAGAGGACCGCCGCGCGTCCTTGCGGCTCAGGGCCCGGAGACGCAGGATTCCGCACGCCTCTGCCGGTCATCCTCCGGCGCCTCCACGCACTCTCCGGACAGCAGCAGAATGACCACCCGCGGTCTGTTCATCGTCTTTGAAGGGCTCGACGGATCGGGCACGTCCACCCAGGCGCGCATGCTCCAGGAAGGGCTCACGCGCGAGGGCCGGCGGAGCTTTCTGACCGCCGAGCCCACGGCGGGGCCCATCGGAGGGATGGTTCGCCTGGCCATGTCGCACCGCCTGCGCTTCTCGTCCGATCCGCGCGTGGAAGACCGGCAGCTGGCGCACCTGTTTGCCGCGGACCGGTACGACCACCTGTACAACGAGGTGGACGGCGTGTTGGCGCAGCTGGAGTCCGGCGCCACGGTCATCAGCACGCGCTACGTGCTGTCGTCGTTCGCGTACCTGGTGCACGACGACGCGGACCGCGACCTGGTGCAGCGGCTGAACCAGGACTTTCCCCCCGCGGACCTCACCTTTTTTGTAGACACGCCGGTGGAGGTGTGCGTGGAGCGCATCGCGGCGCGGCAGTTCGTGGGCGAGAAATACGAGAACACGCAGAAGCTCACCGCCGTGCGTGAAAGCTTCCAACGCGCGCTGGCGGACTATCCCCACGCGCTCCACGTGGTGGATGGAAGCACGGAGCCCGCCGCGCTGCACCAGCAGATCCTGGGCATCGTGCGCGACGCGCTGGGCGGGCGGTAGCGGAACGGAGGGGGACGGCCCCGGAATTCGGCGGCTCGCGTCCGTCCAACAATCATCGGGAGGCGCAACGCATGAACCGATGACCGCGGAGGGGGGATGCACGGCACGTTTTCCGGAAATCCGAAGACCGAGTGGATGGTGGACAAGACCGCGGACCGGCGGATGAAGCTGCTGGAGGAGTTCTGGTACGACGATCCCGCGGGGCGGCGATGGACGGCGCCCAAGGGGAGCCTGGTGGACGGCGCCAGCATTCCGGCGCCGCTCTGGTCCGCGGTGGGCTCGCCGTACACGGGCGAGTACCGGCGGGCCTCCGTGGTGCACGACATCGCCTGCGACGATCCGGCCGTGAGCCGCAGGGAAGCGGACCGCATGTTCTACTTCGCGTGCCTGGCGGGCGGATGCTCGGAGCGGCAGGCGCGGCTGCTGTACACGGGCGTGCGCATTGGCGCATGGCTCCCCAGGATCCGCCTGTGGAGCCACGGGGCCGCGGTGCGCTCAGCCGCCATGCGCCACGACGTGAGCCCCGCGCTCACCGACGCCAGCATGCAGACCACCTACCGCGAGATCGCCGCCGACATTGAGTCGCGCCCCGACGCCCTGCCCTTTGACGAACTGGAACAGCTGGTGGACGCCCACCTGGAAGCGAAGTCGCGGCAGTAGGGAAGTCCCGTGACGAGGTGGGGAGAAAAGAAGAACACCCCCGGTGGACGAATCCACCGGGGGTGCTCAGTTCTGCCGCTTCCTGACGCGATGCCGCATGGGCAACCCGTTTGATGCGGAAGGTTTGCCTCGCGCTTCGGCTCAGGCGCCGACGCGGCGATCGCTTGCCCGTGTCAGGTTGCAAAAAGCAGTCGTACTGGCCAAGGGATCACCTCCTTCGTTCAGGGTTGAACATAGGGCATGGTCACCGTGGGGGCAGAGCCCCGGGTGGCCCGCGCCGTCATCCATCAAGGACTCCGCCGCGGCCCCGCACTGCCGGTAAGCAGTGCAGCTGCAATAGGATAAAAAGATTCCGCCCGTCGCGCAAGCCCCCCGGTGCACGTCTTTTTCCGTCACCCGCCGTGCGGCAGCCGCCGCGCCAAGCCCTCGGCCCCGGAGCCGCTGGCCGGCGCTCGTGCTGAGTTCATCCGCATTTTTCGGGAGGCCCTCCGGCGCGGTTCGGACGGGAGAGCCGGCGTGCAGCAGACTGCCGATCGTCCCCGAGCGATCGAAAACGCGCTCCATCCGCCGCGCGGAGGCTCGCCCGGTGCACAGGGCCAGCCGACGCACTGCCTGATCGCGTCCGTTGACGGCGTCTGCGTTGCGCGGCAGCAGGGGGACGGGGACGGGCCCAGCGCGGTGAGCGGACTGAAGTCGCCGCAACCACTGCTGAAAGCCTCACGGTACTGCTGTGAGGCTGCATCTGCATGGCGGCCGCCGGGGTGCGCGTCTCCCGGCGGCGGTGTGGGACCGCGTGCGGAAAGTGCCGAAGGGGATCGGCCCAAACGCGAGCGGCCCCCGCGCTCGTGGGAGCGCGGGGGCCGCGGTCGTGCTCCCGGGCGGAATCAGGCCGCGGCAACCGGCTGCGCGATGGTGATCTGCCGGTCCTGGAGCACGGGGAGCACCGTCCGCAGGTCGCGCTGGGCGCAGAAGGCCAGGTCGGCCTCCAGCCCCGCATCCATGATCCCCCGCCCCGCCGCCGTCTCCGGAAACATCGCCGCCGGATCGGGATACGCCACGGCCAGCGCGATCGCCGCGCGGGCGCCGTCGTTCAGCTCCCATGCGTCGTCGGGGCGCGCCGCCATCACCGCCGCGGCAAGCTGCCCCGCGCACACCGCGTCTTCCAGCCCGAACGCGCGGTCGCGCCCGGCGCACAGCAGCACCGGCTCCACGCCCTCGCGCGCCAGGTCGTCCACCACCGCCTGAAAGTTCAGCCACGATCCCACCACCACCCGGCTGCCGGCCGACGCCGCCGCAAGCGCCAGCGTGCCGTTGGTGGTCGACATCACCACCATGCGCCCGGCCAGCCGCTCCGCCGTGAACTCCGCCGGCGAGTTGCCCAGGTCAAAGCCCTCGATGGGGAGCGCCTTGCGCTCGCCCGCCAGCAGCACCTGGTCGCGGCCCAGCGTGTTGGCCAGCCGGATGGCCTCTTCGATGGTGGCCACCGGGTACAGCGTCCGCGCCCCGTTGGCCAGCGCCTCCACGATGCTGGTGGAGGCGCGCAGCACGTCCAGCACCACCACCGTGCGGTCGGCGAGTTCCCCCGGCACCAGCTCGCCGGGGGTCAGCAGCACATCCAGCCTCATCTCAGGCACCCGCCCGTTCCGCCATCCACCGCTCCAGGAACTTGGTATCCACCTGGCCGGCCACGAAGTCCGGGTTGTCCATCACCTCCAGAAGGAAGGGGATGGTGGTGTGCACGCCCTCGATCACCGTTTCCTGCAGCGCGCGGCGCATGCGGGCGATGGCCTCCTCGCGGTTGGAGCCGTGCGCGATCACCTTGGCCAGCAGCGAGTCGTAGAACGGAGGCACGCGGTAGCCGGCGTACACGTGCGTGTCCACCCGGATGCCCGGCCCGCCCGGCGCGTTGAACACCGTCACCGTGCCCGGCGACGGGGCGAAGTTGCGCGACGGGTCCTCGGCGTTCAGCCGGCACTCGATGGCGTGGCCCCGCAGCTGGATGGGCACCTCAGGAATGCTGAGCCGCAGGCCGGCGGCCGCGCGGATCTGCTCCTTCACCAGGTCGAACCCCGTGCACATTTCGGTGACCGGGTGCTCCACCTGGATGCGCGTGTTCATCTCCATGAAGTAGAACGAGTTGTCGTCGTTCAGCAGCATTTCGATGGTGCCCGCGCCCACGTAGTCGATGGCCTTGGCGCCCGCGACCGCCGCGTTGCCCATGGCCTCGCGCAGCTCCGGCGACAGCGCGGGCGACGGCGCCTCTTCCAGCAGCTTCTGGTGGCGCCGCTGAATGCTGCAGTCGCGCTCGCCCAGGTGAATCACGCGGCCGTGGCTGTCGCCCAGGATCTGGAACTCGATGTGCCGCGGGCGCGCCAGGTACTTCTCGATGTACACCGAGTCGTCGTTGAACGCGGCCGACGCCTCTGCCCGCGCCATGCCGAACGCGGCGAGAAAGTCGTCCTCGTCCTTGGCCACGCGCATCCCCTTGCCGCCGCCGCCGGCCGCGGCCTTGATCAGCACGGGAAAGCCGATCTCGCGCGCGGCGGCCAGCGCCTCGTCGGGGTCGGCGATGGCGTCGGTGCCGGGCACGATGGGCACGCCCGTCTCGCGCATGGTGCGGCGGGCCGTCGCCTTGTCGCCCATCAGCCGGATCTGCTGCGGCGTGGGCCCGATGAAGGTGATTTCGCTGGCCTCGCAGATTTCCGAGAACTCGGCGTTCTCGGCCAGGAAGCCGTAGCCCGGGTGGATGGCGTCGGCGCCGGTGATCTCGGCGGCGGCGATGATCCGCGGGACGTTCAGGTAGCTTTCGCGGGCGCTGGGCGGGCCGATGCACACGTCTTCGTCGGCGAAGCGCACGTGCAGGCTTTCGCGGTCGGCTTCGCTGTACACGGCCACCGTGCGAATGCCCAGCTCCCGGCAGGCGCGGATGACGCGGAGGGCGATTTCGCCCCGGTTCGCGATCAGGACTTTACGGAACACGTTGGTCGTCGATTCAGGCGTCGCGGCCGGGCTTCTTGCCCCAGTCCATTTCCTGCTCGCCCGGCTGCACGCCGGAGACGCGCAGGGCGAACTCGGAGGGATTGGACGCGTAGTGCATGGCCCACTCGTAGCTGATCCACCCGCGCGAGTACAGGTCCAGCAGCGACTGGTCGAACGTCTGCATGCCGTACTGCACCCGCCCCTCGGCGATCAGGTCGGGGATGGACTGCGATTCGTCGCCGGTGCGGATGAGCTGCGCGATGGCGGCGGTGTTCACCAGGATTTCGGCGGCGGGCACGCGCCCCGGCCGGTCGGCCCGCGGAATGAGCCGCAGGGAAACAACGGCGCGCAGCGCGTTGGCCAGCATGCCGCGGATTTCCTGGTGCTGGTGCGGCGGAAAGAAGCTGATGATGCGGCCGATGGTCTGCGTCGCATCCGTCGTGTGCAGCGTGCTGAGCACCAGGTGCCCCGTGTCGGCCGCCTTGAGCACGGTTTCCATGCTGGGGCGGTCGCGGATCTCGCCCAGCATGATGACGTCGGGGTCCTGCCGCAGCACGTGGCGCAGCGCGTCGTGAAAGGAGTGCGTGTCGGCCCCCACCTCGCGCTGGCTGATGATGGCGCGCACGTCGCGGTGCAGAAACTCGATCGGGTCTTCCACCGTCACGATGTTCACCGCGCGCCGCTCGTTCAGGTGGCGCACCATGGCCGCCAGCGAGGTGCTCTTGCCGGAGCCGGTGACGCCCGTCACCAGCACCAGCCCGCGCGGGGTGAGCGCCACCTCCTGCAGCACCGGCGGCAGGTCCAGCGTTTCCAGCCCGGGAACCTCGAAGGGAATGCCGCGAAAGGCCATTCCCAGCGTGCCCCGCTGCTGAAAGATGTTGGCGCGGAACCGTCCCAGCCCCTGCACCCCGATGGCGAAGTCGATCTCCTTGCGCTCGGCGAACTCTTCCCGCTGGCGCGGGCTGAGCGTCTGCTCCGAGCACTTCTTGAGGTCTTCCGGCCGCAGGATGGGGAGCTCCGTCTCGGCCAGCTCGCCGTTGACGCGCACCACGGGCGGGCGGCCCACCTTGAGGTGCAGGTCGCTGCCGCCGCGCCGCACCATCTCGTGCAGCGCGTCGCGCAGGTTGAACTCCCGGCCGCCGCCGGCCCGCGCGGCGGCCGCCCCTTCCGTCACGCTCACGCCGGGTCGATCCGGAACAGGACCTGCCCGTACTCCACCGGCTCGCCGTTCTCCACGCAGATCTCGCGGATGGTGCCGGCGACGTCGGCGGGAAGCTCGTTCATGAGCTTCATCGCCTCCAGGATGCAGAGCGTCTGCCCCTTGCTCACCCGGGTGCCCGTTTCCACGTACGACGGCGCCTCGGGGGCCGGCGAACGGTAGAAGGTGCCCACCATGGGCGACTTGATCTCCACCAGGCTGCTGGCGGCCGCGGCCGGAGCGGCGGACTCGGCGGCGGGCGCCGGCGCGGCGGCCGCGGCCGCGGCGGGGAGCGCGTGCTGCACCGCGGGGGCGGCCTGCAGCGCCGGCGCGGCCATGGCGGCCGACACGGGGGCCGGCGGCGGCGTCTTGTTGATGCGGATGCGGGTGCCGCCGCGGCTGATTTCCAGCGAGTCGATGCCGCTGCCGTCCACGGCCTCGATGAGGCCGCGCAAGAAGTCGAGTTCGATCATTTGGCGCGCTCGATGTACTTGTCTTCGCGACGGTCCACGCGAATCAGCTCGCCCTCGTTGACGAACAGGGGAACCTGCACCACGGCGCCCGTTTCCAGCGTGGCGGGCTTGGTGCCGCCGGTGGCGGTGTCGCCGCGCACGCCGGGGTCGGTCTGCGTGATGGCCAGGGTGACGAAGAACGGCAGCTCCACGTTGATGACGGTTTCGCCGTGCACCAGCCCGTCGCACTCCATCCCCTCCTTCAGGTACTTGAGCTGATCCTCGCCGATGACTTCGCCCGCGAGGGGGATGTCGTCGTAGGTCTGCGTGTCCATGAAGTGGTAGTGGTGGCCGTCGGAGTAGCTGTACGTGATGGGGCGGTGCTCCAGGCGCACTTCGTCGATGCGCTCGCCGGCGCGGAAGGTCTTCTCCAGCACGGCGCCGGTGAGCACGTTGCGCAGCTTGGAACGCACCACCGTGTTGCCCTTGCCGGGCTTGTGGTGCTGGAACCACATGATGGTCCAGAGCGTCCCATCCATGTTCAGGGTCATTCCGTTCCGGAAATCGGCCGTCGTCGCCACAATCGCTCCTCGTAGATAACAAAGGGACGGGACTGAAGTGCTCAGTGCCCGGTACCCGGGTTCAAGTGATGGAACCGAAGTGCCCAGTGCTCAGGTTCAAGTTCCGGAACCGAAGTGCCGGAACTGAAGTGCCCAGTGCTCAGGTTCAAGTGCCGGAACCGAAGTGCCCAGTGCTCAGGTTCAAGTGCCCAGTTCAGAGATTCGCGCCGGGCTGCTGGGCACTGGGCACTAGACCCTGGGCACTTTCTTTTCTTCTCACGTGCTCCACCAGCGCGCGCAGCCCCAGCCGGTAGCTGTCGGAGCCGAATCCCGAGATCACCCCCAGCGCGCCGGCCGCCAGGTACGACCGGTGGCGAAAGCGCTCCCGGGCAAAGACGTTGCTAAGATGCACCTCCACGTACGGACGCGCCACTCCCGCCAGCGCGTCCGCCAGGGCGATGCTGGTGTGCGTGTACGCGCCCGCGTTCACCACGAACCCGTCCACGCGCGCCGCCTGGCCCTGCACGTGGTCCACCAGCGCGCCCTCGTGGTTGCTCTGAAAGGACGCGACTTCCACGCCCAGCTCCGCGGCGAGCTCCACCACGGCGGCATCCACGTCGGCCAGGGTGGCGCGGCCGTACACCTCCGGCTCGCGCGTGCCCAGCAGGTTCAGGTTGGGCCCGTGGACGACGGCGATCCTCACCGCTTCAGGCTCTGCAGCCAGGCCTGGAACGACTCCAGGTCCTCGTCTTCTTCATCTCCGCCCGCGGGGGTGCCGGCCTGCGCCGCCGGGGGCGCGGGCGGCGCCGCGGGAGCGGGCACGGGCTCCAGCTCCGGCAACGCGCCGAACGACGGCGTGGGCTCCGGCGCGGGCGCGGGAGCCGGTGCGGGTTCGGGCGCGGCGGGGCCGGAGAAGAAGTCCTCGAACGAGAAGCCGTCCCTGGCCGGGGCCGCGGGTTCCGGCGCCGCGGGGGGTGCGGGCGCTTCCCAGGGCAGCATTCCCTCGTCGTCCGTCTGCGCGGGCGGCGCGGCGGCCAGGTCGTCCGAAAGCTCGAAGCTGCCCAGGTCCGCCGGGGCGGCCGGCGCGGGGGCCGCGGCCCACGGCTCGTCGTCCAGCGGCAGGTCCAGGTCCGCCACGGGCGCCGCGTCCAGCGGCGACGACCACGGATCCGCCGGTACCGAGGGCTGCGCATCCGCCGCGGGGGCGGACCAGGGATCGGCTTCGGACGGCTGCGCCTCCGCCACCGGAGCAGACCAGGGATCGGCCTCGGACGGCTGCGCGTCCGTCGCGGGCGCGGCCCAGGGCGCGGCGTCCAGCGCGGGGAGGTCGTCCGCGCGCGTGCCGAAGTCCATCGGGGCGAAGTCGTCCACCGAGGCGGGCTCGTCGTCCGCCACCGGCTCGTCCGCGGGGAGGTCGAACGGCATGGGCGCAACGTCGTCCGCGGGCGCCTGCAGCGGTTCGGGCGCGCGCTCGTCCGCGGGCGCGTCGAACGGCAGGGGCTCCGCGCCCCCCCCGAACGCGGGAACGTCCGCCTGGCCGGCATCCGCCCACGGCAGCGCGGCCGCCTGGTCCGGCACCGTGAAGTCGGACACGTGCGTCTCCATCGCGGACGCATCCGCGGTGGAAACGTCGAAGCCGGACTCTTGCGGCACGTCGTCCGCTACGTCCTGCGCGGGAGCCGGAGCCTCCGCGACCGGGGCGGAAATGTCCGCCATCGGCGCGGGGACGGGTGCGGACGGCGCGGCGCCCGGCTGCCAGGTGAGCAGCGAGGCGAAGTAGCTCTGCATCGTCCGCCCGGCGGCGGATGGGGCCGAGGAAGCGGATGCGGCGGCGGCCGGCACGTCGTCTTCCTCGTCGTCGCCCTCAAAGCCGAGGGGCGCGGCGGCGACGGCCCAGTCCGCGCTCATCTCCGCG
>NZ_DASVTX010000017.1:0-5314 GCF_036387355.1 Longimicrobium sp.
TCCTCTCCCCGCTGGAAATCAGACGAACCGCTTCCAGTTTGAACTCGCGCGTGAACTGCCTTCGCTTCTCGGCCATGTGTCACCTCCTGCCCGTAAACCTACGGGCTTATGTTGGTGTCCACCAAGCCGGGGCAATCCTACCGGTGCCCCCTCTCCCACATCTGTTCGTGGGAGAGGGTGGACGCGTCTCAGCGCGGACGGGTGAGGGCCACACCGTCGGCCGCCCCCATCTATCCAATCACGTGTGATCCCCGTCGACGAAAACGGCCGGACTCCTCGCGGAGTCCGGCCGTCTGTGGATCCACCTTCGAGAGTCATCCGCCGATCATGAACGCGCGCACGACGGCATCGTGATCATGCCTTTCCCGCGTCGCTCCCGGCGTACATCTCTTCGATCACGGCGGAGTACTCCTTTTCCACCGCCTTGCGCCGCACCTTGAGCGTGGGCGTCAGCATTCCGTTGTCCACCGTGAACTCGTGGGGGATCACGGCCACCTTCTTGGGGCGCTCGTACTTGGCGAACTCCGCCAATCCGCCCAGCGCCTCCTTTTCCATGAACGCGCGCACCCGCGGCTCGGCGCAGAGCGCGTCGCGGTCCGTCGCGGTGATGCCCTGCGCGGCCGCCCAGGGGCGCAGGTTCTCAAACTCCGGCACCACCAGCAGCACCGGGAACGCGCGGCGGTCGCCGATGATCACCGCCTGCGCCACAAAGGTGGACATCGCCACCAAGTTCTCCATTGGCGCGGGCGCCACGTTCTTGCCGCCCGCCGTGACGATGATGTTCTTCAGCCGGTCGGTAATTCGCAGAAAGCCGTCATCCGTGATCTCGCCAATGTCGCCGGTGTGGAACCAGCCGTCCGCGTCCACCGCCTCGCGCGTGGCCTCATCGTTGTTCCAGTACCCCTTCATCACGTGCGGCCCGCGGGTCAGGATCTCGCCGCTGCCGTCGGCAATGCGCACCTCCACGCCGGGAATGGGGCGGCCCACGCTGCCCAGTTGCATGGCCCCGGGCTTGTTGACGGCAATCACGGGCGACGTTTCCGTCAGCCCGTAGCCCTCGTACACGGGAAGCCCGGCGCCAAGGAAGAAGCGCGCGATCTCCGGGCTGAGCGGCGCGCCGCCCGAGACGAAGTTGCGCAGCCGGCCGCCCGTGCGCGCCTGCAGCTTGCTGAACACCAGCTTGTGGGCGATCCCGTACTGCACGCCCAGCAGCCCCGACGGCGCGCGCCCCTGCACCCTCAGGTCCGCCACCTTTTCGCCGACGCCCCGGGCCCAGGCCACGATGCGCGCCTTGACCCCCGTGGCGCTCACCACCTTGCTGTAGATCTTTTCGAACAGGCGCGGAACGGAGACGGCGATCATGGGGCGCACCTCGCCCAGGTCGTCCGCAACCGTATCGACGTGCGTGTAGGCGACGCAGGTGCCCACGTCCCAGTACAGGTAGTCCACCATCCGCTCGAACACGTGCGACAGCGGCAGGAACGAGAGCGTGGTATCGCCGGGGTGAATGACGTCGCTCAGCCCGTGCTGCAGGCACCCGGCCACGTTGGACGCCAGGTTGAAGTGGGTGAGCATGACGCCCTTGGGGTTGCCCGTGGTGCCGCTGGTGTAGATCAGCGTCGCCACCTCGTCGCGTCCCACCGCCAGGGCACGCTCGCGGAACCCGCCGAAACGCCCTTCGGAGACGGCCCGTTCCCCGGCGGCCAGCACGTCGTCCATCGCGGTGACGCCCTCGCCCTTGCCGTCGAACGCGATCACGTGCCTGAGGTCCGGGAGCGACCCGCGGATGGCGGCGATCTTGGCCGCCTGCTCCGGCGTGCTCAGCAGCACCACGCTCGCCCCGCAGTCCCGGACGATGTATTCCACCTGGTTGGCGGGAAGGGTGGGGTAGATGGGGACGTCGATGGCGCCCAGCCCCGTAACGGCGAAGTCGGAGATGGCCCACTCCGGCCGGTTCTCGGAAAGGATGACGACGCGCGATCCGGCCTGCACCCCCAGGTCTGCGAGCGCGGCGGCGAGGGCGGTGGTGCGCCGTTCGATCTCCGCGTGCGACAGCGTAAGCCACTTGCCGTCCGCGCGGTACATCATGGCCTGCTCGCGCCGGTGCCGGTCGATGCCGCCAAAGAAGATGCGCGGAATGGTGTCGCGCTCCACGGGGTGCAGCGGAACCAGCGTGTTCTCCTTGCGCATCAGCTCTCCCGATCGGTCCCGAAGTCGTGCGCCCGTCATAGATGGCCGGATGGGCGGGTTGAAGGGTGAAAATGCCGGAGGTGCACGCGGAAAACAAGGCGCCGTACGGACGTTCGATCAAGGAGGGAAGTACGAATTACGAGAGTACGAAAGTGAAGATCAGGACCAGCGAGACCGTTCCCGTCCCGGTATCGCGTAGTACACTCGCGCGGAAACGGGGCGCATAGCAGTTTGTGAGACCGCCACCTTCTCCCTCTCGCCGATCATGACTGAACCCGTCATCCGCCGCGCCACCGCCGCGGACCTTCCGGCCATCGTCGCCATGCTGGCGGACGACCCGCTGGGCCGCACGCGCGAGGACCTGTCCATCCCGCTGGACCCGCGCTACACGGCCGCGTTCCACGCCATCGACGCCGATCCCAACCAGCTCCTCGCCGTCGTTGAACGCGGGGGTGACGTCGTAGGGACGCTGCAGCTCACCTTTCTGCCCGGACTGTCGCACCGGGGTGGGTGGCGGGGGCTGGTGGAGGCGGTGCGCATCGCGGAAGCAGAGCGCGGCGTGGGCTTGGGCGCCACGCTGATGCAGTGGGCCATCGAGAAGTGCCGCGAGCGTGGATGCCGGATGGTGCAGCTCACCACCGACAAGTCACGCACCGATGCGCACCGCTTCTACGAGCGCCTCGGCTTCCGCGCATCGCACGAAGGGATGAAGCTGGTGCTCTGACCGGCGGGGCACCCCGGACCACACGCGCGGCAAGGACGTTCATTGAACCGACTCTGTCGCACTCTCGTCTTTCGTACTCTCGTACTGTCGTACTTTCGTACCCCGCTTCCTCCCCGAAACGACCGTTCCCGCCGCGCAGGTGTATACGCCCGCGGTTCCTCCGCATCTCCCGCCCATCCCCAGTGAACGCGTCCATGCTGAACGCCGTTCCGGTCGACGCACCGGACCTGGACCTTCGCCTGCTCGACGACCTTGTCGCGCAGGTGGAAACCGTGTTTCGCGGCAAGCGCGAAACTGTGCGCCTGTCCATCGCCGCCCTGCTCGCCCGCGGCCACCTGCTGTTCGAGGACGTGCCCGGCGTGGGTAAGACCACGCTGGCGCGGGCGCTTACGGCCGCGCTGGGGCTGGACTTTCGCCGCATCCAGTTCACCAGCGACCTGCTGCCCAGCGACGTGCTCGGCGTGTCGGTCTACAATCCGCGCACGCACGAGTTCGAGACGCGCCCCGGGCCCATCTTCACGAACATGGTGCTGGCGGACGAGATCAACCGCGCCCCGCCGCGCACCCAGAGCGGGCTGCTGGAGGCCATGCAGGAGGGCCGCGTGACCATCGACGAGCGCAGCTTTGACCTGCCGCGCCCGTTTCTGGTGATGGCGACGCAGAACCCGCTGGAGCAGCACGGGACGTATCCGCTGCCGGAAAGCCAGCTTGACCGCTTCATAATGCGGCTCTCCATCGGCTATCCCGACGCGGACGAGGAGCGCACGGTGCTGCTGCAGTCGTCCGGCACGCACGATCCCGTGGAGCGTATCCGCGCCGTGCTGAACCCGCAGAGCGTCGTCATGCTGCAGGACCGCGTGGATTCGGTGCACGCCGACGCATCCGTTGTCGATTACCTGATGGCGATGGTGCAGGCCACGCGCACGGAGCCGCGGTTCCGCGCCGGCGCCAGCACCCGCGGCGCCATTGCACTGCTGCGTGCCGCGCGGGGATATGCGCTGGTGGACGGGCGCGAGTTCCTGGTGCCGGATGACGTGCGGCGCCTCGCCGGCCCCGTGCTCGCGCACCGCCTCCTCCCCGCCGGCGCTTCCGCCGCCACCGGCGAGGCGTACGGCGAGGCCGTGATGCTGCTGGACGAGATCGTCGCGCGCATCCCGGTGCCGGTGTAAGGGGCTGGCGCTGCTGAGCGAATGAATCCGCCGCAACAACGGCGGAAAGTTCCCCCAAACAGACGGGGGGACTTCACCTGCTCGCGGCAGAGGCCCCGGTGTGAATTCTCCCCCTCTCCGTGCGGCAGTTTGCACGGGGAGGCGCCGGGGGAGGGGCCCCGAGCCGCGGGTGCGAGCCGAACCATGAGCCCACACCCGTACCGCAGTTGGGGTGTGCCCCCTCTCCCACATCTGTTCGTGGGAGAGGGTGGCGAGCTTCAGCGAGCCGGGTGAGGGCCCCAAGCTGCGGCCACGCCACACTTCGATCGCGCGCCGTCCCGATCGTGCTTGCTGGCAATCGCCTGATCGCAGTCGCCTGATCGCAGTCCCGACGTCCGGCATCCCGGACCGTCCGCCGTACCTGAGGCAACGAACACCGCCGTGAAACCCGTTCCGCCCACCGCAACGCAGCGCATCCGCAAGCGCATCCGCCGCTGGCTCCGGCCGCCGCGCCGGCTGCGCTTTTCGCGCGGGGGCTGGTTCTTTACCGGGGGTTCCGTGCTCCTGGGCCTGGCTGCCATGGGCACCGGCAACAACCTGCTCTTTCTGCTCCTGGGCGGCATGCTGGGCTTCATCACCCTCAGCGGCGTGCTGAGCGAGCAGATGGTGCGCCGCCTGGAGGTGCGCCGCCGCGTTCCCCGCGCCACCGCCGGCGAGCCCGCGCGCATCACCTACGAGATCCGCAACGGCAACCGCCGCCTGTACGCGTATTCCATCGAGGCGGGTGAGGACGGCATGGAGGGCCGCGGGTGGACGCCCGTCATCGCCCCCGGAGCTACCGGCGTGGCGCGCGCGGAGGCCACGTGGCCCAACCGCGGTGTGGTGCCGCTGGAAACCATCGTCGTGTCCACCTCCTTTCCCTTCGGACTGTTCGTGAAGGAACGCGACATCGACCTGGCCGGCGAAGTGGTGGTATGGCCGCGCACGGACCGGCCCGTGCGCGAGCCCCGCCCCAGCGGCGAGCGGGTGCGCAGCAGCGGCGAAAGCATGGCGGGCGCGGCGGGCGCGCGCGGCGAGTACCGCGGCCTTCGCCCGTACCGCTCCGGCGACGATCCGCGCGACGTGCACTGGCGCACCACGGCGCGGGTGGGCCACCCCGTGGTGCGCGAGTACGAACGCGACCGGTCCCGCGCCCTGTGGCTCTGCCTGGACCTGCGCGCGCCGGACGCCGAACTGGCCGAGGCCGCCGCGG
>NZ_DASVTX010000018.1:0-11708 GCF_036387355.1 Longimicrobium sp.
CCCGCCGGCGGGACGCCGGCTCCGGCGACGGGGACGGCCACGCCCGCGCAGCCCGCGCCGCGCCCGGCGCCGCGCGTCCTGGGCACGCCCTCCACGCCCGCGGGAACGGCGCCCAACGTGGGCCCCGTGCAGCGCCCCGCCACGCCGGGAGGCAGGCCGTGACGGGCTTTGAACGGCTGGCGCAGGACACGGGTGGCGCGGACCTTTCCACCCTGATCGCCGTGCGGGCGCTGGTGGACCACGTGAACGACGGCGGCACGCTGGAGCGCGCGGCGTGGCTCACCGGCGTGCGCGAGGAGTACCGCCGCTGGTACGGGAACGACGGCGGGCAGGGGCATCCGCAAAACTTTCCCGCGCCGGAAACCATGCGCTACCTGGACGAGCACATCGTCCGCGCGCTGGTGGACCGCGGCGTTCTGGAGCCGCTGCCGCTGGGCGACGACACCCCGGAGCCGCAGCCGGACTCGGTGCGATGGGCCGCCGTGCGGCTCACGCCCTGGGCCGCGGGCGAGGTGGCCGACGACCGCGCGGGGATCTGCGCCCGGCTCGACGCGCGCATCCGCACCATCCTGAATCCGCCATCGCCAGTACAGGCGGCGGCCGCCGCGACGGTCCCGGAGCACGGCGCGGACGGTCATCCGCAGACGGTGGACGGCCACGCGCATCCCGCGGAGGACGGGGCGGACGGGGAGGCGCATGCCGCCTTCGACCACGCGTTACCCGCGGACGAACACGCGCCCCCGGCCAGCGCGCCCGAGGTGCAGCCGTACCGGCGCCGCGAGCCCATGGTGGTGGAGGGCGGAACCACGCTGGCGGCCAAGGGGCTGGTAAAGGTCTACCGCAAGCGCCGCGTGGTGAACGAGGTGGACCTGCACGTGTCGCAGGGCGAAATCGTGGGGCTGCTGGGGCCCAACGGGGCGGGCAAGACCACCAGCTTCTACATGATGGTGGGGCTCATCCGCCCCGACAAAGGCAAGGTCTTCGTGGGCCCGCGTGAGCTCACCCGCGTGCCCATGTACAAGCGCGCGCGGGCCGGCATCGGGTACCTGGCGCAGGAGCCGTCCATCTTCCGCAAGCTGACGGTGGAAGAGAACGTGATGGCCATCCTGCAGATGATGAAGATCCCCCGCGCGGAGCGAAAGAAGCGGCTGGAGCAGCTGCTGGACGAGCTTTCCATCAAGCACGTGCGAAAGAGCCGCGCCTACGCCCTGTCCGGCGGCGAGCGGCGTCGGCTGGAGATTACCCGCGCGCTGGTGGGCAACCCCAAGTTCATGCTGCTCGACGAGCCGTTCGCCGGGGTGGACCCCATCGCCGTGCACGACATCCAGCAGATCGTGAGCGACCTGCGCCGCCGCGGCATCGGCGTGCTGATCAGCGACCACAACGTGGAGCAGACGCTGGACATCGTGGACCGCGCCTACATCATGTACGACGGGCGCGTGCGGGTGTCGGGAACGGTGTCGGAGCTGGTGTGGAACGAGGAGGTGGCCGAGCTCTACCTGGGCCCCACCCTCGCGGCGCGCATGCGGGAGCGCTACCCCAACCCCGCGCTGGAGCGCGCCGCGGAGCCGGTGCAGGTGCACCTGGACGCCGCGTGGGACGGGGACGAAGATCCGCGGGCGTACGAGCAGGTGTTCGCGGACGGGAATGGACAGGACGGGTCCGCCACGGATGGCGGCGGATGGAGGGATGGCCTGGGCGGATACGCGCAGGGCGGCGCGCCCGCGGCGGAGCCGGCGGACGGGATGCACGGAACCGCGCCGGTGGGCGCGCGTTCCGGGGACGGGGAGCACGCGGCGGGGCCGGTGGCCCGCGACGCCGCGCGGGAAACGGACGTGATGGTGCCCGCGGGCGCCGCCGCGGCCGCAGACGACGACCAGCAGGGGCCGCACTCGGCGGCGCCCCACGATGGGCCGGATCCGCAGACGGCCGGGCCCCGCTCCGCGCATGACGAGCGCTGGCCCGGGAACTCGCAGGGCGGCACGCGGAATCCACAACAGGACGAAGCGGTATGAAGACGGGTCTCTACCAGGGAACGACGCTCAAGCAGGAAATGAAGATCAATCCTCGCCTGTACCAGGCGATGGATCTGCTCTACATGCCCCTGCTGGACCTGCAGCAGCACCTCAAGCAGGAGCTGCTCAACAACCCCTTCCTGGACCTCGTGGAGCCGGACGCCGAGGAAGAGGTGAAGCAGGAAAAGGAGGAGAAGGAAAAGACCGAGGACGACGAGATCGATTGGGAGGAAATCCTCCTGAACGGCTTTGAGACCGGCGGCCGCCGCGAGGAGTACGAGGAGCGCGAGTACTACGAGCCCGTGTCGGTGGACACCAAGGATCTTGGCGACCACCTGCACGACCAGCTCACGCTTCTCCGTCTGTCCGAGCGCGAACTCCTCCTGGGCGAGGAAGTGATCGGCAACGTGAGCGACGAGGGCTACCTGGTGTGCCCGCTGGAGGAGATCGTCACCACCCTCAACGACTTCGTCCGCGTGTCGGACGGGTTTGAGGACGTGGCGCCCTACGGCATGGACGAGGCGGAGCGGATGCTGCGCACCATCCAGGCGTTCGACCCGGCCGGCATCGCCGCGCGCGACCTGCGCGAGTGCATCCTGCTGCAGCTGCGCGACTCGGCGCTGCAGGAGCTGATCACCGAAACGGGCGAAACGGAGCCGGAGCCCTCCGAGGTGGACCGCCGCCTGGCCGAAAGCCTGGCGTACCGCATCGTGCGCGACTACTTCGACCAGCTGATCAACCACCGCTGGAGCGAAATCAGCAAGGAGCTCAGCATCACCCCGCGCGACGTGCAGGACGCCGCGGACGAGGTGGCCAAGCTGGATCCCAAGCCGGGGCTCAAGTACTCGTCGGGGGGCGACAACTACATCATCCCCGACCTGATCGTGGAAAAGATCGAGGGCGAGTACCTGGTGTTCCTGAACGACACCAGCCTGCCGCGCCTCAAGCTGTCGCGCGCGTACCGCGACATCGCCAAGGACAAGAAGAAGTTCGTCGGCGAAAACAAGGAGTTCATCAGCAACAAGCTGAACTCGGCCAACTGGATGATCCAGGCCATCGAGCAGCGCCGGCAGACCATGCTGAAGGTGATGAACTTCATCGTGGACCGTCAGCGCGACTTCTTTGACAAGGGCGTGCAGTACCTCAAGCCGCTCACCCTGCGCGAGGTGGCCGAGGTGATCGACATGCACGAGAGCACGGTGAGCCGCGTGACGAACGAAAAGTTCGTGCAGACGCCGCGCGGCGTGTTCCCCCTCAAGTTCTTCTTCTCGTCGGGCCTGTCCACGACGAGCGGCGAGGACGTGAGCGCGCGCGGCATCAAGGCGCAGATTGAAAAGCTGGTGAGCGACGAAGATCCCGCGCACCCGCTGACGGACCAGGCCATCGTCAACATCCTCAAGGACGACGGCATCCAGATCGCGCGGCGCACCGTGGCCAAGTACCGCGACCAGCTGGGCGTGCTTTCGGCCCGCATGCGCAAGCGCGTGTGAGCGGCGCGACGGTGCTCCAGGCTTCCACCACGAGCCCCGCCGTCACTGGCGGGGCTCTGCGGCTTCCCGTCATCCCGGACGCGCTGCGCACCAACTTCAGCGTCCTGATCCCCGCCTTTGACGAGGTGGACAACATCCCCGCGCTCTTTCACGAGCTGCGGGAGATGTTTCACCGCCACAACCTGGGCGGCGAGATCATTCTGGTGGACGACGGCTCGCGCGACGGCACGTACGAGGCGGCCGTGCGCGAGAGCGCGGGAATGCCCCGCGTAAAGGTGCTGCGCCACCGCCGCAACCAGGGCAAGACGGAGGCGATGGTGACCGGCGCGCACGCGGCGGAAACCGAGTACCTGGTCCTGTTCGACGCGGACCTGCAGCACTCGCCGGACGAGATCCCGCGCTTTCTGGAAAAGCTGGCCGAGGGGTGGGACATCGTCACGGGCCGCAAGGTGGGGAACTACGAAAAGCGCGGCGTGTCGTCGGTGTACAACCGCCTGTCGCAGACGCTGTTCGCCGTCCCCGTGCGCGACCTGAACAGCATGAAGGCGTTCCGCACGGAGATCCTGCGCGAGATCCCGCTGCGCCACGACTGGCACCGCTTCTTTGTGGTCCTGGCGCACGCGCGCGGCTACACGGTGTCGGAAATCGACATCGAGCTGTACCCGCGGCGGGCGGGGGTGGCCAAGTACTCCGGCCGCAGCCGCGTGCTGGTGGGGGTGGGCGACCTCGTCGTCGTGTGGTTCTACCTGAAGTTCAGCGAAAAGCCCATGCAGTTCTTCGGGGGCGGCGGGCTGCTGCTGATCCTGGCCGGGCTGGTGGTGGGGCTGGTGACGGTGGGGCTGCGCATCATGGAATGGATGCCGCCCTTCGGCTTTCGCCCGCTGCTGACGCTGGTGGTGCTGCTGGAGACGGTGGGCGTGGTGCTTTTCGGGTTCGGCTTCATGGCCGAGCTGATCGCCACGCTGCGCGCCGAACTGGACGACCTGCGGCGGCAGGGCAGGGGACCGGCCTGACCGTCCCCGTCCGCTGGACCGTGGCGGCCCTGCTGCCGCTGTGGGCGTGCGGCGCTCCACGGGCGCCCGCGTGCGACGCGCCCGAAACGCGCGACCTCGCCGCGCGCGAGGCCGCATCCGTGCTGGCCGTCCGCACGGGGATGCGGCGCGTGGCGGGCAACCCGGACCGGCTCGCCGGCCAGCCCGGCGACACCATCCGCTTCACGCCCGGAGGGGGACACGTCTGGGTGCGCCACGACGAGGACCGCGCGGTCGCCATTCTGGAGAACGTCCGCTCCACCGGCCGCGACCGCGAGCAGGGAGCGTGGACGTGCGCGGCGGACTTCGTTCTGACCAGGCTCAGCGAAACGCCCGAGGCGCCGCTGCGTATCGCCATCGAGTACCGGTCCCAGCTTTCTCGGACGGACGGCCGGTTCCGCCACGAAGTCCGCGTGATCGTTCCCTGAGCGTTTCGCCGGAAACGACAGAACGCCCGCTCCCGATCCCGGCCGCGGGCGTTCCGTCATCTCCCCACCAGGGCGGGCGCGAGCGCGGCGATGCAGGCCTGCCGCGCCTCCCACGCGGCGCCGATCTCCAGATTTCTCGCGAGCGCCCAATTCCAGAGGTGGCGCTGGTAGATGGCGAGCTTGTACGCGCCGATGTGGTCCGGCTCGATCCGCCGTTCTTCCAGGAACACACGCTCCTCCATCCGCGGGCCGGGGGTGAACAGGAACCGTTCGCCGCCGTACCGCAGATGGCAGTCGGCGTCCAGCACCTCGGTCAATCCGAAGCGCCGCAGCACCTTGCCGGCCCCGGGCGTGTTGGCCTCGTTCATCTCGTAGATCCCCAGCATCAGCTGCACGGCCACGCCGTGCTCCGCCGCAAGCTTCGCGAGGAGCGCGTGCCTGGCCGCGCGGGTGCCCCGGCCGTCCATCACCCGCTCCTCCCACTCCTCCCGCTCCGCGCCGTCCACCCAATCCAGCATGGACACGTGCCGCGCCGCGCGGTGGTAGTCGCCGATTTCGATGTCGAGGAACAGGTGCGCCGTCGGGCTGCTTTCCGACAGGCGGAAGTTGGGGAGCGAGCGCATGTTATCACCACCGCGTCTATTTTGTCCTCATAAAAGGCTTGACGATACCAAATCAGCCGCTTAGTGTAGAACACGACCCAACCACGCGCGTTTTTCGCGCCCTTTGTCAGGAGGAGAAGATGCAGAAGACAACTCTCGCCGGGCTGATGGTGCTGCTCGCGGCCTGCACGGACAACCGGGCTGCAAGCACGATACCCACGAGCAGCGCGGCCCAAAAGCAGAGAAGCCAAGCCGCAGACACCCGTTTCGGCGATGCCCGGCCGGCCTGGAGCAGCCTTTCGGACGCCGAAAAGGCGATCGCCGCACGCACGATCGAGCGCGCTGCACGCGAGCAAGGCGACGTACATCTCCAGCCACAGATCGTCCTTCTGGACAACGCGCTGCCCAACCGCGCGGTCGCGGTGGTGCTGCGCAACCCGGGCACCCCGTCAGAGCCCATCATCGTGGTGCAGAACAGCACGGCCGACGCGCGCACAATGGAGCGGGCCTTCGCCGCGCTGGAATCGCTGCGCCGCTCGCACCGCTCCCCCGCGGTTCGCACCCTGTGGATCAATGCGCTCGGCGAGATCACCGTGAGTTCTACCGAGATGGCGGCGGGGGCCCGGCTTTCCCCTGCATCCGGAACGGCCCAGCGCACCGCACTGGGCGCGCAACTGGCCCGGTCCGCGGCATCCACGGCCACCATCGACCTTCCCGGGCTGGGGACTGGAACGGTCCTCCGCTTCCACTGATTTCATCCGCAGGACATCAGCGATTCTTCATCTTCATCGCAAAACAATCATGGAGGTGCTTCATGCGACGGGCCGTGTTCATCCGGAAGATTCTCACTTCAATCGCGCTTCTTTTCCCCCTGCTCGTGTGCGGCAGAGTTCACGCGCAGGAGTTCATCCCTGAAACCTACTTCGAGGCCGGTTCAGTCGAGGATGTTGCATGCCCTCCGCGATTCCCCAGCATCTACGACAGTCGGACGGGGATGCGGTTCTTCGGAACGTCGCGGTTCACCATGCAGCAGTACGACCAGATGCACGGCACGTATCTCTACACGTACCAGTTCGAGGGGCTGACTCCCGACGGAACGCACAAGGTACGCGGAACGCATCACGTAGCGGCCGCGCAGTGCCTGCAGGCGGCATACAGCTACTGGACCGGGTCGCGGGCGTTCATCGCCTACCTTCACAATGAAACCCTGTACATCATCAGCTACAACGGTTCCTGCGAGGGACTGGAGGTGGAAAATGCCGAGTATTCGCAGACCGGCTCACCCGCGCCGTTCCGGTGCGAGGGCGGAGGATCGAACACCCAGCCGCTTGATGAGGACGAGTGGTTCGAATGGTACAACGGCGCGAGGTTCCGCTGCCATCGCGAGTACGAGAACGGCTGGAGTTCCGTTGTGTGCGTGGCTGATGCGGCCTGATCGCGGAGCACCCGGGCACCGCGCAGCCGGGCGTGGGTAGGCGGACAGCGGGTGCGTAGGGGAAAGCAGAAAGTGCCGCGGAGCAGGCTCCGCGGCACTTTCGTATGAAACCTGCGCGTCGGATCAGACCAGCGGGTTGCCGGGGTCCTGGTCGCCGGCGGGGCGGGCGCGAACGCCGTTGCCCAGGTCCTCGCCCGGGGTGATGCGGCCGTCGTTGTCCGCGGCACCGTTTGCCGGGTTGGCGCGGACGCCGTTGCCGATGTCCTCGCCCGGCGCGACGCGGTGGGCGCCGCCGCCGGTGCCGGCCTGCCGCTCGCCGCGCTGCACCGGGTCGCCGCTGGTGTCCGCCATCCCCTCGCGGCCCGACATGTCCTCGCGGTCGTGCATCCGCTCGCCTTCGCTGCCGGTCACGTCCGTCTGCCCGGTGCGGTTGGCGTACGCGGTGGCGTTCTCGATGTCCTCCAGCCGCCCGGGCTGCATGTTCAGCCGGTCCTGCGCGGCCACCTCGGGGTGTCCGTCCACGTTCGTGCGGTCGTTGCGGTCCATGCGTGCGCTCCTGTTGGCGTGGCTGCGTCCGGGAGCGGGGAAGTGCAAGGCACGTTCCGGAACGGCGATACGGGATGTCAGGGCGGCGCGCCCGGCCGGCCGCGCCGCCCTCCATCCTCACCGCGGCGCGGCGGGGGCCAGCAGCCGCTCCAGGCGCTCCAGCCGCGCGCGCAGATCGGCGTTCTCCGCGCGCAGGGCGTCAATCTGGGCCTGCTGCGCCTGGTCGCGGCTGTCGAGCGCCTTGACCGCGGCCAGGCTCACGCCGTCGGCATCCACTGTGGCGATGTGCGTGTCGTCCGCCCCGTTCAGCCCGAACGCGGCGTGAAAGTCCTGCGCGGTCGGGCCCATGTGCCGCACCTCTCCGCCGTCCACGTTGTACGTCCACGTGGTGACCGGCATCCCCCGCAGGCGGGCGAGCACGTCCTCGCCCGCCACGGCGGCAAAGCCGTGCTTGCGGTTCACGTCGGAGACGTTGGTCCACGTGCCCCCGTTCGCCAGGTACGCGCAGTTGCTGGCGCTGAGCACCCACTGCACGCTGGCGCACCCGGTCCACGGAACGCTGGCTGCGCCGGGGTAGGCCTGCATGAGCACGCCCGACGTCTTGGCGGTGTTGGTGTACAGGCGGATTCCTCCCGACGCGCGCAGGCTGAACTGGTTGTTGGCGTTGGCCTGCAGGCTGTCGGACGTGCTGCCGTCACCAATCACGATGGCGCCCGTGAAGCCCCGCGCCGACACCGCGCGCCCGATGGCGACGGCGTAGTCGGCGTTGGCCGTGGCCTTGTAGCCCAGCGCCACGGCCGCCTGGCCGCCCGAGTTGGTGAAGTAGCCCATGGAGACGCCGTAGGACGAACTGGTGGAAGCATTGTTCCCCGCCGCGAACGACCAGTTGCCGCTGGCCTGCGTGTTCTGCCCCACCGCGGCGCTGAAGAAACCGATGTTGGAGTCGTTCCACTGGGTGCCGTTCACGCCGCCGGCGCGGAACGCGGCGCGGTACGGGTGCCACATCATCCGGTACCCCTCGCCTTCCTTGGGGATCAGGCCGATGCCCAGCGATCCCATGGCCACAAAGCCGCCCGCGCTGTCGATGACCACGCGGTCGGACCCGTCGGACCCGGCGCGCCACCGCATGAGCGGGCTGGAACTGGAGTACGCCGACGCCGTTCCGTCGACAAAGATCTTGAAGAGGCTGACGCCGTTGTTGCTGACGGCCAGGGCGGAATCCAGCTGGGCCCGCGCGGCGCAGGGCACCAGCAGGAGAGCGGCTGCCACCAGCGCGGCTCGCTTGAACACGTTCATGGGTTTTCCGGGGAGTGGAAGGGAGGGTCAGGGAAGGCGGATGAAAAGCCCGTTGTTCTTCACGCTCAGGCTGCCGCTGCCGGACACGGCGACGCCGCCGGTGGACACCACGGGCCGCTGCAGCGCGACGCGGCCGTCCACCTTCAGCCGGTTCACGGTGCCGCCCAGCGTGGCGCCGGTGCCGCGCATCCACAGCGTTCCGTTGGTCACCGTGCCCACGGCGTCCACGTCGCCCCAGGCGCGGAGCGTGTTTCCGCCCAGGCCCAGGGTGCTGGCGTATCCCACCGTCACGTCGGTGATCTGCGCGTCGGCGGCCAGCACCGGCATCACGTGGCTGGCGAGCAGCGAGTCCGCGGGGATGATGGCGGCGCCCGCGGAGTCGGGCACCACGCTGTTCAGCCAGTTGCCGGCGGTGCTCCAGTTGGTGCTCAGCGCGCCGCTCCAGGTTTCCGGTGGCAGCAGCGACAGGGACGACAACGGGGGGATCCCCTGGGGCGCGGGCCCGTCCGCCGGCAGCGTGACCGTGCGGTCGGTGCAGGCGGCCAGCAGCGGGAGCGCCGCCGCGCACACGCGAAGCATGCGGGGCAGGCGGGCGCGACGCCCGGGCGGGCCATGCGTGCGGCGGCGCACTCTCGGGGGGAAATGGATGGCCGGTACTGCGGGTTGCATGATGGCCTTTCGGGGAGGGGACGGGTGCGCCCGTTGGGCGGGCGAGGGAGATGACCGGCGTGGTTGGGCGGGGGAGGTCTCCGCGGCGGGGGTCCGCGAACGGACGGAAAGGGAGTGGCGGGCCTCCTCAATGGTAAGACACCGGGACGGCGGTTTCCATTCCATTCCGGCGCGCGGCTGCTGGCAATCTGCCGCCTCAACTCGCGGTTCGGCGCGAGCCGCGTCCGGCGTTGCATCCCACATAATGCGGCGGGTCACGGACCCCATCTCCGCCCGGCGCAAACACTTGCCCACGGGGACGGCAATACGAAAGCCGCGCGCCGGAGATCCGGCGCGCGGCTTTTTCTGTGTTCTGGCCCAACCATCAGGTCACGGCTTCTGCGCGGTGGCCTGCGCGGCAAGGGCCGCCTCGATGCGCTCCAGGCGGGCGCGCAGGTCGGCGATCTCGCGGCCCTGCGCGTCGATGGTGCGCTGCTGGGCCGCGATGGTCTCGGCCTGCGACGCGGTGCGCGCCTCCAGCGCCTTGGCGGCCGCGAGCGCCACGCCGTCGCCGTCGATGGTGGCGATGTGCGTATTGTCGGCGCCGTTCAGCCCGAACGCGGCGTGAAAGTCCTGCGCCGTGGGGCCCATGTGCCGCACGTCGCTGGATTCGGTGTTGTACGTCCACGTGCTGATGGGCATGCCGCGCAGCCGTGTGAGCACGTCCTCGCCCGCGACGGCGGCGAACCCGTGCTTGCGGTTCACGTCCGACACGTTGGTCCACGCGCCCGCGTTGGAAAGGTACGCGCAGTTGCTGGCGCTGATTACCCACTGCACGTTGCCGCAGCCGGTCCATGGCGTGCTGGCCGAGCCCGGATAGGCCTGCATGAGCACACCCGCGGTCTTGGCGGAGTTGGTGAACATCCGGATTCCGCCGGCCGCGCGCAGGCTGAACTGGTTGGCCGCCGTGGCCTGCAGGCTGTCGCTGGTGCTGCCGTCGCCGATCACGATGGCGCCTTCGTTCCCCCTCGCCGACACCGCACGGCCCAGGGCAAGGGCATAGCTGGCGTCGGCGGTCGCCCTGTAGCCCATGGCGATTGCCGCGGTGCCGTTGGCGTGCGAAGCGAAGCCCATGGCGACGCTGTACGGCTGGTCCGTGAAGGTGCTGTGGCCGGAAGCGAACGACCAGTTGCCTTCGGCCTGCACGTTCTGCCCGAACGCCGCGCTGAAGAAGCCCATGTTGGCGTCGTTCCACTGGTCGCCGCTCACCCCGCCGGCGCGGAAGGATGCGCGGTACGGGTGCCACAGCATCCGGTACCCTTCGCCTTCCGCCAGGATGATGCCGATCCCCAGCGACCCGCCGGCCAGCAGGCCGCCCGCGCTGTCCACCACGAAGCGGGTACCCAGGTTGGAGCCCGACCGGATCTGCAGCCGGACGCTGGCGCCCGCGTTTGCCTCGTTGTCGCTGATCGTCAGCGCGCGCAGCGTGGACGTGCCCGCCGAGAAGTCGCCGTTGCCGTCGCGCTTGACCAGCGCGTTCGCGGTGTTGGTGCTCGTTCCCGTGGCCGTGGTGGCCGCCGTGGTCTGCACGGTGCCGTCGGCGAAACGCACACCCGCGCTGGCGGTGAGCGAGTCCGCCACCGTCAGCTTGGTGACGCTGGCGGTTCCCAGCGCACTGCGCCCGGACACGGCCAGGCTGTCGAGCGTGGCCCTGCCCGCGGCGAACCCGCCGATGCTGTCACGCTTGACCAGCGAGTTGGGCGTGTTGCTGCTGGTTCCGCTCGCGGCCACCGCGGCCGTGGTCTGCACCGTTCCGTCCGGAAACACGACGGCGGACGAAACCGCGACGCTGTCGGCGCCCACGGAGCCGTTCACCGTGAGCCTGCGGTCCGGCGTGCTGGTGCCCACGCCCACGTTGCCGTTGGTGTTCACGCGCAGCAGGCTGCTGCCGCTTTTGCTCACCGCAAAGACGGAGTCGGCCGACTGCGCGGCCGCCACGGAGGGGACCGCCGCCAGCGCCGCGGCCAGCAGGGCAAGATTCAACGATTTCATGGTTCGATCAGGTGGGGGAAAGGAACCTGGTACTGTGATGGATGATGGACGGCGCGCGGCGGGGAATCGCTCCGTGCGCCCGGAGGTGCGCTCAGGATGAGCAGCGAGGGTGAGGCGAATGGAGCCGGCTGCACGCCCTTCACTGCACGGCCCGCGCGGGGCACG
>NZ_DASVTX010000019.1:0-4617 GCF_036387355.1 Longimicrobium sp.
CCTCGGCGCCGGGGTGTCATTCTGAAGGAGCGTGCGCCGCGCTTTCCCCGGCACCGCGTTCATGCGCGACTGAAGAATCCCGGACCGAAAACGTCCGCCGCACCGCGGGCCGGCGTGGCGTGCTCCAGCCTCTCCCGCGGCACCCGCAGCGTCCGAGCGCGGCGCGCAACCGGGCGTGCATGGGATGCGGTGGCGCGGGATTCTTCGGTCGGCGCCAGAGGGTGGTGTGACGGACAGTACGGCGCGGCGCCTCGCTCAGAATGACACACGAAGTCCGAGGCGGGTGAGGAATCCCGGTGCGGCTGAGGTGGCGGATCCGGTGCGCCTGATCCAGTTCGCGCGGCCCGCGCGATCCGCCCCCGCAGCGGCACCTCCGCGCCACCGGTGTCCTGCCGCCCACCTCGGCGTTGCGGCGTCATTCTGAAGGAGCGTGCGCCGCGCTTTCCCCGGTGCCGCGCTCATGCGCGACTGAAGAATCCCGGACCGAAACGTCCGCCGCGCCGCGGTCCGGCGTGGCGCGCTCCAGCCTCTCCCGCCGCACCCGCAGCGTCCGAGCGCGGCGCGCAACCGGGCGTGCATCGAAGCGGTAGCTCAGAATGACAAAGCCGCTGCGATGTGATCGTTCAGAAGCACCAGGCCGACTTCGCGGCGAACGCGGCGCGGACGAAACTCTTGACGGCGTGAACGGGTGTCAGTACACTAGCACGTGCTAATGCACTGACACCTGTCTCCAGAGAAACCCGTCATGCGCGCGATTCCCTGCATCCTTCTCACGGCGGCGCTGCTCGGCGGCGCTTTCAGGCCCGCGGGGCTGGCGGCCTCACCGGCGCGGCCCGTCATCCACGACGCCCGCTGGATGATGGAGGGGACCTGGACGGCGTCCCCGCGCGACGACGGGCGCATTCAGCTCAACCTGAGTTATGAGCAGTCCAACTGGGGGCAGGGATACGCGCTGGCCGACCTGCGCGGCCTCTCCCCGGAGCAGATGCGGGGCGCGCAGGCCGTTCCCGTGCGGTTCCGCATCGAGCGCGAAGCCGGCTCGTTCCACATGGAAGGATTCTTTCGCGAGGGGCGCGGCTCGGGGCACTTCCGCTACACGGGCAACCCGGAGTTCGCCTCCACGCTGCGGCGGCTGGGCGTGCAGGGCGTGGACGAAATGAGGGAGCGCGACGGGATGGCGCTCGCCCTCTCCGGCGCCTCCGCCGCGACCCTCCGCGAATTCCGCGGCCTGGGGCTGCATCCGCTCTCCGTCCGCGATGTGGTGCAGATGTCCATTCACGACGTCACGCCGCAGTACGCGCGGTCGCTGCGCTCGCTGGGGCTGGAGGGGACGAACACCGTGCGCGGCCTGGTGGAGATGCGCATCCACCGGGTGAGCGTGGAGTACGTGCGGCAGATGGAGGCGCTGGGCTACCGCGGCCTTTCCACCCGCCAGCTGCTGCAGATGTCCATCCACGGCGTAAACCCGCGGCAGGTGGCCGAACTGCGCGAACTCGGATTCCGCGACCTGACGGCGCAGGACCTGGTGGACCTGCGCATTCACGACGTGGGGCCGCGGTACATCCGCGAAATGCGCGCGGCGGGCGTTACGGAAACCACGCCGCGCGGGCTGGTGGAGCTCAAGATCCACCAGATCACCCCGGGCTACATCCGCGCCCTCGCCGAGCTGGGCTACCGCGGCCTGTCGCGCCGCCAGCTGCTGCAGATGGGAATCCACGGCGTCACTCCCGAGTACATCCGCGAAATGCGGGCGACCGGCGTGCGCGACCTGAGCGCCGAAGCGCTGGTGCGCATGCGCATCCACGGCGTTCGCGCCGGGCGCCGCGCCGGCTGACCGGCATGCGCGCAAAGAAAGTTCGCGCCGGTTCCAACCCTGCGGCCCCGGCGCGCGTCCAAGCTGCTGATCCCGCACGATTGCCGTTCCGCGGCTCCGCTTCCCGAACCCTTCTGCCATCCGTGATGCCTGCATGATCGCCTCTGTCCTCGTACTGACTGCCGCGGCAGTGCTGCAGGTTCCCGGCGACACGGCGCGCGTGGTGGGCGCGCACCGGGTCGCCGCCGGCGAGCAGGCCCCCGTGATCGACGGGCGCCTGGACGACGCCGTGTGGGCGGCGGCCCCGGTCGCGGGCGACTTTACCCAGCAGCGCCCCAACACGGGGCAGCCGGCCTCGCAGCGCACCGAGGCGCGGGTGGCGTACGACGCCGAGGCCGTGTACGTGGCCATCCGCGCGTTTGACACGGCGCCGGACTCCATCACCTCGCAGCTGGGGCGGCGCGACGCCACCGGGCTCATCAGCGACTGGGTGCACGTCGTCTTTGACAGCTACCACGACAAGCGCACGGGATTCCGCTTCGCCGTGACGCCCCGCGGCGTAAAGCGCGACGTGTTCCACTACGACGACGGGCCGGAAGACGGCACGTGGGACGCCGTGTGGACGGTGGAAACGCGGCAGGACTCGGCGGGGTGGACGGCGGAGTTCCGCATCCCCTTCAGCCAGCTGCGCTTTCGCTCCGGCACGGAGTCGCAGGCGTGGGGATTCAACGTGATCCGCGACCTGGCGCGAAAGGAGGAGCGGTCGTACTGGTCGCCCATGCCGCCCAACCAGTCCGGCTTCGCCTCGCGCTTCGGCACGCTGACGGGAATGTCGGGGCTCACCAGCCCGCGGCGGCTGGAGGTGCTTCCGTACACGGTGGCGCGGGTGACGCGCGACGGCCGCGTGTCGAACAGCGATCCCTTCCGCTCGCCCACGGATCCGTCGTTTTCCGCCGGCGCGGACGTCAAGTACGGCGTCACCAGCAACCTTACGCTCACGGCCACCTTCAACCCCGACTTCGGGCAGGTGGAGGCCGATCCCAGCCAGGTGAACCTGACGGCGTTCGAGCAGTTCTTTTCGGAGCGGCGCCCGTTCTTTGTGGAAGGGGTGGACGTCTTTCAGTTCGGCCTGGGCGGGGGGGAGGCGCTGTTCTACCCGCGCCGCATCGGGCGCACGCCGCAGGGCGGCATCAGCGGGCAGACGCGCTTTGTGGACGCGCCGGAAACCAGCACCATCCTGGGCGCCGCCAAACTCACGGGGCGCACCCCGGGCGGGTGGACCATCGGCGTGCTGAACGCGGTGACGGCGGAGGAAAAGACGCGCTTCGTGACGGTGGACGATGACGGGATCGAGCAGACCGTCACCGAGCCGATGACCAACTACGCGGTGGCCCGCGTGCGCCGCGACCTGCGCCGGGGGCAGACCTCCATCGGCGCCATTGCCACCACCGTGCATCGGCGGCTGGGCGGCCACGACAACCTGTCGTTCCTTCCCGGCTCGGCGTACGCGGGCGGGCTGGACTGGCGCCACCGCTTTCTGAACGGCGCCTGGCAGTTCAACGGCTTCTTTCTGCAGAGCAGCGTGCGCGGCGACACGCTGGCCATCCAGCGCCTGCAGCGCAGCCCCAGCCGCCTGTTCCACCGCCCGGACGCGGACTACGTGGAGTACGACCCCACGCGCACGGCGCTCAATGGCTCGGGCGGGCTCATCGCCATCAACAAGATCGCGGGGACGTGGCAGACCGGCTCGGGGCTGGTTTACCGCTCGCCCGGGTTCGAGGTGAACGACGCGGGGTTCCTGACGGGCGCCGACCGGCTGGCCTGGGACGCCTACGTGGGCTACAACCGCTACCAGCCGCGCGGGCCGTTCCGCAGCTACAACGCGTACTGGAGCAACGTGGCGGGGTTCACCACGGGCGGCGACCGCACCAGCTTCAGCAGCAACGTGAACGGCAGCTTCACGCTCAAGAACCTGTGGACCGGCTACTGGGGCCTCCTGCACGGCATCTCGGGCCTCTCGGTTTCGCAGCTGCGCGGCGGGCCGGCCCTGGTGACGCCGGCCGCGTGGGAGGCGTGGGGCGGGTTCAGCAGCGACCGCCGCAAGCCGGTGGCCGTGGGCCTGGACCTCACGGGGCGGGTGGAGAACGGCACGGACGGCTCCAACGCCACCATCTCCCCGTTCGTGATCATCCGCCCGTCCAGCCGGTTCGACCTGCAGCTGCAGCCGCGTCTGGCGCTGAACAACGCGGCCTGGCAGTACGTGTCTACCCGCTCGGACCGCAACGCGGGGAACGCGGCGGAGTACGTGTTCGCGCGGCTGGACCAGACCACGACCAGCCTCACCGCTCGCCTCAACTACATCTTTACCCCCACGCTGTCGCTGCAGTACTACGCGCAGCCTTTCATCAGCGCGGGCGACTACGGCGGCTTCATGGAGGTGGAGGACTCGCGCGCCCGGCGCTTCGGCGACCGCTTCCGCACGCTGGGCGCGTCGGAGATCCGCGAGTGCGCCAACAGCGACGGCAGCGTGTACTTCGGCGTGCGGCCGCAGAACGCGGGGTGCGGCGACGCGGCCGGCTTCGGCTACCGCATCAGCAATCCCGACTTCAACATCCGCCGCTTCAACAGCAACGCCGTGGTGCGGTGGGAGTACCGCCCGGGGAGCACGCTGTTCGTGGTGTGGAGCCAGGGGCGCTCGGAGTTCGTGACGGACGGGCGCTTTCAGTTCCGCAACAACACCTCGGACCTGTTCCGCGCGCCGGGAACCAACGTGCTGCTGATCAAGATGAGCTACTGGCTGGACA
>NZ_DASVTX010000020.1:0-10212 GCF_036387355.1 Longimicrobium sp.
GTGAGTGCGGGGACGGCAGTGCCCAGTGCCCAGGTTCAAGTGCCCGGTGCGGGCCTCACGGCGGCCCCCACCCGGGCTCGCATTATTCGCCCACCCTCCCCCAAAACAGACTGGGGGAGGGTTGTCGGGGCTAAGGGTTCCGCGTGGGGCAGCACGGATGGTCGCGGTCGTCGGGCGGCTGAGCGACTGAAGTCGCCGCAACGACGGCTGAAAGCCTCACGGTACGGCTGTGAGGCTGCGCCTGCGCGAGGGCGTGGTTCGGTGCCGAACGCCGCCCTCGCGGTGAGGTCTCCCTTCATCCAGGGTTTTTTGGGGGAAGGGCCGGGGATGGGGGCCTCTCTCCGCCGCGCCGAACTTCGCCTCCCGCGCCAATCCGGGGTGTGCTCCCTTTCCCACATCTGTTCGTGGGAGAGGGTCGTCGTGCGCAGCACGCGGGGTGAGGGCCACAGCGGCGGCCGCGCACCGTCGTCTGCTCGTCGCCCGAACTGTGTGCTTTTCTCCCCTTTCCGTGCGGGGTTTGCACGGGGAGGGGCCGGGGGAGGAGCCCCGAAGCCCGGCGCCCGCCCCGGCCGCCGCCCGGCGCACGCGTTCTCCCTGCCCTCCTCCCCCCGCGCGTGCCGATGAGCGCGACGGCGGAGTTTCTTCCCCCGCACCTGCTGGAGCGCTTGGGCGGGCTGGACCTGATCGCGCGCACCGTGGTGCGCGGCTTCCAGTCCGGCGTGCACCGCTCTCCCCAGCGCGGCGTGGGCGAGGACTTCGCCAAGCACCGCGACTACCAGCAGGGCGACGACGTCCGCTACCTGGACTGGAAGCTGTACGCCCGCACCGACCGCCTGTACGTCCGCGAGTTCGAGGAGCGCAGCAACCTGCAGTGCTTTCTTGTCGTCGACGAGTCCGCGTCCATGGACTACGCGGAGCCGGGAGGCGTGAGCAAGCACCGCTACGCCGCCTATGTGGCCGCCGCGCTCGCCCACGTCATGCTCGGCCACGGCGACGCGGTGGGGCTCGCCACCTTCGGCGCCGCGCCGCGGCTGCTGCTGGCGCCCCGCTCCCGCCGCGGCCACCTGCACGACCTGCTGCTGCAACTGGAGCGGATGAAGCCCGCGGGCTCCGGCTCCGCCGCGCCGGTGCTGGACCTGGTGGGCGGGGCGCTGCAGCGTCGGGGGCGCATCATCCTCATCACCGACCTGCTGGAGGAGGATGGCGGCGAGGCGGTCAGCACCGCGCTGGGCCGCTTGCGCGCGCGCGGCGACGAGGTCGTGGTGATGCGCGTGCTGACGCCGGCGGAATCGGGGGAGCGCGCGCCGGGAGCGGGGCTGTTCTTTGACCCGGAGCACCCATCCACCGAACTCCCCGCCACGCCGGACGCGGACGCCGGCTACGCCCGCCGCGTGGGCGCCTACTACGACGCGCTCGCCAACCGCCTGCGCGAGCGCGCGGTGGAGTACGTTCCGCTCACCACTGCGCAGCCGGTGGAAGAGGCGCTGGTGGCGTGGGCCAACGCGCGGCGGGGGTGAGGGCGTGCTGACGCTCGCCGCGCCCGGGTTTCTGCTCGCCGGCATCCTGGGGATGCTGGTGCCGCTCGCCCTGCACCTCATCCGCCGCCGCCCGCCGCAGCGCGCCGCGCTCCCGACGGCGCGGTTCCTTTCCGCAGATCCGCGCAACGCGGTCCGCGTCAGCCGTCCCACGGACGTGCCGCTGCTGATCCTGCGCATGCTGCTGCTCCTTCTGCTGGGCGCCGCGCTCGCGCGCCCGGCATGGATTCCGGCGCGCGCGGGGACGGGCACCGTGGTTCTGCTGGACCGCGGCGCGTCGTCACGCACCGAGTGGCCGCGCGCCGTCGCCGCGGCCGCGGAGGCGGTGATGGGGCCGGAGGGCGAGCCCCGGGGCGAACTGGTGCTGTTCGACAGCACGGCCCGCCACGTGCCGCGCGCGCAGCTGAACGCGGATTTCTTCGCGGCGCTCACCCGCGGCGGGGCGACGACGGCGCGCTCCGACTTGGCCGCCGCGCTCCGCGCCATTCCACCCGCCGCCCGCGGCCTGCGCGGCGCGGACTCGGTTTCCGTGCGATGGATTTCCGCCTTTCCGCAGAGCGGATGGTCCTCGGGGCTGGCTCCGCTCCGCCGCGCTGCCTGGCCGGGGCGGGTGGAGATGGTGCCGCTCCGCGTCGGCGCGGATTCGGCGGTGGCGGATTCCGCGCGCTCGCGCCGCGCGGCGGTGGTCGCGGCGGACGGCGGGCGATACGCGGCCGCGGCGCTCGGCGCGCTGGGATACGCGGCGCGGACCGTGGCGCCCGGCGCCGCGTCATCCCTCCCGGAAGACGTCATCGTCGTGCTGGATGCACCCGCCGCCGCGCAGCCGCCGCTGATGGACCGCGCGCGCGCCGGAGCGACGGTTGTCTTCTCCGCGCGCGCGGCGGAGGCTGTCGACGGTCTTCCCTGGCGTCCTTCCGCCGGAGCGCCGGGCGCGGGAACGATGTGGTTCGGCCCGGAACTGCGGCTCGGCGGGGCGGCGGGGCGGGCGGGCGGCACCCCGGCCACGGACGCGCGCATCGTCGCCGCGTGGGATGACGGGCGTCCCGCGGCCGTTTCGCGCCGCCTGGGGCGCGGCTGCGTCGTCGTGGCCGGGACCGCGCTGGAGGGCGGGGAACTGCCGTTACAGGCGGAATACCCCGCCGCGCTGGGCCGCCTTGCGCGGGGCTGCGAGGACGAACCGAGGACGGCGGATCGCCCGCTGGACAGCGGGGCGCTCTCCCTGCTGCGGGGAAGCGGCCCCGGGGTGATCCCCGCCAGCCGCCTGGGCGCCGCGGAGGGCGGATTGGCGTTCGGCCGCTGGCTGCTGGCCGCCGCACTCCTGGTCGCGCTGCTGGAAACGCTGCTCGCCTACCGCCGCAGGACCGCCGCATGAGCACCATCGCGCACGCACCGCCATCCACTTCCCGCCCGCTCCGTGCACCCGCGGACCGGCTGATCGCCGGCGTGCGCGCGGCGTGGCGGCGCTCCGTGCTGCTGCGCGCCCTTGTGATCGGCCCCGCGCTCTTCGCCGCCGCGGCCGTCGCGCTGGTGCTCATCGACCTGCTGATCCCCCTGCGCGCCGTGCTGCGCGAAACGCTACGCTGGCTGCCGCCGCTGATGGGCGCGGGGTGGATTGGGTACGCCCTCTACCGCATCCTGAATCCGCCACCGCCGCGCCGCTTTGCCCTGCTGGCGGAGGAGCGCATCCCCGCGCTGGAGAACCGGCTGCTGACCGCGTTCGACATGGCGGAGACGGTGCCGGACGGCGTCGTGCACCGCGCGTTCGTGGCGGATACGGAGCGGAGGCTGCAGGCCGCTGGACCGCGCGGCGTGGCTCCGCTGCACCTGCGGACGCCCGCGACCATCCTCGCCCTGTCCATCGGGATCGCGGCGCTGTTCGCCCTCGCCTTTCCCGGCGCCGCGCGCGAGGCGCTGTCGCGGTGGATGCATCCGGCGGACGCATACGCGAGCAAGTGGCGCGAGGTGCGGGCGAACACGCTCCCCGCCGTGCCGCCCGCGCCCATGCCGATGTTCGACGAGTTCCGGTGGCGCGTGCAGCCCCCCGCGTACGCCGGGCTGGCGGTGGAAGAAGGGCGCGGCGACGAGCCGGTGAGCGCGCTGCCGGGGAGCCACGTGCGCCTGCGCAGCCGCTTTCCCGGCCGATGGGACGCGGTCCGCGCCTCGGCTATCGGCGGCGCGCCCGTCGCGGTGCGCCGCGAGGGGGAGGAGTGGGTGGTGGACTACACGATGCCCGCGGACGCCAAGGGGCTGACGCTGGAAGCCGTCGCCAGCGGCGAGACCATCGACCGGCGCGTCGTTCCGCTCATCCCGCTGCCGGACCAGGCGCCGGACGTTCAGCTCCTGGCGCCGGACGCGGACCTGGTGCTCGCCCAGCCAAGCGGCCGCCTCACCGTTCGCGCCAGCGCCGGGGATGACTACGGCGTGGGCGCCTTCTGGCTGCACTGGACCCGCAGCCGGGGGAGCGGCGAATCGTACGAGTTCACCGAGGGCGACTGGCAGTTCACGCGCGTGGCGCGAAACGGCAGGACGGCGAGCGGCGACTTCTCCATCGACCTCGCCACCCTCGGCCTGCAGGCGGGGGACGTGATGCACCTGCGCGCCACGGCTCGCGACCGCAACGACGTCACCGGGCCGGGGGAAAGCGTGTCGCGCACGCGCATCGTCCGCATCGCCCGGCCCGACGAGTTCGACCAGGTGAACACGGACCTGGGGCTCCCCTCGGAGCTGCCCAAGGACCCCGTCCTGAGCCAGCGGATGATCATCCTCATGACGGAGCGGCTGGTGCGCGACGCGCCGCGGATGCAGCGGGCGGAGGTGCAGGCGCGCAGCAACGAGATCGCGCGCGAGCAGGGGCGGCTGCGCGAGGTGGTGGGCGAGCAGATCTACATTCGCGGCGCGGATTCCGGGGTGCAGCCGCAGGGCGTGGACTTCGGCTACCTGGAAAGCGGCGGCGGCGCGGGTGGCGGCCACGCGGCAGGCGACAGCCACGGCGCGGAGCCCGCGCCCGCCGCGGCGACGGAAGAAGCGACGCTGGAGGCAGCTTCCGAGGCCACGGGGCAGGGCACCATCGACGAGGTGAGCCACAAGCACGACGAGGGCGACCTGCTGGACGTGAACCGCAGCCTTCTGACGCTGCACAATCTGATGTGGAGCGCGGAGGGGCAGCTCAAGCTCATCCGGCCGGATTCGTCGCTGCCGCACCAGTACGAGGCGCTGCGGATGATCCAGGCCATGCAGCGCGCGGAACGCGTGTTTCCGCGCGGCAACGTCGCGGTGGACCCCATCAACGTGGCCGAGGCACGCGGGCAGGGGAAGATGGACGACGTGGGCCCCGTGGCGCGGACGCGCGGCGCCGCGCTGGCCAGCCTGGGCCCGCTGCTGGCGGAGCTTGACCGCGTGGCGGCGGGAATCGGCAGGCGCGCGCCGCGGCAGTCCGCGCTGGAGGTGTCGGCCCTGGCCGCGCGGGCGCTGGAGGCGGGGGTGGACCGGCAGGCCGCCGCGCTGATCTCGCAGGCGTCCGGAGAGGCGGGCGCGGGGCGAGTGGAGCGTGCCCGCGACCTGCTGCGCCGGGCGCGCGGGCGCCTGTCCCCCTCCGCGGGCGCGGGCGCGAGGCCGCTGCCCTCCACGGCGGATCCCGCCGCGGCGGAGTACTTCCGGCGGATCGGGAGGGGCGGATGAGAACCGCGGCCTCGGTCCGCCGCGCCGCGCTCGCCGCCGCGCTGGTTGCACTGGCGCTCGCCGCGCCGGGCGTGCGCTCCGCACCCTCCGTTGCCGCCGCGCGTGGGCCGGCGGCGCTCCCGGCCCAAGCCGCGCCCGCCGGACGCGGGCCGGAGGCGTTCACCTTCGCCACGGCCAGGTACGAGAGCGGAAACTGGGACTCGGCGCCGCTCGTGCCGACGAACATCCTGCACTCCGTGGCGCAGTACACGGCCATCCCCGTCGCGTCGCAGGGCGTGCTGGTGGACCTGAGCAGCCCGGAGATCTTCCGCTTTCCCTACCTGTTCCTGACCGGCCACCTGCCGCTCCGCTTCAACCCGCAGGAAAACGCCAACCTCAAGGCGTACGTGGAGCGCGGCGGGCTGCTGCACGTCGAGGATCACAGCCACGACGTGGACGGCGGCTTTCACAAGACGGCGGTCGCCGAGCTGCGCCGCATCTTCGGGGCGAACGCGCTCCGGCCCATTCCCAACACCCACGAGCTGTACCGCTCGTTCTTTCTGTTCCCGGACGGCCCTCCCACCACCAGCCACGAGCTGAACGGCTGGGGCGACGGGCTGGTGCACGAGAACCTGCTGGGCGTGGAGGTGAACGGGCGGCTGGGGGTGCTGTACAGCAACAAGGACTACGCGTCGGAGTGGAACTACCACGCGCGCAACAAGCGTTTCCAGTCGGTGGACAACACCCGGTTCGGCGTGAACATCGTCGTGTACGCGCTCACCCGATGAAGGCCGCCGCCGCGCTGCGCGTCCTGGTCCTCTCGCTTTTGGTCGCGGCGCTGGCGCTTCCCGTGTGGCGGACGCGTACCGGCCCCCTGGCGCCCGCCTGGCTGGGGGATGCGAAAGCGCTGGAAGGGCGGAGCGATTCGCTGCTGGTGGGCCGCGCGCCTCCCGCCATCGCGCGTGCATCCACGGATGCGCCCACCGCGCGCGAACTGGAACTGCTGGCCGCTGCCTCCCGCCGCGCGCCGCTTTACGCGGCGCTGCCGCGTACCCCCGTTTCGGTCGGAGTGCAGCCCCCTGCGCGTGCCCTCTCCGGCCGTGCCGCCGCTGTCGGCTTCCGTGTGCGCGGCGCGCCGGGGGACAGCGTGCGCGTCCGCGTGGCGGACGAGAGCGGCATGCTGGACAGCGTTTCCGTGCGGCTGGACGCGTCCGGCGGCGCGTCGGGCGCGTTCCGCGTGCGTCCGCCGCGCGCGGGGTGGCGGGAGTGGATCGTGGATGCGGGCGGGCGGACGGTGCGGACAGGCGCGTGGGTAGACAGCGCCGGGGCGCCGCGCGTGCTGGTGCGCGCCGGATTTCCGCACTGGGAAAGCAAGTTCGTGGTCCGCGCGCTGGAGGAGTCCGGCGCGATTGTCGAGACGGGGTTCGACCTGGGCCGCGGCCAGTCCGTCGCCGCGGGTGGGGGCGCCGCGACCCCGGACCGCCTGGCCCGCACCGACGCCGCCGTAGTGCTGGACGCCACGCCCGTGGCGGAAGCGGAACGGCGCGCGCTGGCGGAGTGGGCGTCCGCGCGGGGCGGCGGCGTGCTGCTGGTGGGGGGGCAGGGCGCGGCCGGCGCGTTCGGCTTGGCGGCGGATGCGCAGTCACGCGCGGTGGACGGGCCGGCGGTGGCGTGGACGCTGCCCCCGGAGCTCGCCGCGCTCCCCGCGGACCGGGTGCGCTCGGCGGCGGCGGTGTTCGGCGCGGTGCGGCCCGGCACCGCCGTGGGCGCCACGGCGGGTGGCGGCGGCGTGCTCGCGCTGCGGCCGCTGGGCCGGGGGCGCGCCGCTGCGCTGGCGTTGACGGAGACGTGGCGGTGGCGGATGGAGGCCGGCCGGCTGGCGGAGCACCGGGAGTTCTGGCGCGCGCTGGTGGACTGGCTCGCTTCCGCGCCGCGCGACCCGCTCTCCATCCAGCTTCCGGAGCCGGTCGCGCCGGCCGGTGCGCGGCGGGAACTGATCGTCTACGCCGCGCCGGACGCGGCGGGCGCCGTGCCGGCGCTGGTGGTGCGCGGACCGGACAATCACGTGGACACGCTGGCCCTGGCGGCGGACCCCGCGCGCCCCGGGGTGCTGCGCGCCGCCATGGTTCCGGCAGACACGGGGCTGTACACGGTCGCGTTCGCGGGCCGCGCCACCAGCGCCGCCTTTCGCGCCACCGCGGGCACGGGTGCGGCGGAGGATGGATGGGCGCGCCTGGCGATGATCGCGGGCTCTTCGGGCGGGCGGATGCTCCCGGCGGATTCGCTCCGCGGCGTGGTCCAGCGCCTCGCCCCCGCCGGCGCGTCGGAGGGATCGCGCCTGCCGCTCGCCGCGCTGCTCTTCGGCGCCGTGCTCCTGGCCGCCGCCGCCGAATGGGCCATCCGCCGCCTGCGCGGCGCGGCGTGAAGGGGGGCGTGGATCGGAGTGGATGGCGGCGGGCGGGGGCGAGGCGGATCGCAGGCTTCACGTGCGGCCCCCACCCGGGCCGGCACCACCGGCCCACCCTCCCCCAAAACGGACTGGGGGAGGGTTGATGGGGCGGAGACTCCGGCGCGGATTCCAGGATTCGACGCAGCCGAAAGGGGCTGAGCGACTGAAGTCGCCGCAACAACGGCGGAAAGTCCCCCCAAACAGACGGGGGGACTTCACCTGCACGCGGCGGAAAGGCAGGGGCGGGAGGCATGTATCCGCTCGGCGGCCGGTGCTGATGAGCGAGTGAACTCGCCGCAACAACGGCTGAAAGCCTCACGATACAGCCGTGAGGCTGGTCCGGCTCCGGCCATGAGTTCGGCGCCGACCTCTGCCCCTGCGCCGAACGGCTCCCCCTCTCCCGCGGAGCGGGCGGAGCGGGCGGAGGGGGTTGGGGGGAGGGGGCCTCCTCCGCCCGCACCGGCACCGTCCGGAATCGGCCGATCTGCTGCTCCCCCCTCTCCGCGCGGCTGTTTGCGCGGGGAGGGCCGCAGTTGGGGTGTGCCCCCTCTCCCACATCTGTTCGTGGGAGAGGGTGGCGAGCTTCAGCGAGCCGGGTGAGGGCCACACCCTCCGCGTGCGCGCCGATCCGCCCATGCCACTGCAACTGCCTCTGCTACCGGATCAGCGGGTTGCAATCCGGGTACGACGGTGGAAGATTCCCATCATCCCGATCCACACAGCCACGCCCGCACCAACCGCATGATCAACCGTACTGCGCGGCTCGCCGCGCTCGTTCTCATCCCGCTCCTGAGCGCAACCGCCGCGCGCGCGCAGGAGGCGCTGCCCCGCGTGCTGCCGTGGGGCATCACCGGCGCGGAGGCCTCGACGCAGCTGACGGCCGGCGACGACCTGCGCATCGTCACCACGCGCGCCGGGCGCGAGATCTACGCGGTGTCCAGCAAGACGCCCATGCAGGCCGTCGCGATTCTGTCGCGCGACATGCTGGTGGGGCTGCTGTACTTTCATGCGGAGAACGCGGTTGTGAGCGCGCGTGACCTGTTCGCGCAGGCACTTGCGACCGCCGAGCGCATCCATGGCCCTCCGTACTGCCGCCGTCCAGACCACGCCGTGTGGGCGCTGGACGGCACGGTGCTGGAAGTGCGCCTGCGCCGTCCGCGCGGCGATGGTGCGCGCGGCGCGGAGATCCGCTACACCGGTCCCGGCTACGAGGCGGAGATGGCCCGCCGCGCCGCCGTGACCGCCGCCGCGCCCCGCCCCCGTCCGCGTCCCGCCGCGGGTGGCCGCCGCCTGCTGGGTGTCTCGGCTGATTCCGTCGCACCGGAGCCCGCCACCGCGGCGCCGGATTCCGCCACCGCGCCGCCGCCCGCGGCCGCACCGGTGCCGGTGGACCCGCAGGCCGCCGTCCGCGCGCTCTGCGGTTGAGGGCGAAGCGGGGGAGATGAAGAACGGGGCTGCATCCAGGTGGATGCAGCCCCGTTCGTTTTCGGTCAGCGCCGGTCAGCGGCGGTCGTTGCTGTCGCCGATGGTGCCGCCCGTGGCCGTTCCGCCGCCCGCGTCCGTACCCGTCCCCGCATCCGATCCCAGGAAGCGCGGAAACACGTCCGGGTCGCCCAGCCCGCTGGTGCCGCCTCCGCCGATGTCGTTGCTGGCGAGGCCGGCATCGCCATCGGGACCGTCCTGCAGCCCGCTTCCCGAGTTGCCGTCCGTCTCCGACGCGCTGGCGTGGCCGGCGGCGCCCTGCGTGTGGCGGTGGTGCGCGGCTCCGGTGTCGCGGCCGCGACCGGGCGCGCCCAGGTCCCCGGCCACGTCGCCGTCACCCGCGCGGTCCGCGCCGTCCGTGGCCGGTGCGCCGCCCAGGTCACGCCCGCCGGCCCCGCCGCCAAAGCCGCCCAGATCACCGCCGCCCACGCCGGACGCGCTTCCGCCCAGGTCGCCGCCGCCCTGCGGAGCCGCGCCCTTGTGCCCGCCCCCGAAGCCCTGTCCGTCGCCGCCGCCGATGTTGTCGCGTTCCTCTTGCATCGTCCTCCTCCGGGTGATGGTCAGGCGGCGCTGGCTACGCAAGTTGTTGACCCGCACGGGTGCGGCGGGAAAGGGTCCGTGTTGTCCCTGATGCGCGCATGCACTCACCCCTCCCGCGACTCGAACGCCCGCACCTCGCCCCGGCGCGTCCGCCCCGGCATATTGCCGCGCGTGTCCTCTGACCCTGGAGATGGCGTGAAGACAACGGCGTTCGTGAGCCACGAAGACTGCTCCCTGCACGACACGGGGTGGAACCACCCGGACCACCAGGGGCGGCTCCCGGCGGTGGTGAGGGCGGTGCAGCGCGACATGGTGGCGCTGTGGGGCCCCGTGCTGCAGTTGGAGGGCACACCTGCGTCGGAAAAAGATCTGCTCCTGGTGCACACCCCCGCGTACCTGGACCGCCTGCGCGCGGCGAGCGGCGAGGCGCACGCGCAGGGCCGCACTCTGGAGATGGACGGCGTTCCCGTGAGCGGTGCCTCGTGGGACTCGGCCAGCGCCGCTGCGGGGTGCGCGCTCACCGCCGTTCACGCCGTCCTCGACGGCGAG
>NZ_DASVTX010000021.1:0-7550 GCF_036387355.1 Longimicrobium sp.
GGCCGCGGTTCCGGCCGCCGCGCAGACCGCGCGCGACCTGCCGCCGCCGCCGGTGGCGCGCGTCATCCCGCGGCCGGACACCCTGCACGGCGACGTGCGGGTAGACAACTACTACTGGCTGCGCGACCGCACCAACCCCGAAGTCATTTCGTACCTGGAGGCGGAGAACCGCTACGCCGACACGGCCATGGCGGGCACCCGCGCGCTGCAGGAGCGGCTGTACCAGGAGATCCTGGGCCGCATCAAGCAGACGGACCTGTCGGTGCCGGACCGCATCGGACCGTACTACTACTATTCGCGCACGGAGGAGGGGAAGCAGTACCCCATCTACGTCCGCCGCCGCGGCAGCATGACGGCGCCGGAAGAAGTGCTCTTTGACCAGAACCGCATGGCCGAGGGGCACCGCTACTACTCGCTCGGCGCGTTTTCGGTGAGCCCGGACCACCGCATGCTCGCGTTTGCCGTGGACACGGCCGGGTCCGAGCACTTCACCCTGATGGTCAAGGATCTCACCACCGGGCAGGTGCTGCCGGACCGCATCGAGGACGTGCACTTCGGCGCGGTGTGGGCGGGGGACAACCGCACCCTGTTCTACACCCGAACCGACGCGTCGCAGCGCCCGGACCGCATCTTTCGACACACGGTGGGCACGCCCACCTCGGCGGACGTCAAGGTGTTCGAGGACGCCGACCCGCTGTTTCGCGTAGGCGTGGAGCGCACCAAGGACAACCGCTTCATCGTGGTGGGGAGCGAAAGCTACACCACGTCCGAGGCCATGGTGGCGCCCGCCGCGGGGCCGTTCGAGTTCCGCATGGTGTCGCCGCGGCAGGACGGGCTCATCTACTCGGTGGAGCACCAGGGCGACCACTTCGTCATTCGCACCAACGAGGGCGAGGCCAACAACTTCAAGCTGGTGCAGGCGCCGGACGCGGATCCGTCGCGCCGCGCGTGGCGGGACCTGGTGCCCGCGCGCGACTCGGTGCTCATCGACGGCTTCGACGTGTTCCGCAACTTTCTGGTGCTGTACGAGCGCGGCAACGCCCTGCGGCAGATCCGCGTGCGCGACGTGCGCACCGGCCGCGAGCACGCCATCGCCTTCCAGGAGCCGGTGTTCACCGCGTCGCCGGGGAGCAACCCGGAGTACAACACCGACACCCTGCGCTTCGGCTACACCTCGCTGGTGACCCCGTCGTCCGTGTACGACTACGACATGGGGAGCCGCCAGCGCGTGCTGCGCAAGCAGACCGAGGTGCTGGGCGGGTACGATCCGTCGCAGTACGCCAGCGAGCGCACCTGGGCGCGTGCGCAGGACGGGACCCTGGTTCCCGTGAGCCTGGTGTACCGCAAGCCGCTGGTGCGCGACGGGCGGCGGCCCATGCTGCTGTACGCGTACGGCTCATACGGCATCAGCACCGACCCGGGGTTCAGCATCGCCAACCTGAGCCTGCTGGACCGGGGCGTGGTGTACGCCATCGCGCACATCCGCGGCGGTCAGGAGATGGGGCGCGCCTGGTACGACCAGGGCAAGATGATGAACAAGCGCAACACCTTTACCGACTTCATCGCGGCGGCGGAGCACCTGACGCGCGAGCGCTACACCTCGCGGGAGCGTCTGGCCATCCGCGGCGGCAGCGCGGGCGGGCTGCTGATGGGCGCGGTGGTGAACATGCGCCCGGACCTGTTCAAGGCGGTGGTGGCCGACGTGCCGTTCGTGGATGTCATCAACACCATGCGTGACGCCAGCATTCCGCTCACCACGGCGGAGTGGGTGCAGTGGGGAAACCCCATCGCGAGCGAGCAGGAGTACCGCTACATGCTCTCGTACTCGCCGTACGACAACGTGGCGGCGCAGTCGTATCCCACGATGCTGGTGACCACGGGGCTGAACGACCCGCGGGTGGCGTACTGGGAGCCGGCCAAGTGGGTGGCCCGCCTGCGCGCCACGCGCACCGACGACAACCTGCTCCTGCTGCGCACCAACATGGGCGCGGGACACGGGGGCTCGTCGGGGCGCTACGACGCGCTGCGCGAGACGGCGTTCCGGTACGCGTTCATCCTGCACCAGCTCGGGATTGATCGCTAAAAGAAGTGCCCAGTGCCCAGTGCCCAGTGCCAAGTGCCCAGCGCCCAGCGGGGAGGCCGTCTTGCGCCGCCGATCCTGAAACCCGGGTCTTGATCCTGGGCACTGAGCACTGGGCACTTCTGTTCCCGCACTCACGCACTGCGGTTCCGGGCGTGCCCCTCCGCTGCGCTCCGGGTCGGGCTTCGCGCGCCGTAGGCAACGATACAGCTGTTGCCAACGGCGCCGAGCCCCCTCCGTTCCGGGGCAACGATACCGCTGTTGCCCCTGCACTCCGGGCTCTCGGCCCTGCGGGCGCGAATCCCTCACGCAACTCACCCCGCGCCTCCCGGTCCGGCGCGGATGGCACACGCGGGCCCGGCGGCATGCCGGGCCCGCGTCGCTTTCTTCGTTGCGGACCGGCGGGCTAAAAGGCCGGCGTGCAGGGGCAGCAGGTGAGCCGCGTCCCCGGCGTGTAGCACAGGGTGCCGCTCAGCTCCTCCTGCGCGTTCACCGTTCCGCGCTCGTTCTGCTCAATCTCCATCTCGAACGAGTCCACCGTCAGCTCGTCCATCCTCAGCGTCAGCTTGGTCAAGGTCGCCTCCCGGATTCGCCGCGGCCCGCCGCGCGCATTCGGCGCGGCGTCCGCGGCCGTGTATTGCAATCATAGTCCGTCTGGAAACGACAGGCAAGCGGGGCGGAGGGGTGGATGTCGCTGTCCGGCGCGGGAGCAGAAGAACTGCGGGTCCGTGCACTTCAGACGGTGTGGCGCATGCTGCGGGCCCCCTCACCCCCCAGCCTCCGTCTCGCGCACGCGGGTCGCACGCAGGCGAGGGGGAGCCATTCGGCGCGGGAGCAGGTCCGGCGCGCGTCGCCGGGCTTCTGAGGCCCCACCCCCGGCCCCTCCCCGTGCAAACAGACGCACGGAGAGGGGAGAATTCTCACCGGATTCCGCCACCGCGTGCAGGTGAAGTCCCCCATCTGTTCGGGGGACTTTCCGCCGTTGTTGCGGCGACTTCAGTCGCTCAGCCCCTTGGAGCCCTCCGCCCCGGCAACCCTCCCCCAGTCCTTTCTGGGGGAGGGTGGGCCGGTGGTGCCGGCCCGGGTGAGGGCCGCCCTGGATTCCGCCACTCCCACCGGCACGCGCCGCCGCGGGAGCTGAAGTCCCCCAATCTGTTGGGGGACCTGCCGTCGTTGTTGCGGCGGATTCATCCACTCAGCGCGCAGCGGCCGCGCACACACCGGCTTCCACCGGCCGCTCTCCCCCCGCCGCGCCATCCCCTCCATCCCCTGTCCACACCAGCACTTGCACGATCAACTGCGGCGGTAGCAGATTGCCCGCGCACCATCACAGCCGGTCTGCCCCCGCCACGGCCCGCATCCCGCATGGCCCGGCATGGCGCGTGCATGTGCGCACGGCGGTTTCCCGGGGGGCGCGGGTTGCGGTGGTGCCGGGGGCGGCCTAGCTTTGCCGCCCTCGTAAAGCCAACGAATTACAGGGCAAAACCACACGCCATCGGCGCCCGCAGGGCCGCAACGGCCCCGGCGAGAACGTACGGAAAGAGCACATGGCCTTCAGCTGGTTCCGGTCGGGGAGCTTCATCCCGGTCAACGACATCGCCGTCGACCTGGGGACGGCGAACACGCTGGTGTACGTCAAGGGCGAGGGCATCGTCCTGAACGAGCCGTCGGTGGTGGCGATGGAAAAGGCCACGAACCAGATCAAGGGCATCGGGCTGGAGGCCAAGCGCATGCTGGGCCGCACCCCCGAAGGCATCACCGCGGTGCGGCCGCTCAAGGACGGCGTCATTGCCGACGTGGACGTAACGGAGATCATGCTCCGCTACTTCCTGCAGACGGTGACCAGCAAGCGGTTCCTGAAGCTCAAGCCCACCGTGGTGGTGGGCGTGCCCTCGGGCATCACCGAACTGGAGCGGCGCGCCGTGCGGCAGAGCGCCGCCGCCGCGGGCGCCAAGGAAGTGTACATGGTGGCCGAGCCCATGGCCGCGGCCATCGGCGTGGGGCTGCCGGTGGAAACGCCCACCGGCAACATGGTCATCGACATCGGCGGCGGCACCACCGAAATCGCGGTGATCGCGTTGTCCGGCATCGTGTGCGACACCAGCATCCGCGTGGGGGGCGACGAGATCGACAACGCCATCGTCACCTTCATGCGCAAGAACTACAACCTCATGATCGGCGAGGCCACGGCCGAGGCGGTCAAGATCCAGATCGGGTCGGCGTACAGCACGGGCGACGAGCGCGAAATGGACGTCAAGGGGCGCGACCTGGTGTCGGGCATTCCCAAGACGGTGCGCGTGCACTCGCAGGAAATCCGCGAGTGCATCCAGGAGCCCATCCAGGCCATCGTCGAGGCGGTGCGCCGGGCGCTGGAAATCACGCCGCCGGAGCTGGCCAGCGACATCGTGGACCGGGGCATCGTCATGACGGGGGGCGGAGCACTCATCCGCGGCCTCGACAGCCTGATCGCCCGTGAAACCAACCTTCCCATTCACGTGGACGAGGATCCCCTCACCTGCGTGGTGCGCGGGGCCGGGCGCATCCTGGACGACGTGATCAAGTACAAAGGAGTGTTGACGTCCTGAGCGCGTTCAGACCGTACCTGCGCGGCGCCGGAGAGCGCGGCCGCAAAAGAGACCTGGCCATCGCCGGGACGTTCGCCGCCCTGGCGGGAATGGCGTACCTGATGCCCAGCCCGTTCCAGGACGGCGTGGGGCACGCTCTCCGCAGCACCGTGCTGTACCCGTTCGTGGCGCTGCAGCGCGGCACCGCCGACCGCGAAGGCCGCTTTGCGGACGTGGGCCGGCTTCGCTCCGAGCGCGACAGCCTGGCCTCGTTCCTGGTGGGGCAGGCCACGCTGGCGGCGGAAAACCGCCAGCTGCGGCAGCTGCTGGGCTTTCGCGAGCGGCTCACCTACTCGTTCGTCCCCGCCGAGGGGCGCTGGGTGGCGGGGCAGGGCTCGCAAGGGCTGCTGCGCCTGTCCGTGGGCCGGCGCGACGGGCTGCGCGACGGGGCCGCCGTCATCACCGCCGACGGGCTGGCGGGGCAGGTGGGGCAGTTGGGGAGCACCACCGCCATGATGAAGGCGTGGACGCACCCCGACTTCGCCGTCTCGGTGATGACGCAGGACGGCGAAACGTACGGCGTGGCGCACCCCATCAGGCGCGACGGAATCGACATGCTGGCCTTCAGCCCGGTGGCGTTCCACACGGCGCCCGACACCGGCGCGCTGATCGTGACCTCGGGCGAGGGCGGCACCTATCCGCAGGGGATCCCCGTAGGCCGCGTGGCCGGCGAGGGCAAGGACCCGGGCGGATGGCAGCGCATCTACTACGTGCGGCCCCTGGTGACGCCGGGGCAGGTGGGCCACGTTCTGGTGCTGGGGGACCCCGTGCAGGGGCGCAGCGACCAGAACCTGGCGGCCGCGTGGGGCGTGCGCCTCACCGCGCCGCCGCCCGCCGACTCGGTGCGGGCCATGAGCCCCGACGCCGCCGCGCCCGCCCGTCCGGCGGCGCGCCCGGCCGCACCCCGTCCGGCCGCGCCGCGGCCCCAGCCCCGGCGCGTGGACCCCACGCCGGAACTGCCGGGCCGCCCCGTGTTCCCGGGTGAGCCGCGGGTACCCCCCGGCGTGCAGCCCCCCACACAGAATCCGGGAGAGTAGGCGACGTGACGGAGGGAACGCGTTGGCAATTCGTGGCGTTCATCGCGGTGCTCGTGGTGCTGTACTTTCTGCTCCGGATCGGCATGGGGCTGGGAGAATTTGCGCCGGACCTGCTGGTGGTTGCGCTTCTGCTGGCCGCCCGGCGCATGCGCGCGGGGTGGGCCGCGGGGCTGGGAGTTCTGCTGGGCCTGCTGGACGGCTCGGTGAACATGCACACCTTTGGCGCCGGTGCCCTGGCGCTGGCCGTCCTGGGCTACCTGGGCGCCCGCTCGCGCGAGTGGGTGGCGGGGGACAGCCCGGTGGTGCTGGTGGTGTACCTGATCGCCGGCAAGTGGCTGTATGACGTGCTGATGTACCTGCTCCTGCTCCGCGCCGACGTGGCGGGGCCGGTGAGCGGGCTGGCGTTTTCGCTGATCGCCGCGATCTACGCGGGGGCCGTGGGCCTTGCCGCCGCGGCGGCGTACCGCGCGGTGGCATGAAGGGGAATGCAATGGGCGGGTGGGTGATGGACGGCGGGGCCCGGGCGCTCCCGGCTGAGGGGGCGCGATGAAGCGCTACGCGCAGGTGCGCCTGGGCGACCCGGTGCTGTTCTGGCTGGTCGTGGGGCTGGCCGTGTTCGGCATCTGCATGATCTTCAGCGCAGGCGCCGTGGACGTCCCCGGCACCCGCGCCGAGGGAACGTGGCGCCAGCAGCTCATCTTCTTCACCCTGGCCATTCTGCTCGTGCCCATGCTGCTGCGGGTGCGCTTCGGATGGCTGGAGTGGGGCGCGCAGCCGGCGTACGCGCTGGGGCTGGTGCTGCTGATGGCGGCGCTGGTGTTCGGCAGCGGCGGCACCACGGGGGCCAGCACCAAGAGCTGGATCCGCATCGGGCCGGTGGGCCTGCAGCCTTCGGAGATGGCCAAGATCGCCACCTGCCTCATGCTGGCGCGGGTGCTGGGCGAGTGGCGCGAGCCCCCCAAGACGCTGTGGGCGCTGTGGAAGCCCATCGGCGTGGTGGCGCTCCCCATGGGGCTGGTGATGCTGCAGCCGGACCTGGGCTCGGCGCTGGCGTTTGCCAGCATCCTGGTGTGGTGCCTGTACTGGGCCGGCACCCCGGTGCTCACCATCTTTTTCCTGATCAGCCCGCTGCTGAGCCTCTTCCTGAGCATCAGCGTGTGGGTGTGGGGCGTGTACATCGTCCTGCTGATGGCCATGCTGTTCTGGCGCAACGCCTTCATCAGCGAAAAGATCTCCATCTTCGTGGCCAACGCGGTGGCCGGCGCCGTGGCGCTCCCCATGTGGAACATGCTGAAGCCGTACCAGAAGGCGCGCTTCATGGTGTTCCTGGACCCGGCCAGCGACCCGCGGGGGACGGGGTACAACCTGATCCAGAGCCGGGTGGCCATCGGCAGCGGCGGATGGTTCGGCAAGGGGTTCCTGGAGGGTCCGCAGAAGCGGCTGGCCTTCCTTCCCGAGCAGCACACCGACTTCATCTTCGCCGTCATCGGCGAGGAACTGGGCTTCATCGGCGTGCTGGCGGTGCTGCTCACCTTCGGGCTCATCTTCTGGCGCCTGATCCGCGTGGCCGAGCGCTCGCGCGACCCCTTCGGCTCGCTCGTGCCCATCGGCATTCTGGGAAGCTGGTTCACCCACGTGCTCATCAACGTGGGGATGACGGTGGGCGTCATGCCCGTGACCGGCATTCCGCTCCCCTTCATCAGCTACGGCGGCTCGTTCCTGCTCGTGAACCTGCTGGCCATGGCCGTCATCCAGCGAATCGCGGCCGAGAAGGCGCGCTGACCCCGGTCAGCCGCCTCTCGGCCCGCC
>NZ_DASVTX010000022.1:0-10722 GCF_036387355.1 Longimicrobium sp.
CCGCCTGTGCGGAAAGGGGTTCGGGCGTGCTCAGCCGAAGACCGACGCGGCGCGGCCGGCCAGGGCGCGCAGCCCCGCCGTGGCGCGGGTGAGCGGCGACACCGGGAGCGGCTTCCACAGGTCGATGGAGCTGGACAGCGAGATCTGCAGGAAGTTGCGCGGCCCCTTCTGCGAGGTGATGGCGCTGGCCGAGTGCCAGCTGGCGTTGTGGCAGGGGAACATGGCCATGCGGTTGTGCCGCGGGCGAATCACCTCCGTGGCAGGCGCGTCGGGGCCGGGGTGCAGGCGCAGGTCGCCGCCCACCATCTCGATCTCGTCGGCGTCGCAGAAGTACAGCAGCATGGTGGCCACGCGGCGGCGATGGTCCAGGTGCGCGCCCCGGTCGTACCCGGTGCGCGCCTGCGCCACGTCCATGCGCACCCACAGCTCGTCGGGCGCGTGCACCACGTTGGCGATCCGCGGGGCTTCCTTGTCCGCGCGCGACTCCTGGTACGGCACGTAGCGGGCGTTGGAAAGATCCACCACGCACTCGCGCTCCACCACCTCGCGGAACTGCCCCAGCACGTAGTCTACGAACGCCTGGCTGTGAAAGCGGTTGAAGAGCGTGCGCCACGCCTCGCTCCCCTCCAGCAGCTGGTCGTACTCCGGATCGCCCCAGAAGTAGTTGTAGCCGGTGGGGCCGCTCCCCGGCGGGCACTCGGGAAAGGCCGCCAGCAGCGCACCGTACAGCTCCGGCTCCAGGTAGCCGTCCTGCAGAACGTGGGGGAACGGCTCGGTGCGCAGCGGCGCGGGCTCGAACGGGTGCATGAAGATCCTGGGGCGGAGGATGATGGAAAGGGCGGCGGACGGTGCGGCCGGGCCGGCCGCTAGTTGCGGAGCACGTGCAGGCGGGAGCGGCGCTCCAGCCGGAACTCGCCGGGGCGGGCGGCGAAGTATTCGTCCACCGCCTTGCGGCACCCCGACTTGGAATCGTAGTCGTCGATGATCATGACGCCGCCCGGGGACAGGCGCGGCGCGATGCGCTCCAGGCACACGCGGACGGATTCGTACCGGTCGCAGTCCACGTGCGCCACGGCCACCGGGCCGTGCTCCGGCAGGGTGTCCTGCGCCATCCCGGGCACAAAGGCCACGCCGGTGCGCTCCGGGTCGACGCCGTAGCGCCGAAAGGTTTCCCGCACGCGCTCCAGCAGGCCGTTCACGTACCCGTAGTATACGCCGCCCCCGATCCCCTCCGACAGCCCGCCCGCGATGGCGGCGTAGCGGGCGTGCACGTCCGGCCCGTCCCCCTCGCTTGGCGGCGGCGGCATGCCGAAGACGTCGTACACGTACAGGGGCCGGTTCGACGCACGCGCGAGCGCCATCACCAGTGCCGATCCGCCCAGCGCGCACCCCACCTCCACCAGGTCGCCCGGCACGTGCGCCCGCCCGGCGACGGCGCCGTGCAGTTCAGTGAGCGCCGCCAGGTCCAGGTACGTCAGCCCTTCCGCGCGAACCGCGCGGGCGACGGCCGGCGCGCGCCACGCCAGCAGCGCGCGCTTCGCCCGCCCCGCCACGCGCGCGACCCAGCCCGCCGATGCGGGAGTCACGAGAGAAGCGGAGGGGCGGCGTATGTCCCGCAAGGTCGTGGGTTCTGGGGAAGATAGGTGGGCAGACGGACTCTTGAGATCGGGACGAAAACCTTGCTTCCAGTTCAAGTCAAAGCAGGCCATCAAAACACTTCCCGCGGCACTCACGATTCCCAGATTCGCCCGGAATCGCAGAAACTGGATGTTGCCACCTCCAGCTGCCCGGGTCAACCCGCGACCATGCGGACTGGCGAGGCATACGGGTGCCGCTGTCCGGGGCCGGATGCATCAAAACTCTTGCGCACACTGCCGCAATGACGGCAATATGACGGCTCACGGGCCGCAGGGTTTCCCCGCCCGATGTCCTTTGCCCGCCGCCGCTCCTCCCCGGAATGGCGGTTGTACCACCCCCGGAACGTTTCCGCGACATGTCCATCCGCCCCATGCACCGCGCCCTTCCGGGCGTTCTGGCGCTGGCCGCCGCGCTTTCGCTGAATGCGTGCACCGTCGCCATCGGCGCGGCGCCGGAGAGCGCCCCCGGCAGCCGCACCCGTGCCCGCACCGCGGCCCGCCCCGCACCCGCCCCCCGCGCGGCCGAGGCGGACCACGCCGAAGCGCCGGCGGGCGAACTGGCGCCCGGCGCGTCGCTGCTCATTCCCGTCCGCGGCATTCGCCCCTCGCAGCTGAGCGACAGCTACACCGACGCGCGCTCCGGCGGCCGCACCCACAACGCCATCGACATCATGGCGCCCCAGGGCGCGCCCGTGGTGGCGGCCGCGGACGGCACCATCCACCGCCTGCGCACCGGCGGCATGGGCGGCATTACCATCTACCAGTTCGGCGACGACGGGCGCACGCTGTACTACTACGCCCACCTGCAGCGCTACGCCGCCGGCATTCGCGAAGGCCAGCGCATCCGCCGCGGCGAGGTGATCGCCTACGTGGGCGACACGGGCAACGCCGGCCCCGGCAACTACCACCTGCACTTCAGCGTGGGGCGCCTGAGCAATCCCGAGCGGTACTGGGAGAGCGAAAACGTGAATCCGTATCCGCTGCTGACCGGGTCCGCCGGCACCCGCTCCGCCGTGGCGCGCGACCGCTGACGCACGCGCTCCATGCGCCGGTTCACCGCCCGTCCTGAGTAGCGGACCAGCAGGGTTGGATTGCGCGCGGGGCCCCGTTAGGTTCGTCGGCCCAGTCCAATCCGGGAACCGACTCCAGGGACACATGGCCGCGCACGACCACTTTCTACCCCCGCCCCGCCCCACTCGCATTCAGCGGATCCTGTCCCCCTTCGTCCGCTTCGCGCACGCGGAGTCGGCGGGGGGGATCGTGCTGGTCGCCTGCACGCTCATTGCCATCGTCGCCGCCAACTCCCCCTGGCGCGAGGCGTACCACCACTTCTGGGAAACCCCGCTCAGCTTCCGCTTCGGCGGGCAGGAGCTGTCGTACACCCTGCACCACTGGGTGAACGACGGGCTGATGGCGGTCTTCTTCTTTCTGGTGGGGCTGGAGATCAAGCGCGAGTTCCTGGTGGGCGAACTGGCCTCCGCGCGGCGCGCCGCCCTTCCCATCGCGGCGGCGCTGGGCGGCATGGTGGTGCCGGCCCTCATCTACGCGCTGGTGAACCTGGGGGGCGAGGGGGCGCGCGGGTGGGGAATCCCCATGGCCACGGACATCGCCTTTGCGCTGGGCGTGCTGGCGCTGCTGGGGCCGCGCACCCCGCTTTCGCTCAAGGTGTTTCTGGCCGCGCTGGCCATCGTGGACGACCTGGGCGCCGTGCTGGTGATCGCGGTCTTCTACACGGACCACATCAACTGGACGGCGCTGGGCATCGGCGGCGTGGTGCTGGTGATGCTGGTGCTGCTCAACCGGCTGGGGGCGCGCAAGCCGCTCACCTATGTGGCGCTGGGCGCGGGGCTGTGGGTGGCGTTCCTGCTCAGCGGGGTGCACGCCACGGTGGCCGGCGTGCTGCTGGCGATGACGATTCCCGCGCGCACCCGCATTGACACGGCGGAGTTCCTGGACCGCGGCAAGCTGATTCTGAACCACTTTGACGCGGCGGGCGAGGAAGGGCCCAGCGTGCTGACCAACAAGGGGCAGCAGGCCGCCGTGCAGGAGATGGAGAACGCCTGCGAGGCCGCGCAGGCGCCGCTGCAGCGCATTGAGCACGAGCTGCACTACTGGGTGGCGTTCGGCATCATTCCCCTGTTCGCGCTGGCCAACGCCGGGGTGCACCTGAGCGGCAACCTGGCGGCCGCGTTCCGTGAGCCGGTCACGCTGGGCGTGCTGCTGGGGCTGGTGCTGGGCAAGCCCATCGGCATCACGCTGTTCGCCTGGCTCTCGGTGCGCCTGCGCATCTCGGAGCTGCCGTCCGGGGCCAACTGGCGGTCCATCGGCGGGGTGGCGCTGCTGGGGGGCATCGGGTTCACCATGTCGCTGTTCATCAGCGCGCTGGCCTTTCCCGAGCACCCGGAGTTCAACGAGGAGGCCAAGCTGGGCATCTTCATGGCCTCGTTCATCGCCGGCATCCTGGGATGGCTGGCCATCCGCAGCCTGCCGCCCGTGGCGGTGCAGGACGAGATGGAGGAATGAAAAGCGAGGGGCCCGCCATCGTGCTGGCGGGCCCCTTCGCGTTCCCTCACTCCCTCACTTCCGTACCGGCGCTCAGGACTGCTTTCCATCGGTTCTCAGCCGTGCCCACCCGGAGGACGCCATAAGCGAAGGTGGGGGTCACGTCGGCATTCTCGATCCCGTGTACAGCCTCGTCCTGCGTGATACTACCGCACTACCCGCCGCGGAGTTTCAACCACTTCATTAGCGGAACATGAACGTCCTGCTCCGCGCCCTGTCGTACGCGTCGTGTGGATGAAAGGTTTCACCCCCGCGTACATCCACTGAGACACGCGCCAGCCGAAAAAGGTTGCATGCCCCCCAAGAGCGCCCGCCGCGACGAGCTTCAGCGCATTCCCGGCATTGGCCCCAGCCTGGCGGCGGACCTGCGCCTGCTGGGCTTTCCCACCATTGCGTCGCTGCGCGGGGCGGACCCGGTGGCCATGTACGACCGGCTGTGCGACATCACGGGCGTGCACCAGGATCGCTGCGTGTTGTACGTGTTCCGCTGCGCCGTCTACTTCGCGTCGGAGGCGGAGCACGATCCGGAGCTGCTGCAGTGGTGGGCATGGAAGGATGGCGGCGCGGCGTACCAGCCCGGGCGCGCGGGCGCATGCTGATCGACGACTTTCTGCCGAAGGCGGACTTCAGCGAGCGCCACGCGGTGCGTACGTCGGCCTCGCCGGCGCAGGCGTACGCGGCGGTGCGGCGGCTGGACATGAGCGGATCGTGGATCATCCGTGCCCTCTTTGCCCTGCGCTCGCTGCCCGGGCGGCTGGCGGGCAGGAAGGCGCGCGGCGAGGCGCCGCTGGGCACGCGGATGGATGGACTGCTGCGCGGCGGGTTCGTGCTGCTGGCGGAGGACGCGCCGCGCGAGATCGTGCTGGGGTTGACGGGGCGGTTCTGGAAGCCCGCGGGCGACCTGCGGCGGGTGGAGGCGGATGCGTTCCGCGCGTTCAACGAGCCGGGGATGACGGTGGCGGCGTGGAACTTCGCAGTGCTCCCCGCCGAGCGCGGATCGCTGATCGTTACGGAGACGCGCGTGCGCTGCACGGACCCGCACGCGCTGCGCATGTTCGGCCGCTACTGGCGGCTCGTGGGGCCGTTCAGCGGGCTGATCCGGCGCGAGATGCTGCGCGGCATCCGCAACGACGCGGAGCGCGCGGGAGGTTGATCCGTGACTGTCCGCCCTCCGCCCGTGCGCCACAAACCCATGCAGCGCAGACACTTGTCATCCTTAGGAGGCGCCGGAGGCACTTGCGGCCGAACGGCACTCTGGCGCCGACGAAGGATCTACTATGCCTGTGAGAACGGGCGTGCGTGTCGCGACGTTGGCTCAGCGGCCAGTAGATACTTCGACTCCGCGCCAAAGTTTCGGCGCGATAGAAAGTCCGGCGCCGCGCTCCGCTCAGGATGACAGGCCTTTGTGCACCTAAGTGTTTGTAACGCAGGAACTTGTCATCCTGAGGAGGCGCCGGAGGCACTTGCGGCGGAACGGCACTCTGGCGCCGACGAAGGATCTGCTGCGCCTGTGAGAACGGGCGTGCGTGTCGCGACGTTGGCTCGGCGGCAAGTAGATCCTTCGACTTCGCGCCAAAGTTCGGCGCGATAGAAAGTCCGGCGCCGCGCTCCGCTCAGGATGACAGCTCGTTGGGCGCTCAAGTCTCTGCAGCACATAGGCTTGTCATCCTGAGGAGGCGCCTGAGGGACTTGCGGCGGAACGGCACTCTGGCGCCGTCTGCTGCGCCCGCGAGAACGGGCGTGCGTGTCGCGACGTTGGCTCGGCCGCCCGTAGATACTTCGACTCCGCGCGCTATGGTTCGGCGCGGCGGATGGTTCGGTGCAGCGCTCCGCTCAGGATGACAGGCTTTTGCGCTCTTAACTACCTGTGATGCAGAGACTTGGCATCCTGAGGGCTGCGGGCGTGCCGCGGGGCCGGGACGCGGCGAGAAGTACGGGGCGTGCCGCGCCACCTGCGTCCGCGCGGAGACTTCGGCGCGGGATTCTTCGGTCGCGCAGGGTTCGGCACGGTGGACGGCATGGCGCATTGCTCCCTCAGAATGACGCCTCAGGCTTCGGCGCGAGAGGGCGGGCCGGATCTGCAAGATGCTCCGAGGATGACGGATCAGGTGGGGGAGGGATCGGCGGGCTGGTTTCTCAAGCACGCGCGCAGCGGGGCAGGCTGTTGCGCGTATCGCGTGAACAGGGGAGTGGACGGGTGAAGAGGATCTGTGTGTTCTGCGGAAGCAGCGCGGGCAGCCGGCCGGAGTACGCGCGGGCGGCGGCGCAGGTGGGCTCCCTGCTGGCGGAGCGCGGCATCGGGCTGGTGTACGGCGGCGGGCGCGTGGGGCTCATGGGCGTGGTGGCCGACACGGTGATGGCCGCGGGCGGCGAGGTCGTCGGCGTCATTCCCGAGGCGCTCATGAGGCGCGAGGTGGGGCACCACGGCCTTTCGGAACTGCAGGTCGTGGGCAGCATGCACGAGCGCAAGGCGCGCATGGCCGACCTGTCCGACGGCTTCATCGCCCTCCCCGGCGGGTACGGCACCTACGAGGAGTTCTTTGAGGTGCTCACCTGGTCGCAGCTGGGCATTCACCCCAAGCCGTGCGGCCTGCTGAACGTGCACGGCTTCTACGACGCGTTTCTGGCCATGGCCGACCACGCCGTACGCGAGGAGTTCGTTCGCCCGGCGCACCGCGCGCTCATTCTGGACGACACCGACCCCGTGCGGCTGCTGGAGCGCATGGCCGCCTTCACCCCGCCGCCGGTGGAAAAGTGGATCCGCCCGGAGCAGCGCTGAGCCGGGTTGGATTTTCGGCGCACCGTTGATATGCTCCATCGCAGGATGGCACACGAACCCGCGACGGGAGCCATGATCACATCCGTTGAACCGCAGTCACACGCCTTTCACGCCGTCCTGGGGATGGCCGGATGGGCGCCGGTGCTGGTGCTGATCGCCGGCCTGGTGCTGCTGTGCGTGGAACTCTTCGTCCTGCCCGGCTTTGGCGTGGCGGGCATTCTGGGCGTGCTGGCGCTGATGGCCGGCGTATTTCTGACCGTCACCGGGCCGGTGCCGGGCGTGGCGGAGGTGTCCATCGCCGCGTTCAGCGTCATCAGCGCGCTCACGCTGCTGGGGGTGGGGACGTGGGCGGTGCTCGCCACACGGCAGGGGCGCTACCACGCCCTGTTCGGCGGCTCGCTGGACCGCGAGCGCGGCTACGTGTCCGCTCCCCCGCGGCCGGAGCTGGAAGGGGTGGAGGGGGTGGCGCTCACCGACCTGCGCCCCGCCGGCGCCGCCCGCATTGGCGGCGAGCGGCTGGACGTGGTGAGCGAGACGGGGTGGATCGGCGCGGGGACGCCGGTGCGGGTGATCCGCTCCGACGGGTACCGCACCGTCGTTCGCCCGCTCGCGCTGCCGGACGGCCAGGGCTGAATCCGGCAGCTCGCAACTTGTTTGATCGCAACCCCGTAGAACGCTCAGGCGCCGGCCGGACGGCCGACGCCCGCAGGCCCGCGCAGGGCGGGCTTCCCCCCGATCCACAGGACACACGGTCATGGAAGGCATCGCCGCCGGCAGTGCGCTGATCCTCGTCTTCTTCGCGTTCATCGCCTTCATCGTCCTCATCAACCTGATCCCCGTGGGGCTGTGGGTGCAGGCGTGGACCTCGGGCGTGTACGTCCCTTTCGTGCAGCTCATCGGGATGCGCTTCCGTCGCGTGAGCCCAGGGCGCATCGTCAATCCGCTCATCACCGCGCGCAAGGCGGGGGTGCGGCTGGAGGTGGACGAGCTGGAAGGGCACTACCTGGCCGGCGGCAACGTGGAGCGCGTGGTGCAGGCGCTCATCGCCGCCGACAAGGCCGGCATCGGGCTCACCTTTGAGCAGGCGGCCGCCATTGACCTGGCCGGGCGCGACGTGCTGGAGGCGGTGCAGACGTCGGTGAACCCCAAGGTCATCAGCACGCCGCGGGTGGCGGCCATGGCCAAGGACGGCATTCAGCTCATCGCCATCGCCCGGGTGACGGTGCGCGCCAACATCAACCGCCTCGTGGGCGGCGCGGGTGAGGAAACCATCCTGGCGCGCGTGGGCGAGGGGATCGTGAGCACCATCGGCTCGGCCATGAGCCACAAGGCGGTGCTGGAAAACCCCGACAACATCAGCAAGACGGTGCTGGCCAAGGGGCTGGACGCGGGAACGGCGTTCGAGATCCTGTCCATCGACATCGCCGACGTGGACGTGGGCAAGAACATCGGCGCCGAGCTGCAGACGGACCAGGCAGAAGCCGACAAGCGCATCGCGCAGGCCCGCGCCGAGGAGCGCCGCGCCATGGCGGTGGCGCTGGAGCAGGAAAACCAGGCGCGGGTGGTGGAGGCGCGCGCCCGGGTGATCGAGGCCGAGTCGCAGGTGCCCATGGCCATTGCCGAGGCGTTCCGCACCGGCAACCTGGGGGTGATGGACTACGCGCGGTACCAGAACGTGCAGAGCGACACGGGGATGCGCCGCGCGCTGGCCGGCCCGTCCGGCCCCAACGGGCAGACGGGCAGCAACGGCCAGGGAGCCTGACCGGTGACCTGGCTGATCGGGGCCGCGGTGGTCTTCTGGATCCTGGGAATGGTCCAGAAGGCCGCACAGGGCCGCGGCGCCATGCCCACGGTCGCCCCGCCGCAGGCGCCGCTGGAGCCCGTGCGTGCCCTTCCGGCCGGGCGCATGCAGACCGCCATGGAGGCCAGCTCGTCGGAGGGCGAGGTGGATGAGCTGGAGGGCGACGCCGACCTGCACGCGGACGAGTACGACCACGACCTGGCCGCGGACGACGAGGAGGAGGAGCAGCCGGTGTTCGTGCTGCGGAGCACGGACCCGCGCCCGCTTCCCGAAGCGCCGCAGGTGCTGGAGACGGAGGTGGACTGGACGGCGGAGCACGAGCGGTTCCACCGCAGGTACGTGGAGGCCGCCGCCGAGGTCCGCCCCGCGCACCACGGCTTGCTGGAGGAGATGCGCGACCCCGCCGCCCTGCGCCGCGCCGTGCTGATGGCGGAGATCCTGGGTCCGCCCGTCAGCACGCGCGACCCCCGCGCCGGCTGAGGACGGGGCGGACCCGCGGAAGAACCGGAACGGGGCCGGCGGATGCCAATCCGCCGGCCCCGTTTGTCGCTCCGGCCCGCCGGACGGGAGGCCGCGCCGCGTTGACGGCAGGACTCTTGCCTCGTACTTTCCCGCAGAACTGGAAGGGGAGTAGCTTACCGGCGAGACAGCCGGCGGCCGGATCGTCAAGACTGCGGGGCGACCCGCACGGTCCGGTTGGGATGCGGCGCGCCTTGGGCGCGGCGTGATCAGGGCGAGACCTTCGCTACAGGCCGGGTGCCATTCGCGCGCCGGGCCCCGGGCGAAGGTGTCGCCCGTTTTTTCGTGCAGCAGACGCCCGCCGCGGCGTCCATCCGGGAGGCAAGTTGCTGAAGGGACATGTTCTGCCCTACGTGGGCTTCACGCTGCTGGTGTTCATCATCCTCGCGCTGGACCTGGGGGTGCTGAACCGCAAGGCGCACGTGGTAAAGCCCAAGGAGGCCGGCCTGTTTGCCGGGCTCACCATGGTGCTGGCGCTCGCCTTCGCCGGCCTGATGTGGACCGGCAACCTGCCCGTGGAGGGGGTGGGCGGGCGCCAGGACGCGCTGGAGTTCCTGACCGGCTACCTGATCGAGCTGGCGCTGAGCGTCGACAACATCTTCGTCTTCGTCCTGATCTTCGCCTACTTCAAGGTTCCGCCCAAGTACCAGCACCGGGTGCTGTTCTGGGGCGTGCTGGGCGCGCTGGCCATGCGCGGCGCCATGATTGCCGCGGGCGCCATTCTGATCGCGCGCTTCGAGTGGATCATCTACGTGTTCGGCGCGTTCCTGGTGTACACCGGGATCAAGATGGCCACGCAGGACGAGATGGACGTGGAGCCGGATTCCAACCCCGCGCTCAAGCTCATCCGGCGCATCATCCCGATTTCAAACCAGTACCACGAGCAGCACTTCTTTGTGCACGAGGAGTTCAAGGGCAAGCTGCGCTGGGTGGCCACGCCCCTGCTCGTCGTGCTGGTGCTGGTGGAAACGACCGACCTGATCTTTGCCGTCGACAGCATTCCCGCGGTGTTCGCGGTCACGCGCGACCCGTTCCTGGTCTACACCAGCAACGTGTTCGCCATTCTGTGCCTGCGGTCGCTGTATTTCCTTCTGGCCGGGGTGATCGACAAGTTCCACTACCTCAAGCTGGGGCTTTCCGTCGTCCTGATCTTCATCGGCGTAAAGATGCTGGTGACGGCGCTGCACTTTCACATTCCGGTGGCGGTGTCGCTGCTGGGGGTGGCGGGGGTGCTGGGGGGGTCGGTGGTGGCGTCGCTCATGTTCCCCAAGCAGCTGCAGGAGCACGACGAGGTAAGCCACGACCCGCTGGACGAGAGCGACGACCCGCCCGGGCCCATTCTGCCCGACCAGCGCTGAACGACGGAACGACGAACGGCCCTCCGCGATGGAGGGCCGTTCTTCGTTCGGGGGATGGCTGAGGCC
>NZ_DASVTX010000023.1:0-8155 GCF_036387355.1 Longimicrobium sp.
ATGTTCGGCTCGCCGGAGACGACTACCGGTGGACGCGCGCTCAAGTTCTACGCCTCGCTCCGCATGGACATCCGGCGCATCGGCTCCATCAAGGACAAGGAGGAGCTGGTCGGGAACAAGACCCGGGTGAAGGTGGTGAAGAACAAGGTGGCGCCGCCGTTCAAGCAGGCGGACTTCGACATCATGTTCAACGTGGGCATCGACCACTACGGCATCATCGTGGACCTCGCGGTGGAGCAGGACGTGATCAACAAGTCCGGCGCGTGGTTCTCGTACGGCGACGTGCGGCTGGGGCAGGGGCGCGAGAACGCCAAGGCCTTTCTGCAGGAGAACCCGCAGGTGGCGGCCGCCATCGAGGCGCAGGTCAAGGAGGTGCTGGGGATGAACGGCATCGCCGCCGCCGCCGTCGACAGCGACGACTGATCCAACGGCCCCCGGGCGCGAAAAGGCCCCTTCCACACGGAAGGGGCCTTTCGCGTTCCATCATCCCGGACCCGCCGGGTTCCTCGTCCCCGAGGACGGCGGACGGCGGACGGCGGATGCAGACGGCAGGCGGCAGGCGGCAGACGGCGGGCGCCGCGGGGCGGATGGCCAGCCGCGGATGGCGGCTGGCGCGAGGCCGGGAACTCGCAACTATCCGCGCGGCGCGCCGTATCGTTGACGCGCCCCGCCGCGACGCCGACCTTGTCGCGCGCCGGACGCGGGATGGAAGTCCGGCACCGCGGTTGCACACGCACCCGCGGGTTGCGCAGGGTGCCCGGCGGCGACCGCTTGGGCACCGCTGCACTTTTTGACCACGGAAACTGTCGTGAGCGCAAACGAACACGGACACGCCGAGCCGAAGGGGCGCTACCTGGCGCTGCTTTCGCTCTCCGCGCTGGGCGTTGTCTATGGCGATATCGGAACCAGCGTGCTGTACGCGGTCCGCGAATCCTTTCACCACACCCACGGCATCGAACCCACCCGCGACAACGTTCTGGGCGTCCTGTCCCTGATCTTCTGGGCCCTGCTGCTGGTGATCTCCATCAAGTACGCCATCTTCGTGCTGCGGGCCGACAACCGCGGCGAGGGCGGCATTCTGGCGCTGACCTCGCTGGTGACGCCCGTGGGCGCGCTGCGCAAGAACAGCCGCTGGGTGCTCATCATGCTGGGGCTGTTCGGCACGGCGCTGCTGTACGGGGACGGAATGATCACCCCGGTCATCTCCGTGCTGAGCGCGGTGGAGGGGCTGAAGGTGGCCACCCCGTTCTTTGAGCCGTACATCATCCCCATCACCATCGCCATTCTGATCGCGCTGTTCGCGGTGCAGAAGTACGGCACGGGAGGGGTGGGCCGAATCTTTGGCCCCGTGACGCTGCTCTGGTTCGTGCTGATCGCCGTGCTGGGGGTGGCGAACCTGGTGCGCGACTTCAGCGTGCTGTGGTCCATGAATCCGCTGTACGGGGCGCGTTTCTTTCTCCACAACGGGTGGAACGGCTTTCTGGTGCTGGGCTCCGTGTTCCTGGTGGTGACCGGCGGCGAAGCGCTGTACGCCGACATGGGGCACTTCGGGCGCAAGCCCATCCGGCTGGCGTGGTACTGGGTGGTGCTCCCCGCGCTGATGCTGAACTACTTCGGGCAGGGCGCACTGCTCATTCACAACCCCGCCGCGGTGGACAACCCCTTTTACCGCATGGTGCCGCAGTGGGCGCTGTACCCCGTGGTGGTGATCGCCACCATGGCGGCGGTGATCGCGTCCCAGGCGCTGATCACGGGGGCGTTCTCGCTCACCATGCAGGCGGTGCAGCTGGGCTACATGCCGCGCGTGCAGATCGAGCACACCTCGTCGCGCGAGCGGGGGCAGATCTACATCCCCGCCATCAACTGGGTGCTGATGGTGTCGTGCATCGGCCTGGTGCTGGGCTTTCGCGACAGCACGCACGTGGCGGCCGCGTACGGCGTGGCGGTGACCACGACGATGGTGGTGACGACGCTGCTGCTCTTTACCGTGGAGCGCGAAAAGTGGAAGTGGCCGCGGCTGGCGTCATGGTCGTTCACCGCGGTGTTTCTGACGATCGACTTCGCCTTCCTGGGCGCCAACATCATCAAGATCCCGCACGGCGGCTGGTTTCCCCTGGTGGTGGGCGCCATCATCTTCGGGCTGATGACCACGTGGAAGACGGGGCGCCGCATCCTGGCCGACCGCCTGGGCAGCAGCACGCTGCCAGTGGAGTTGTTCCTGTCGGACGTGGGCGCCAACCCGCCGCACCGGGTGCGCGGCACGGCCGTGTTCATGTACGGCAACCCCAACGGCACGCCTCCCGCACTGCTGCACAGCCTGAAGCACTACCAGGTGCTGCACCAGCACACGGTCTTTCTGGCCGTGGTCACGGAAGAGGTGCCGCACCTGCAGGACGGGGAGCGCGTGGCCGTGCAGGAACTTGGGCACGGATTCTACCGCATGACGCTGCGCTACGGCTTCATGGAGGAGCCCGACATTCCCGCGGCGCTGGCCGACGTGAAGGTGGACGGGCTGGACCTGAGCCCCGGCCGCACGACGTACTTTCTGGGGCGTGAAACGCTCATCCCCAGCAGCGATCCGGGGATGATGAAGTGGCGCGAGAAGCTGTTTGCGCTCATGTCGCGCAACGCGAGGCCGGCGACGGCGTTCTTTGGCCTGCCGCCCAACCGGGTGGTGGAGCTGGGGGCCCAGATCCGGCTGTAGCGCCCTGACGACCACGCGGCGGGACCGTCCCGCCGCCGCACCTTTCAGCCGTGGGCCGCGTGTCCGAGAACCAACATCAGGAGCCGACCGGGCGGTACTTCTACGTCCTGGCGCTCACCGCGCTGGGCGTGGTGTACGGCGACATCGGCACCAGTCCCATCTACGCCATCCGCGAGGCGCTGGGCCACCACTACGGCCTGTCGCCCTCGCGCGAGAACGTGCTGGGCGTGCTGTCGCTCATCTTCTGGGCGCTGGTCATCGTCATCAGCATCAAGTACCTGCTCTTTGTGATGCGGGCCGACAACCGCGGCGAGGGCGGGATGATCGCGCTCACGGCGCTGGTGGCGCCGCCGCGCCGCATGCGGGTGGGGAGCCGGCGGTGGACGCTGGTGCTGATCGGCCTGTTCGGCGCGTCGCTGCTGTACGGCGACAGCATGATCACCCCCGCCATCTCGGTGCTGAGCGCGGTGGAAGGCCTCAAGATCGCCACCCCGCTCTTTGAGCCCTACATCCTCCCCATCACCATCACCATCCTGGTGCTGCTCTTTGCCGTGCAGTCGCGGGGCACGGCGGGGATCGGGCGGGTGTTCGGGCCGGTGACGCTGCTCTGGTTCATCACGCTGGGCGCGCTGGGGCTCAACCAGGTGGTGCGGCGGCCGGAGGTGTTCCTGGCGCTCAACCCGATGCACGGCGCGGAGTTCTTCATCCGCAACGGCTGGCCCGGATTCCTTGTGCTGGGCTCCGTGTTCCTGGTGGTGACCGGCGGCGAGGCGCTGTACGCCGACATGGGCCACTTCGGCAAGAAGCCCATTCAGCTCACCTGGTTCGCCATCGTGCTTCCCTGCCTGTTCCTGAACTACTTCGGGCAGGGGGCGCTGATCATCGGCGATCCGAGGACGATCGAGCACCCCTTCTTTCTGATGGCGCCCAAGTGGGCGCTGTATCCGCTCGTGGGATTGACGACGCTGGCGACGGTGATCGCGTCGCAGGCGGTGATTTCGGGCGCGTTCTCGCTCACGCGGCAGGCGGTGCAGCTGGGGTACCTGCCGCGGCTGCGCATCGAGCACACCTCGGAGCGGCAGATCGGGCAGATCTACATTCCGTCCATCAACTGGCTGCTCATGCTGGCCTGCATCGGGCTGGTGCTGGGCTTCCGGACGAGCAGCAACCTTGCGGCGGCGTACGGCGTCGCGGTAACGACGGACATGGTGTTCACCACCATTCTGTTCGCCTTCGTGGCGCGCGACCGGTTCGGCTGGTCCATGCCCAGGGTGGCGGCGCTGGCGGCGGCGTTCCTGGTGGTGGACCTGGGGTTCTGGGGCGCCAACCTGGTCAAGATCCCGCACGGCGGCTGGTTTCCGCTGGTGATCGCGGCCGTCTTCTTTACGGCGTTCACCACGTGGAAGAAGGGGCGGCAGATTCTGGCGGACCGCATGCAGCACAACGTGCTCCCCATCGACCTGTTCATGGCCGACATCGAAAAGAGCACCTACGTGCGCGTGCCGGGAACGGCCGTCTACATGTACGGCAACGCCTCGGGCACGCCGCCCGCGCTGCTGCACAACCTGATGCACAACAAGGTGCTGCATCAGCGCGTGGTGCTGCTGACGGTGGAAACGGAAGAGATTCCCGTGGTGGACGAGGCGGACCGCGTGACCGTGTCGCCGCTGGGGAGCGGAATCTTTCGCGTGGGGCTGCGATACGGCTTCAAGGAGGACCCCGACATTCCGCAGGCGCTGGCGGGGGTGAACCGGCCGGACCTGCCGCTGAAGGCGATGGAAACCAGCTACTTTCTGGGCCGCGAAACGCTGATCGCCTCGCGCACGCCGGGGATGGCCATGTGGCGGGAGCGGGTGTTTTCGGTGATGTCGCGCAACGCGCGGCCGGCCACGGCGTACTTCGGCCTGCCGCCCAACCGGGTGGTGGAACTGGGGGCGCAGATCGAACTGTAGCCCGATCGAGAGCGGCGCGGCGCCGTGACCCCGTGTCACGGCGCCGCTTTTTCGTCGTTCTCGTGAGTGGCTGAAACCCGGAGCCCCCGCGCTCCGTTCACCCTCGAGTAAACCTTTTTCCCGGACGGAGCATCCAAGCATCATGCCCCGCGCTCCGGGCCGGTCCTCCATGCCGGAAAACCAGAACCCGGGCGGGCATCCTCCACAAGAATCCCCGCGCCCACGGGCGCGCCGGTGCCCGCACCCGATCCATCCCCTTTCGACTTACGGCCGTCCCATGCCCAACTGGCGTTTTTTCGCCTGCGTCGCCGCCGCGCTCACCGGCGCGAGCTCCGCGGCGGCGCAGCAGCAGCCGGCGCACTCCGCCGCGCCCACGCCGCAGATGCAGGCGGTGCGCGGCACCGAGCCCATTTCCATTGACGGCCGGCTGGACGAGGCGGTGTGGCGATCGGCGCAGCCCGCCACGGACTTTCGCCAGCAGGATCCGCACGAGGGGCAGCCCGCGTCGGAGCGCACGGAGGTGCGCATCGCGTACGACGACGAGGCGCTGTACATCGGCGCGCGGATGCACGATTCGCTGGGCGCGGCCGGGGTGCGCACCCGCCTGGGCCGCCGCGACGAGGGGCTGGAGGGCGACTACATCCAGCTGGTGTTCGACACCTACCACGACCACACCGGCCGCACGGTGCTGCAGGTGAACCCGTCCGGCGTAAAGTACGACGCGGGGCAGTCGTCCCCGTACGCGGACCCGTCGTGGGACCCGGTGTACACGGTGGCCACGCGGGTGGATTCGGCCGGGTGGACGGCGGAGTTCCGCGTCCCCTTCAGCCAGCTGCGCTACCCCTCCGTGGCCGAGCAGGTGTGGGGGATGCAGGTGTGGCGCTTCATTGAGCGCAAGAACGAGCAGGACATGTGGTCGTTCTGGGGCAAGGGCGAATCCGGCGGGCCCAGCCGCTTCGGCCACGTGTCGGGGCTGCGGGCGCCGCGCCACCGCCGCTCGGTGGAGCTGCTGCCGTACGTGCTGGCGCGCGGCTCGTTCGTGCAGCCGGTGCAGCCGGGGAGCCCCTTTGAGGACCGGCGCAGCGGCGACGTGCGCGTGGGCGGCGACGTAAAGGCGCTGCTCACCAGCACCCTCACGCTGGACGCCACCATCAACCCCGACTTCGGGCAGGTGGAGGTGGACCCCGCGGTGGTGAACCTGTCCCAGTACGAAACGTTTTTTTCCGAGAAGCGCCCGTTCTTCATCGAAGGGAGCGGGCTCTTCGACTTCGGCGAGTTCAACTGCCACTTCTGCAGCAACATCAGTTCGATGTCGCCCTTCTACTCGCGGCGCATCGGGCGGTCGCCGCAGGGCTTCGTGACGCAGGCGGCCGCTTTTACGCACTCGCCGGAAAGCAGCAACATCCTGGGCGCGGCCAAGGTCACCGGGCGCTTGGCGGGCGGGCTGCAGGTGGGGGTGATGGATGCCGTGACGCGCCGCGAGCGGGCGTTGGCCATTTCGCCGGAGGGCGACCGCTTTACGGAAGAGGTGGAGCCGGCGACCAACTACTTCGTGGGCCGCGTGCGGCAGAACATGCGCGGCGGCAACGTGACGGTGGGCGGGCTGGCCACGTCGGTGCTGCGCGGGTTCGACTCCGACGCGCTGCGCGGGTTTCTTCCCTCGCGCGCCGAGGCGGTGGGCGCCGACTGGAGCGTGTACTGGAAGGACCGGCGGTACGGGTGGATCGGCAACCTGGTGGTGAGTGAGGCGGGAGGCGACTCCGCCGCCATCATGCGGCTGCAGAACTCGCCCGCGCGCTACTTTCAGCGGCCGGACCGCGACGCGGGGGTCAACGGCGTGTTCAGCGACCGGCTGGACCCGCGCGCGCGCTCGCTGCGCGGCATTGGCGGGTACACGCGCGTGGCCAAGGACGCGGGCGACTGGCAGTGGGAAACGGCGCTGGACTTCCGCAGCCCGGGATTCGAGACCAACGACCTGGGCTACCTGCCGCGCGCGGACTACGTGTGGGGCAACGCCAACCTGATCCGCGTGTGGAACCGGCCCACCCGGCGCTACCGCGACATGGCCGCCATCATCGGCAGCCAGCAGCAGGTGAACTTTGACGGCGACCTGACCGGGCGCGACTTTCACGTCTACCTGGGCGGGCAGCTGGCCAACTACTGGCGCGTGAGCGGGTTCAGCATCGTGAACACGCAGTTCAGCGACGACCGGCTTACGCGCGGCGGGCCGGTGGTTCGCAACCCGGCGGACTTCCTGGTGGCGCTGAACGTGAGCACGGACCCGCGCCGCAAGGTGGTGCTGAGCACCAACCCGCGGTACATCACCGACGAGGACGGCGGATGGAACTGGAGCGCGGACCTGAGCGTGCGCGTAAAGCCCGTCAGTAACGTGCAGTTTTCCGTCGGCCCGGCGTACTCGTCCACGTACAACACGCAGCAGTACGTCGCCGGCTTCGCCGATGCGACGGCGGACCACTTCTTCGGGCAGCGCGCGGTGTTCTCGGACCTGCACCAGCGCACGCTGTCCATGAACACGCGCCTCAACTGGACGTTCAGCCCCACGCTGACGCTGGAGCTGTTCGCGCAGCCGTTCATTGCCACGGGCGAGTTTGACCGGTTCAAGGAGTTCACCGCCACGCGCACGCTGGACAAGCGCGAGTTCGACGCGGCGCAGATCACGCCGCTGGCGGAGGACGGCCGGGTGGTGGCGTACTCGCTAAACCCCGACCGCAACGCGGCCACGCCGGCCTTTGTGTTCGGCAACCCGGACTTCAACTTCCGCAGCCTGCGCGGCAACGCCGTGGTGCGCTGGGAGTACCGCCCGGGGAGCACGCTCTTCTTCGTGTGGCAGCAGCAGCGGGCGGGCGCCGAGGGCTACGGCGACTTCGCATTCCGGCGCGACGCGGACGCAGTGTTCCGCCAGCAGCCGGACAACGTGTTCGTCATCAAGGCGAGCTACTGGATCGGCCGTTAGGCGCGGAACGGCATGGACGCGCGGAGGCGGGCCGCAACTTTGGCCCGCCTCTTTCCGTACGGGGATCAACGCCGCCGGTTCGGCGGTATCACAGAACGCAGGCGCATGGTGCGCGGCACGACACAGGAGCGAGGTCCGGGTGTTTGAGTACGCGGGTGGACAACGGAAGCCTCAACGGCCGGGGCGCGTTCCGGCGGCGATCGCCGCGGGCGCGGCGCACGTGCTGCTGCTCGTCCTGTTCATCTGGATGAGCCGTTCCACGGCGCTGCTGGCCATTGCGCCGGCGGGCGACGGGCCTGCCCTGCAGTTTCCGGATGCGGGCGGCGGCGGCGGAGGCGGGGGAGGCGGCGGGGACGAAGTGGTGTCGTACATCGACATTGCGCCCCCCGCGCCGGCTCCCGTGCCCGAAACGCCGCCCGTGGTGGTGCCGGAGGACGAGGCGCTCATTCCGCCGCAGCCCACTCCCCCGCCCGTGCCCACTCCGCCCGTGGAGCAGCCCAGGGCGGAGGCGCGTCCCGCGGCGCC
>NZ_DASVTX010000024.1:0-5153 GCF_036387355.1 Longimicrobium sp.
CGGTGCGGTGGGCGCACGGCGGGGACTTGCCCGGCCCGCCCGCGCGCCCCTACCGTTGTGCCATGCAGACCCCCGAATCCAACTACACGCCCGTCGTCGAGGACTACCTCAAGGCCGTCTGGATGCTGCAGCAGGTGGAAGCGCCCGTTTCCACCTCGCGCATCGCGGAGCGGCTGGGGCTGACCTCCGCGGCGGTCACGGCGATGGTCAAGCGCCTGGCCGAGCACGACCTGCTGCGGCACGAGCCGTACTACGGCGTGCGCCTCACGGCGGCCGGCGAGCTGGCGGCGTTGCGCATCATTCGCCGGCACCGCGTGCTGGAGCTGTTTCTGGTGGAGAAGCTGGGGTACGAGTGGGACCGCGTGCACGACGAGGCCGAGCGGCTGGAGCATGCCGCCAGCGACGAACTGATCGAGCGGCTGGCGCGGCTGCTGGGCGAGCCGGAGCGCGACCCGCACGGCAGCGCCATTCCCACTGCCACGGGCGAGGTGGACCGCAGCGCCTATCCCGCGCTGGGCGACCTGAGCCCGGGCGAAACGCGGCGCGTGCTGGAGGTGCAGGTGCAGGAGCCGGAGCAGCTTCGCTACCTGGGCTCGCTCAACCTGCGTCCCGGCGCGGAGGTGGAGGTGGTGGACAAGTCGCCCTTCGAGGGCCCCGTCTCCCTTTCCGTCAACGGGGAGCGCGCGGTGATCTCGCACTCGCTGGCGCAGCGCATCCGGGTGCGCGCCCCACGCGACGGTGGCTGAGGCGGCTGGCCGGGCTTTTGCTCCCCCCGGGGATGGACTCCTAACCTGCGGATGGGGACAACGATGCGATTCTGGAAGCTGCTTCTGGGTGTGGCTGCGGTGGGGCTGGTGGCGGTGGCGTTCCGTGATGTCGCGGGAGACCGGTGGCTGCGTCCCGCCTCGCCGTTCGGCGGGGACGATGACGACGAGGGCGGCGTGGCGGTGTCGGAAGAAGAGCCGGTGCTGGGGTACGACGGCATGGACCGCGACACCCTGGTGGACTGGCTGAGCGAGGCCGACCTGGACCACGAGACGCTGCTCGCGATCCACGCGTACGAGTCCGCGAACCTGAACCGCGGCCCCGTGCTGGATGCGGTGGATGATTTGCTGGGGTAACGGCAGGAACGACAGGGAATAGGGAATAACGACAGGGAATAGGGAATAGGGAATAGGGAATAGGAACGGCGTCCGGGGCTCCGGCTGCCGAGCACGAAGCCCGGCGGATCTGATCCGCCGGGCTTTCGTGAACCCCGAAGTTGCAGAGGAGCAGAGAACAGCCAGAGATAAAGAGGGCCATCTGCCGTCCTCTGTATCTCTGCCGTGATCGCTTTGCTCTCAGGAACGCAAGTTGTTCACTCCCCTGCTGTTCCCCTATTCCCTATTCCCTATTCCCTGTTCCCTATTCCCTATTCCCTATTCCCTATTCCCTATTCCCTATTCCCTAGTTCCCTGATCCCCTCCGCCAGCGCCTCGAACAGCGCGCCGACCTCCGCCGGCTCGTGCAGCCGCGACTTCGCCGCGCTCTCCTCCGGCAGCGGATCGGCGATCAGCACGCCCTCCGCGTTCGCGCTCCAGCCGTCCAGCGCGCGAAAGGCATCCTCGTCCGTGCGGTCGTCGCCCAGGTACAGGATGGGCGCATCCGCCGGCGGGCGCATCTGCTCCAGCAGGAACAGCACCGCGCGGCCCTTGTCCCACTCCACCCGCGGCCGCACCTCCAGCACCATCTTTCCCCCCGTCACCCGCAGTCCCGGACGACCATCCGCCGCGGCGTGGACGGCGGCGCGCACCTCCGCCTCGCGGTCCGCGGCCTGGCGGTAATGGATGCTCAGCGTGAGCCCCTTGTCTTCCACGAACGCCCCGTCGATCCCGGCGAGCGCCCTGCCGATCAACCCCGAAACCTCCTCCAGTTCCGGACGCGCGGCGGCGGCTTCGGGATGGATGCGGTGCAGTCCCGCGCCCTCGATCTCCATCCCGTGGTTCCCCGCGTACGCGATCCCGGGGATGGCCGCGAGGTCGCGCACGTCCGCCAGCCCGCGCCCGCTCACGACGGCCACCTCCACGCCCTCCATCGCCATCAGCCGGTCCAGCGCCCGGCGCGTGCGCTCCGGCATCCGCGCCAGTTCGGGGCGGGCGACGATGGGGGCCAGCGTGCCGTCAAAGTCCAGCAGCAGCACCAGCCGGCCGCTCCCGCGCCATCCATCGCGCCACAGGGGGACGCGTTCCAAGGCGTTCTGCATGCGTGCATCCGCTGAGGGAAAAAGAGCCGGCCCGCGGTTGACCCCGGTTGCGGGCGGGCCTACGTTGCGCGGCCCTGAACCTACGTCCCCGCACGCCGTTGCGCATGTCCTGGATCGACCGCATCACCTTCAACGAGCAGGGCCTGGTGCCCGTGGTGGCGCAGGACGCGCGCACGGGCGAGGTGCTCATGCTGGCCTGGGCCAACGCCGAGGCCCTGCGCCTCACCCTTGAGACCGGGCGCGCGCACTACTGGAGCCGCTCGCGGCGGGAACTGTGGATCAAGGGCGACACCAGCGGCCACACGCAGGCGGTGGAAGACGTGCGCGTGGACTGCGACGAGGACGCCGTCCTGTACCGCGTGCACCAGACCGGCGCCGCCTGCCACACCGGCGAGCGCAGCTGCTTTTACCGCGTGGTGAAGGGGGATGAACTGCAGCCCGCGCCGGACCCGCGCCCCATGGCCGACCGGCTGGAGGAGATCGTGGCGCGGCGGCACGCGGAGCGCCCCGAGGGCTCGTACACCACCTACCTGTTCGGCGCGGGGACGGACAAGATCCTCAAAAAGGTGGGCGAGGAAGCCACGGAAACGGTGATCGCCGCCAAGAACGGCGACCTGGCCGAACTCCGCTCGGAATCCGCCGACCTCCTGTTTCACCTGATGGTCCTGTGGCGCGACCGCGGCCTGGACGCCGGCCAGGTGTGGGACGAACTGGAAAGCCGCTTTGGCCGCGCACCCCGCGCCGGCAGCACCGAAGCCCGCGCCAGCCGCTCCGCCGACGGGACCTGATCCGCACCGGGTGGATCGTGGAAAGGGCCGCTCCCCATCCCGGGAAGCGGCCCTTTTCTCGTCTGTGCCCAGCCACGGGCAGCGGTTCCCCGTGGTGCGAGACAGCGCGCTCAGTGCGTGCCGGCCACGTACACGGGGGCGTACCGCCGCGTCGTCGTTCCGTCACCCAGCTGCCCCTGCCGGTTTTCGCCCCAGCACATGGTCGCGCCGGAGACGGTCTGGGCGCAGACGTGGCCGCCGCCAGAGACGACGGTGCGGAACGCGGTGCCGGCCGGCTGCGTCACGGGACCCGGAACGGGGCGGCTGGCGGGGTTCGTACCGTCGCCCAGCTGGCCGTAAAAGGCGAATCCCCAGCAGTACGCCTGCCCGGCCGTCGTCACCCCGCAGGCATGCTCGTCTCCCGCGGTGATGCCGGTGAAGGCGACGCCGGCGGCCTGGTGCACGGCCACGGGCCGGTACGCGTCGTACTCCAGATTGTTGCCCAGCTGTCCCCGCACGTTGGTGCCCCAGCAGTACGCCTGCCCCGCGGACGTCAGCGCGCAGGTAAAGTCCAGGCCGGCGCGAACCCGCGTGAAGCCCACCCCTGCCGGCTGCAGCACGGGCGTGGGAACCAGGCTTCCGGTGTAGCCCTGGTTGCCCATCTGCCCCGACCCGCCCTCGCCCCAGCAGTACGACTGGCCGCCGGATGACGTGGCGCACGTGTGGTAGCGCCCCGCGGTGATGCTGGTAAAGGCGGCGTTCGCGGGCATGCTCACCGCACCGGGCGTGGCCCGGTGCGCCTTGCTGCCGTCGCCCGCCTGCCCGTAGTCGTTGCGGCCCCAGCAGTACGCCGCTCCCCCCGCGGTCAGCGCGCAGGTGTGGTTCTTTCCCGCCGCCAGCGTGGTGAAGGCCACCCCGGCGGGCTGCGCCACGGCCACCGGCACGCCGTGAATGCCGCCGCTGCTGCCGTCGCCCACCTCGCCGAACACGTTGAGCCCCCAGCAGTACGCCTGCCCCGCCGCCGTCAGCCCGCAGGTGTGGTCGCCGCCGGCGATCAGCGTGTCGAACGCCACCCCGGCCGGCATGGCCACGGGCGACGGGGTCAGGCGGTTCAGGTACGTTCCGTCGCCCAGCTGCCCGGCGTCGTTGGATCCCCAGCAGAACGCCGCGCCCTCCGCCGTGAGCCCGCAGCTGTTGGTGCCGTTCGCCGCCAGCGAGCGCAGCCGCAGAAACGCGCCTTCCGCCTGCGGAACCTGCGCCTGCACGTAGACGGCAAAGGTAAAGCTCGCCGCGCCGTTGGCCTTGAAGCGCCACACCTTGCCCGCGGTGATCTCGCCCGGCGACAGGATTCCGTCGCCGCCCAGTTCCTTGGCCGCCACCTCGTCTGTGGCGTCGTCGTCGTACTCGAAGTACGGCTGGTCCGGCGCGGTGAACGACTCCGTGCCCGAGGCGTTGGCCACCGCGGCGCCGCCGGTGGGCCCCGCGACAAAGAACACGCGCACGCCGGTGGTGGCCGGGGTGGTGCCGTTGGCCGTGCCCATGGCGCCCGCGAGCAGGTTCTGCACGTACACCGTGGTGCTCAGTTCGTCCGTCCCCGCGTCGTAGGTAACGGCGCCGTTGCTCAGGCGGATGTAGCGCGCCTGCCCGCCCAGGGTGAGCAGGGTGCGGCTGGGCCCGCCCGCGGCGCCGGACGCGCACGCCATTTCCCCGCCGCGCACGTTTACGCTGCAGTCCAGCCGCTCCAGTGTCGGCGTGGCGGGAGGGGCGTTCACCGGCGCGGCCGGGTTGGCGTCGCAGGCCGCGGCCAGGGCAAGCAGCGGGAGGGCTGCCGCGAACGCGCGGCGGGGAGAAGACAGAATGCGCATGGTCCGGGATCGTCGGTTGGGTTGCACCGGGCCGGGCCGCGCTCTCGCACCGCCCGCCGTGTGCAGGAGACTACCGGACGCGGCCCACGCGCGGGATCGGACATCCGACCCGGGGCGAATGACCGATGCCTCCCCCAGACACGAACGGCACCCGGGGCGATTGCCCTGGGTGCCGTTCGATGGGGTTGCCTCCGCGGAGCCGCGTTGAACGCGGTGCTCCGTCCGCCCTCACGGTTCGCCGGTCAGTCCATCACCTGGCGCCGGCCGCGCGGCCGGTCC
>NZ_DASVTX010000025.1:0-1958 GCF_036387355.1 Longimicrobium sp.
CGCGGAGAGGCAGCGTCCAGCTGCGCTCCCCGTTCACCTGCCGCAGCAGCGTGCTGTAGGCCAGCACCACGCGCACGGTGCCGTTGGCCTCGATGGGAAACACCTTGGCGCTGAACCGGTTGCCCGATTCCTGGTCCAGCATGGCGGGATCCCGCATCTCGTGCAGGATCTGGTCGTACACCTGGTGCGCGCGGAGGCGCTCCACCACCTCGCCCTCCATCAGCCTGCCGTTCACCTCCTTGGCAAAGCGGCTCACCGTGGCGCCTTCGGGAAGGATGGCGCTGAAGCGGCCCTCCATCACCCGTGGGCGCGGATTGCGGAAGCGCATCTCCATTTCCGTCAGCGCCAGCATTCCCTGCACCGCCGTGCGCACGTCCAGCCGCTCCAGGGTGAGGTCCTGCCCGTCCGGATCGGAAAGGGCGAACGGCGCGGGAACGGGCACCGTGTCCCGCGGCGCCATGCCGATGGCGCCCACCGCGAGGTGCGGCGGATGCGGATCGGCCGGCGGAGTCGCGGGGCGGCGCGCGAGACCCGCGGCGGGGAGCGCGGCCAGGGCGGCGAGCGCCAGAAGGATGCGATGGGTGGTACGGAGCATCACCAAAGCCCGGAAGCGGATGGGAAAGCGGGCGGTTCAGGGGAAGGCCGACAGAAGGATCGTACGATGCGGAGGCATGTGCGTCCAGTCCGCCGGCCTGCACGGGGAACGCGCGGCGGGCGCCGCTTCTGTCCCACGGCGCCTCCGCGGGCCGCCGGGGCCGTCCTTTCCGCCGCGCGGGAACGCACCATGCTTAGCGTGTGGCCCTGCCGGGCTCTGTGTGCACTGGCGGAACGGCTGTGCGCGGCGCATCCTGCGCAGCCAGTGGCGTTTGCGCCGGGCGGGGGGGGTACTCGTTTCACCCGTCCCGGCCGGGCATGGGCCGGGAGGTTCCGTGGCGCGCGGCGGGACACACGCTGGTTACGTACGGGTAGTCTTATGGCGATGAGAGAGTTCAGCGACGCGCGGGGGGTGCAGTGGCAGGTCTGGGACGTACAGCCCACGCTGCGGGTGGCGGGGGGTGAGCAGCCCGGCAGCCTGCTGCACGAGGACGCCGCGGAGGGCTGGCTTACCTTTCAGAGTGCCTCGGAGCGCCGCCGCTTCTACCAGCGCCCGCCGGACTGGGAGTCGCTTTCGGACGAGCAGCTCGCGCGCCTGTGCAACCACGCCGTCCCCGTCGCCACCACGCGCCCCTGACCCATTGCTCGCGCGCCCCGGGCAGGCGTGTGCTCCCGCCCCCCCCAGGGCGACAAGCCCATGCACCGCAAACCGTTACACACGCTCCGAACCTGTCATCCCGAGAGCGTGTTGAGAAACACTGCTTGCGCAGCGGCTCGGAGCCTGAGCGTCATCCGGAAGGAGCAGCGCGCCTCACTCTCTCACAAGCCGGCCTTTGTGCGACTGAAGGATCCGGGGCCGAACTCGCCGCGGGGACGCTGGCCGGCGCGGCGTGCCCGGCACTCCTCGCCGCTCCCCACCACGCGCCGCACTCAATGCTATCGATCATCGACCGCGCTTGAATCGGTCAGAGCCAACGTCGCGACACGCACGCCCGTTCTCGCAGGCATGTCAGATCCTTCGTCGGCGCCAGCACTCGGCGTGGAGGATGGTGCCTGCGGCGCCTCCTCAGGATGACAAGTTCATGCGCGACAAGTACTTGGGTGCGCAGTAGACTGTCATCCTGAGCGGAGCGCCTCACCGCTCGTTCGCGGCACCGAACTGTGGCGCGGAGTCGAAGGATCTTCTTGCCGCCGAGCCAACGTCGCGACACGCACGCCCGTTCTCGCGGGCATAGCAGATCCTTCGTCGGCGCCAGAATGTCGTTCCGCCGCGAGTGCCTCCGGCGCCTCCTCAGGATGACAAGTCACTGCGCTACAGACAGTTTGGAGCACAAACGCCTTGTCATCCTGTGCGAAGCGCTGCG
>NZ_DASVTX010000026.1:0-6671 GCF_036387355.1 Longimicrobium sp.
GCCCGTGCGGCATCCGGGAATGCCCGCCTTTGCCCCGGCCCGGGTGGCGCTGGAGCCGCTGCGGGGCAAGTACCGGGCAGCGGCCTCCGGCGCGCCTGCTCAATCCGCGAGTCCGGCGGCAGGATCGGCGGCGGAGGCGGCGCAGGGCGTTCGTCATCCCGCGGTTCCGGCCGTTCCGCCAACGCCCGCCCTGCCGGCTCGTCCTGTCCAGCACACGCCTCCCGTCCAGCACGCAGGTCCGGTGGAGCCGGTACGGCCGGTTGCGCCTCCGGTAGAGCCGGTGCGGCCAGTCGCGCCCGTGGTGGAGCCTGTCCGGCCGGTTGAGTCGGTCGCCGCGCCGGTGCATCGCCCACCAGCCGCCGAGACCCATCAACCCGTCCCGCCAGCGCCGCTCGCGGAACGCCCGGCCGACGCGCGCGAGGAGCCGATCGCGCCTGCTCGGGTCGAGGCGGTCACGCCCCCGGAGCCCGTCATCCCCGTGGAATCGCGGTACGATCCGTCAGCGCACGCTGCGGTGGACGGCGGGTCCGTGCGGCGGGAAACGTACGATGAGGAGGTGGAGGTCGTTTCCGGCGAGTCCCGCCCAGTGCCGGGCGAGGAGCCGCGCAAGCGGTCGCGGGCCGGATGGTACGCGCTCGCCGGGCTGGTGATCCTGGGACTGCTGGGATGGATGGCGTATCCATACGCCGCGCAGGTGTTCGCCGGCGGCAGCGCGGAAAAGCCGGCCCCCGCGCGCCCGGTGCAGGCCGCCGCCGCGGTGGCCCCCGCGCCGCCGTCCGGCGCGCCGATGACGGTGCTGCTGCCCAACAACATGACCGTCGCGGTACCGAACGACTGGATCCGGACCGACACGGCCGGCCGGGCGGTAGCCGCCGCCGCGACTCCCGCCGCGCCGCCGCAGACCCTGGACGTGCGGCGGGACACGGCGTATTCCGCCATCCGCAACGACGACAAGGGCCAGGCCGCCGCGATCCTGAACGCGCGGTTCTACGCGGACGACATTCCGCAGAAGGAGATCCGCGAGGCTTCGGATGCGGATCTCAAGGCGCTGGACGGCGTGCTGCGCGCCCGGATCGAGACGTCATCGGGGGGAACGCTGCTGGCCTGGACGGGTTCGGAGCGCAGGACCATCAACGGAATCACCGCGCTGGTGAGCGACTACCGGCGCGGGACGGGAACCACGGCGTTCCGCGTGCGGATGGTGCGCGTGTTCGACATGGCGCACTCGCTCATCATGACGGTGGAGTACCGGGAGGACCGGGCGGCCGAACTGAAGCCCGTCACGGACCGCATCATCGCCAGCCTCGCCCGTGCGCCCGGCGCGCAGGAGGACACGACGTCGCCCCGACTCGGCTGCGTCGAAACCCGCGGGTGGAACGGCGGATTCGGCATCCGCGGCGACGGCGCGCAGGGATTCCGCCGCCAGCCGCCCGCGCGCCGACTCCGCGTCCCGGCGCCGCGCGGCGGATTCCACCTCCAGGCGCCGCGCGGCGGATTCCACCTCCACCCGCCGCGCGACGGGCACCGCGGCGAGCCGCCCCGCATCGGCATCCGCCCGCCGCGGCGCGGACACCGCGACCGCGAAGGCAAAGTCGCGGCGCAGCCCGTGACATCCTGCGGGTGAGCGAGCGTGCGTCGCACGAAAGCGCGTCAACGTGACGGGGGCGCTGGTACCAGCCGTTCACGTGCGGGCGCTGGGCTCCGACGGACGGCCGGACGGCCCGTCCATGCGCGCCCGGTTCGCATCGTTCTCGGGCTCCGCGGGCGCGAGGAGTCCGGGGCACGCCGCGCCCGCCAGCGTCCCGGGCGACGGTTCGGCCCGGGATCCTTCAGTCGCACAGGCGGCGGCGCGTCGGAGAATCCGGCGCGCTGCTCCTTCAGGATAACACTCAGGCGCCGAGGCGCTACGCGAGCAGTGTTTCTCAACACGCTCTCAGGGTGACGCTCAGGCGCCGAGGCGCTACGCGAGCATCGTTTCTCACAACGCTCTCAGGATGACACCCAGGCGCCGAGGCGCTCCGCGAGCAGTGCTTCTCAACACGCTCTCAGGATGGGACTCGGGCGTTGAGGTGGGTGGCACGCGATGTCGCGAACGCGCTGGGCAGAAACCCGGCGCGCGTGAACGGCCTCGCTGCACAGCCCCGACGGCGAGAAGCTGTCAGCCCGCGATCGGGGATGACGATCCGAAAAACGGCCGGCCTCCGCGAGCGGGGGCCGGCCGTTTCTGCGTGGCGCGATGGCGTGAGCGCTAGAAGGTCCAGGCGCCCGACAGGCTCACCGAGCGATACCGGTAGTTGCCCGCGTCGCCGGTGGAAAGCTGCGACAGGCCCGTGTTGGCGAAGTTGCCGGAGAGCACGACGCGCCGCCCGGGGATGAAGACGTACGCCACGCTCCCCCCGCCGCGCACAGAGCCGCTGGGGTCGCCGTCGCTGCGCACCTTCTGCAGCCCGGGCGCCACCTCGGCATTGAGCGACCAGTGCCGCGTCTCGCGCAGCCACCGCGCCGTCAGCTCGGCCAGGCCGTAGAAGTCCGGATCGAAGTAGCCGTCCGACAGGTCGCGGCGGAACCCGAAGGCGCGCACGCCCAGGCCGAGCGTGACCGGGCGCGACAGGCGCCGCGCGACCGCCAGGCTGCCGTTCCACCGCTCGTTGCTGTCCTGCGACTCGCGGCTGGTGAAGCGCGCGCCCCCCGCGCCGCCGGAGAGCGTCCACCCCTGCGCCGGCGCCCAGTTGGCCCAGGTGGAAAGCTCGTCCACGTACACCTCGTTGGCGATCAGCACGGCGGTGGCGTCCAGCGGAGAGCGGCCGGCGGTCAGGCCGGCCGTGACCGGGTAGCGCGCGGGCGATCCGAGCGTGGCGCGAAGGGTGGGAATGGGATCGGCCGCGTCCTCCAGCCGGCTGGCGCCCACCGTGCCGGACACGCTCCACCCCGGCTCCAGCTGCGTCCACAGGGTCAGCGCGCCGCCGGTGGTGCGCGTGTCCAGGTAGAAGCCGTCCGCGACCCCCTCGTCGCCGATGCGGCTCTGCCGCGCGTACAGGTCCGCGCGAAGCTCCACGCTGGCCAGCGGGCGGTACGCGGCGGTGGCGGAGGTGGTGAGGATGCGGTTCTGGTCCGAGTCCGTCTCGTACACCTGCGCGGCGTTCACCCGCGGGGCCACGGGCATGCGCGCCCACCGCAGGGCCTCGCGCGCGTCGCGGTCCGTGGGCGCGATGCGGACGGCGCGCTCGGCGGCGTTCAGCGCGGGCGCGTCCCTGCCCTGCCAGCGCAGCGTCTGCGAAAGCCCCACCCACGCCGTCGCGTCGTTCGCGTTCCGCGCAATTACCTGCCGCCACCGCTGCTCCGCCAGCACCAGCCTGCCGCGCCACGCCGCCACCCGCGCCAGCCCGCGCTGCGCCTCCACCTCGTCCGGCGCGATCCGCAGCACGTTCTGGTACACGGATTCGGCGGAATCCAGCCGCGCGGCCCAGGAAAGCACCTGCCCCAGCCCCAGCAGCGTGGGCACGTCGCGCGGATTGCGCCGCAGCAGCGAGTCGTACGCGGCCTCGGCGGCGCGAAAGCGGGATGCCCAGGCCAGCACGCGCGCCTGGTCCAGCCCCACGGAGCGGTCGTCCGGCGTGATCTGGGCGATGCGGCCGTAGGTGGAGAGCGCGTCGTCGTAGTTGCCCGCCCACGACGCGAACTGCGCGCGGGCCTGCAGCGCGGGAAGGTAGCCCGGATCGGCCGCCAGCAGCGGATCCAGCGCCGCCGCCGCCCTCGCGGGATCGCCGCGCCAGGCCAGCACGCGGGCCCGGTCCACCTGCACGTCGCGGTTGCCAGGCTCCAGCCGCAGCAGCCGGTCGAACAGCACCAGTGCCTCGTCGTACTTCTCCGCCCAGGCGCGCAGGAGCGCCACCCGGTGCAGCGCGCGCGTGTCCGCCGAGTCCGCGCGCAAGCGTGCCTCGTACAGCGGCTGCGCGGCGCGAGTGTCGCCCGCGGCCCAGGCGCGGTCCGCCTCGTCCTGCGCGTGGGCGGGCGCGACGGCGGCCAGCAGCGCGGCGGCCAGGGCGAGCAGGACGCGCTTCATCGTCCGCCCTCCGCCTCCGGGCGCAGCGTGCGGAACACCTCACGCATGGCACCGTAGACCGGCCGCACGCGCGGCCGCCACTTCGGCTCTTCCCACGTGGGCCACGAATACAGCGCCACGTCCGCCGCGCGCCCCGAGGCCGGCCACTGCCGCCACGCCACGCCCTCGCGCGCCGCCGCGACGATGCGGATGCCGTCCACCGTGGTCGTGCCGAAGTCGCCGGGCGTCTGCCCCTCCGGATCCTGCAGCACGCGCCGGTCGCTGGGGTCGGTGAAGTTCAGCAGCCCCCAGGGAATGCGCACCTCCAGCACGCCGCGCGCGTCGTCCCGCTCCCACAGCCCGTCGGGGAGCGCGCCGCGGCGCAGCAGCCCGCGGTCGTAGCCCAGCGCGGGGAACTCCGTTCCGTCCCGCGCAAAGCGGCGGCGGTTGGGGACCACGAGGAGCGAATCGTACACGCCGTCCTCGTTGGCCTGGCTGATGAACGGCCGGTTGAAGCGCATCTGCCATCGCCCGCTGAAGAAGCCGGGAAGCGGCTGCTCAATGGAGGGTCCGGCGGTGGGCTGCCCCGCCATCCCCTCGCGGCGCTCCACGCGGAACGGGTTGGACGACGGGTCCGCCATCACCCGCACCTCGTCCCCCGTCGCGCGGACAACGAACTCCACCCCGACGGGGAGCCGCGCCCCCACCCGCCCCGGCAGGCGAAAGTCGCCCGCCGCGGGCTTGAGCACGTCCATCCCCACCATCAGCTCCGGGGGAAGGCGGCCGCCGTCCCCTTCGAAGCGGAGCCACAGGTACGCCTCATCCGACGCGGCGCGCAGGGTGCCGCCCTGCCCCGTGTACAGCGGGCGGATGCGGCTCCATCCCGCGGCGCGGTCCGCCAGCGTGGCGCCGGGCACCACCTCGCCCGGGTCCATGGCGATCATCCCGTAGTGCTGCTCCGCGTCCAGGCGGTTGAACCAGAGGCGGTTGCGCTCCAGCGGGATCTCGAACTCGATGGCGATCCAGTTCTTCTTGAACCACTCATCGATCCACGCGAAGATCATCCCGCCCGCCATCCCCGCCTCGGCGATCTCGCGGGTGAGGCGCGCGTCGATCTGCGCCATCTGCTGCTCCGTCACCCCGCCGTGGTGAAACCCCTGCGGCTGAAAGTGCGCGTTCCCGATGCTGGTGGGCACGCCGTACTCGGAGATGACGACGGGAAGGTGCGTATGGTGCCGCTTGAGCTCCGTGAGGTAGCCGAAGTAGTTGCTGCGCCCCTCCGGGGACCGCGCCTGGTTGTAGCCCGGGTCCAGCACCAGAAAATCCGGGTAGTACGGATAGGCGTGGTAGCTGGCGAAGTAGCCGGCGGGAAGGAGCGCGGTGGGGGTGACCAGGTTGGCGTCCAGCCCCGTGGCGTCGTTGTCGTACTCCAGCGGCTTGCTTTCCACCCGCTCGCCCAGCCGCTCGCGGATGGCGATCTCCTCCGCCACGGTGCTTTCCGTGGGGTGCGTGAGCGGGTCCAGCGTGGGCCAGTTGGTGTAGGCGACGGGCCGCTGCGCGTGGTACGTGTCCGTCTCGTACGCGACGATGTACTCGCTGGCCCTGCCCAGCCACGCGTCCATGGGCGTGCCGCCCTCCACCGTCAGAAAGCGCCCGCGGAAGCCGCGCAGTTCCGGGCGCCGCCGGTTGAACGCCACCACGGAAAACGGCTCCCACTCGCGCCCGATGATGTACGCCATCACCCAGGGCGACACGTCCGCCGTGTAGTAGCCGGAGGCGTGGCCCGGGCGCGCGGGGATGTCGGCGCGGCCGTGCAGCAGGTCCACGACGTAGCGCATTTCCTGAAAGAACTCGCCCTCCCACGCGGGGTCGGCAAAGTCGTCTTCCGGCGGAAGCTCCGCCCACACGCCGTGCACCAGCCAGAGCGGCGCGTCGGGATGCGCCAGGTTCCACGCCCGCAGCGCGGAGTAGAAGTGCGGCGGGTGGATGGTGTACGCGCGGATGCTGTTGGCGCCCATCTCCGCCATCTGCCGGATCCACTGCGCGTACACGGCGGAGTCCGGAAACTCGCTGGGGTGCTTGCCGGGAAGCGCCGCGCCCAGGTTGACGCCCTTCCAGTAGAACGGCTGCCACCCGCGCGCCGTGCGCACCTCAAAGTGGTCGCCGCGCGTGCGCGAGGGGTACACGAGCGTGTCGGGGCGCACGAGCGGCGCGCGCACGGGGCGGGCGGCGGGCGCCGGGCCCAGCCGGGCCAGAAAGTCGCGCGCGTCCGCGTTGGACGGGTCGATGCGCTGCGCGCGGGTAAAGGCGGCGCGCGACGCGTCCTGGTCGCCCAGCCGCCACGTGGCCAGGCCCAGCCCCACGAGCGCATCCACGTTGTCCGGCGACTCTGCCACCACGCCCTGGAACAGGCGGCGGGCCTCCTCCGCGGCGTTCTCGCGCAGCGCGGCGTAGCCCAGGCCGGTGCGGGCGCCCAGGTGCGCGGGGCACAGCCGCAGCGCCTCCGTGAACTCCCGGCGCGCGGAGGCGGCGTTGCCGGCGCGGTAGGCGGTCCATCCCGCTTCGGCGCGCGGATTTCCGGCCGCCGGGCACTCCTGCGCGTGCGCCGGGAGCGCGAACAGAACGGCGG